>JBJTQT010000220.1:0-24239 GCA_046075745.1 Cyanobium sp. | reverse complement strand
CAAAAGGAGTCCCACCAGCAGCAGCAACACGATGGCGGAAAAACCAAGGTGGCTTCGGGTCGGCCCCACTGGTGGTGGGGGGGGAACCTCCACCGTGCTGCGAGGGGAGGATCGGCGCGCGGATGCCATGCCCTCCAGGGGGGGAGCCTTATCCAGCCGGGGCAGGGTGAGCGACCATTCCCGGGGTCGCCTGAGGGCGGGCGCCTCGAGCACCTGAAGCAGATCCCTGGCCTGAGAGCGCCGCTGCGGGTCTGAGCAGCTCTGGAGGCTGCGGCAGCAGGCCGCAGCCCGTTCCCCCTGCCCCTGGCCCATCAGAGCCGTGACCAGAAGCAAGCGGAGGATGTCCCCAGGAGGGTTCTGGGGGGAATGGAGCTCGCAGAGGGGTTCCAGCAAGGCCACAGCCCTGCCGTAGTTTCCCCTCTCGATGGCCACCCTGGCCTCGTTCATGGCGGAGGAAAGGTCTTGAGGCTCCTGGGCCATGGCCGTTCAGGGGTGCAACCGCTTGGGACTCCCAACCACCATGGTGCCGATCCCGGCATTGGTGAAAAC
The DNA here is from genome assembly GCA_046075745.1 of Cyanobium sp. GTDB lineage: Bacteria > Cyanobacteriota > Cyanobacteriia > PCC-6307 > Cyanobiaceae > Cyanobium. The sequence continues at coordinate 23,690 of JBJTQT010000220.1, read as the reverse complement.
CTCGAGCAGGAGGGAATGGGGGACCCGACCATCCACGATGTGCGCAGCACCGACCCCCTGGGCCAGGGCACGGATGCAGCATTCGGTCTTGGGTGTCATCCCACCCTGCACCACGCCCTCTGCAATGAGGGTGCGAGCCTCGCTGAGGGTGATCTGACGGATGAGACTGGAGGGATCCAATCGATCCCGCAGGATCCCCGCCGTATCGGTGAGGAGAATCAACTTCTCGGCCTGAAGAGCCGCTGCAAGCTCACCGGCCACCGTATCGGCGTTGATGTTGTGCACTTGCCCATCCAGATCGGGAGCCACACTGGAAATCACGGGGATGTAGCCCGCTTCCAGAAGCGGGAAGAGCACGGCGGGATTGACCGATGCCACCTCCCCCACCAGCCCATGGCTTTCACCGAGGGGCCGGGCGGCCACCAGGGAGCCATCGCAACCACTGAGGCCGACGGCCCGGCCGCCCACCCGATTCAGTCCATTGACGATCTGCTTGTTCACCCGGCCCACCAGCACCATCTCCACCACATCCATGGTGTCGTGATCGGTGACCCGCAGGCCATCACGGAACTGAGGCTGGATCTGCAGCCGTTTCAACCATTGGTTGATCTCAGGCCCTCCCCCATGCACGACGATCGGACGGACCCCGACGCAGGCCAACAGGGCCAGGTCGCGGAAGACGGCCTCCCGCAGGCCCTCCTCCACCATCGCTGCGCCGCCATATTTGACAACCACCTGGCGCCCGGAAAACCTCTGGATGTAGGGAAGTGCCTCGCTCAGCACCGAAACCCGGGAGGAATCGGCCGGGTGGATCTGGGGGTCGATCGTCACGGAGCTGGAAGCGGCGGTGAGGGCTCAGGTTCGGAAACACCGCCACTGGCAGGCCCGAGAGTCAGGGCAAGGGTGTTGTTGGAGAGCTGGGCCAACTGGGCCTGCAATCCCGAGCCAAAAAAGCGGCCAAGACGGCCCTGGCTGGCTTCCCAGCGCGGAAATGGAACAGCGCCTTGACAAAAGGTGAGGCGCAGTCCATAGCCATCGGCCAGGGCAAGCTCCTCCACCGAAAGCAACTGGGGTGGATCCTGCTCATCCCAGAGTTTGAGCGCCTCGAGGGAGCTCTCAAGATGGGCTTTCTGGCCGTAGCGCCAGCGGCAGACATCCGTCAGAAGCTTACGCAGCGACTCACTGCCAGGAGCATTGCGCAGCTCCTTCATCTGGACCGGCGACGTGAGCCTCACAGGGGGGGGCAACTCGGAGGATTTCAGAGCCAGCCCGCCGAGAAGGATGGGAATGCCATAAAAAATCGTGGGCAGACTGAGGTTGGGGTGATCGGTCACGTAGGCCAGGGAGCCGATCACCGTGAGGGCCGCGCCAGCGAAGGTCACCAGCGAGCCTGGGGAGCGGAAGCTTTGCATCAGCTCATCTTCGGTCAAGGAGAGGCCAGGATGGTGAAACCTTTCATCGCGGTCATGACCCAATCTCCCTCCCCATCCTCCGGGGGAGAACCTTCAGCAACGCCTGGCACCTTTCCGCGAGAAACAGATGAGGGGCTCCGGCAGCTTCTCGAGAACCTCCAGCAGGACCGGATCTGGCTGTTGCGGCAACTCGATGGTGGGCGGTGGCCGCAATGGCGCCTGGATCTCGCTGCCCTGGAGAGGGAACTCGGACAGGTCCTCGACCAGGCCGCTGAACGGCTGGAGTGAGGGCCATGGAGACCTCTGGCTCAGAAGGGAATGTCGTCGTCCCCCTCGCTGACTTCATCCGGCACCAAGGGGGAGGTGTTCCATACCGGAGGTGTACTGGCAGGGGGAGATTCTCTTCTGGGCTGACCCGAAGGTGGTGCGCTGCTGACCTTGCGCGAATTGACCGCAGGGGTGGGATTGGTCTGGGACGCTGCAGGAGCACCCCCACCGGAAGAAACAATCGGATGCAGACGAGCCAGGGTGAGCTCAGCACGCTTCTCCTTGACCCCATCCTGGCGGGTCACGGTGTTCATTCTCAGTCGGCCCTCAAGCACCCAGCGCTCGCCGACCTGTACCCGATTCTGCAGATCAGTGGCCAGGTTGCCCCAGCCCACCACCTTGATCTGACCTGGAGGATCCTCAGGCCGGAGGCCCTCGAAGCGGGCCGTCATCTCCGCCACCGGCGTCTGATTGTCCTGCGTGTAGCGCACCTGGGGCGCATCCAGCACCTCCACCTCAAGCAAGCAGTGATTCACGCCCTCTTCCACGGGAAGCAGCTCCCATCCTGATGCACGCAGCACCCTCCCCCCGAAATCGCTCGCCATGGCGATGAGAGGAAGCCGCCTCTGGCTGCTCGCCGGCACCGGCGAGGGACCGGAGCTGGCCAGACTCTTGCTCAAGAAAGGTTGGCGGCTGCGGGTAAGCGTCGTCACCCAAGAGGCGGCAAAGGCCTATCCCCTCCACCCAGACCTCGAACTGGCGGTGGGTCCTCTGAAAGGAGCCCTGGCCCTGAGCGCCCAGCTGGAGCAGGCCCAACTGGAGGGAGATCCCTTCCAGTGGCTGATTGACGCCAGCCATCCCTTCGCCAGGCAGATCACGGCAACAGCACTCGCCGCCACGCGCCACCGCCCTGAGCCTCTGGTTCGCCTGGAGCGACCAGAGCTACCGGCGTCGTGCGCCACGCCTCTTCAGCAATTGGAGGACCTCCCCACCCACCTGCTGCCGGGCGGGGATCATCTATTGCTGGCCATCGGCGCCCGTCACCTGCGCCAAGCGGCCCAGCAGTGCCAAGGAGCCATCCTCCATGCGAGGGTGCTGCCCCACCCCCAGGCCTTGCGGCAGGCCCAACAGGCAGGGCTTGCGCCCCACCGCATCGCCTGCTTCCGCCCCACGGCCGATGGTGCCGTAGAGCAGGCTATCTGCCATCACTGGCAGATCACCACAATCCTCTGCCGTCAGTCGGGAGGGCTCACGGAAGCCCTCTGGCTCCGGATCGCCAGGGCGCTGAAGCTGCGCCTGCTGGTGCTGCAACGTCCCCCGGAACCCCAGGGGATGCTGCGCTTGCCCCTAAGCAGCCTGGTAGACCACGTGGGGCGGCCGGCAAGGAAGGGATCCATCGAATGAGCGAAACAATGCAGCCAAGGCAGGAGGCTGCCGATTCCATGGAGCTGGTGCTCGTGCTGACCACCGAGGCAGGGCCAACGGAAGCTGAGACCCTGGCGCAAGCTCTGCTGGAGCAGGGTCTCGTGGCCTGTGTGTCGATCCTGCCGATCGTCTCCTTCTATCGCTGGCATGGCGAGGCCACGCGGAGCGAGGAGGTTCAGCTCCTTCTGAAAACCCATCCACGCTGTCTGGAGGCGCTCCACCAAACCGTCATTGACCTGCACAGTTATGACACGCCGGAGTGGATCACCCTGCAGGGCCTGGCCCATGGAAGCTATGGGGGCTGGTGCCTTGATCAGCTGATGGGCACCATCAGCAAGGAAGGTGGCTCGCCACCAACTCCTTCAACGAGATCTGAGGGCGAGGACCCAGCTGGGTGACCACCTGGCCAGCACAGAGGGAGCCCAGGCGTCCACACCGTTCCAGATCGTCACCGCGGGTGTACCCGTAGAGGAAACCAGCGGCGTAGAGATCGCCAGCCCCGGTGGTGTCGACCAGCTCCCCGAGATGAAAGGGGTCAATCGTCAGCCGCTGCTCACCACTGAGCACCACGGATCCCTCAGCACTGCGGGTCAGGGCCGCAATGCGGCACCGGCCACGCACTTGGTCGAGTGCTTCTTCAAAACTGTTGACCTTGTAGAGAGAGGTGATCTCCATCTCATTGGCAAAAAGGATATCGACATGGCCATCGACCAGCTCCTGAAAGCTCTGCCGATGGCGATCCACACAGAAGGCATCGGAGAGGGAAAGGGCGACCTCCCCCCCACTCTCCCGAATCACTTCCGCGGCGGCGATGAACGCGGCCTTGGCCTCTTCGCTGTCCCAGAGGTAACCCTCCAGGTAGAGCACCCTGGCGTGTTGCACCAGATCCAGATCCAGATCGTCGGGGTGCAGGTTCACCGAGGCACCCAGATAGGTGCACATGGTGCGCTGAGCATCAGGGGTCACCAGGATCAGGCAGCGGGCAGTGGTGGGGCCTGTGCTGGCAGCAGCCGTCTCGAAATGGGCCCCGACCGCGCGGATGTCGTGGGCGAAAATGGCGCCGAGCTGATCATCACGCACCCGGCCGATGAACCCGGCCCGTGCGCCTAGCTGCGCCAATCCCGCCATGGTGTTGGCGGCTGATCCCCCCGAGGTTTCCAGGCCTGGTCCAAGGGTGGCGTACAAGCCTTCTGCCTGAGCCTCATTCACCAGAGCCATCGTGCCTTTGGTGAGGCCGTGGTCGTCGAGAAAGGCCTCTTCGGTCTGGACAAGAACATCCACGATGGCGTTGCCAATCCCAACCACATCGAAGGTTTTGCTGGTCATAGAGATAGAGACGATGGAATGAGAAAGGGTTTCAGGAGTCTGGAGGCTCAACCGGGTCAGACGCTGAGCAGGGCACGCTTGGGACCGTGGATCGGATCCTCCACGACGATGGTCTGATCCCGCTCCGCCCCGAGGGAAACGATGGCGATCGGAACTTCCATCAGCTCCGCGAGGAAACGCAGGTAGGACATGGCAGCGTCGGGAAGATCCTCCAGACGTCTGCAGGCTGCCGTGGAACATTGCCAACCTGGAAGGGAGACAAACACGGGTTTGCAGCGGGCGAAATCCTCCGCGCCGCTGGGGAAATAGTCAATGCGCTCACCCTCAAGCTCATAGGCCACGCACACCTGGATCTCATCCAGTTCATCCAGGACATCCAGCTTGGTGATGGCCAGACAATCCAGACCGTTCACCTGGACGGCATAGCGTCCGATCACCCCATCAAACCAGCCGCAGCGACGGCGACGCCCTGTGGTGGTGCCGAACTCGCCCCCCCGGTCACAGAGATGATCGTTCAGGCTGCCTTCGAGCTCCGTAGGGAAGGGACCTTCGCCGACCCGTGTGGTGTAGGCCTTGGCCACACCGATCACTCGATCGATCAGGGTGGGGCCTACTCCAGCCCCGATGCAGGCTCCCCCAGAAACTGGATTGGAGGACGTCACGTAGGGGTAGGTGCCGTGATCCAGATCGAGCAGGGTGCCCTGGGCCCCCTCGAACAGAATGTTCTTGCGGGCCTTGGCCGCCTGGTGAATCACCCTGGTGCAATCCACCACATAGGGAGCCAGCCTCTGGCCATACCCCGCATATTCCTCAATCACCAGATCGGGGTCCAAAGGCTCCATCCCATAGACCCTCTGAAGAAGGTCATTCTTTTCCGCCAAGGGCCCAACCAGTCGATCCCGTAGACGGTCGACATCCAGGAGATCAATGACGCGAATGCCGTTGCGTTCCGACTTGTCGGCGTAGGTGGGACCGATCCCCCTCCCGGTGGTTCCAATCCTTCGCTCACCGCGCCGCTCCTCCATCGCAAGATCCAGCAAGCGGTGATAGGGCATGGTGACGTGGGCCGTGGAGGCAAGCCTGAGACCCGATGGGCTGATGCCGCATGCAATGAGCATGTCGAGCTCCCCCAGCATCACCTTCGGATCCACCACCGTGCCGGCACCGATCAGACAAATGGTGTCGCTGTAAAGGATGCCAGAGGGAATGAGGTGAAGTTTGAGCACACGATTATCGACAACAATCGTGTGCCCGGCATTCACGCCCCCTTGATAGCGAACGACGACATCAGCAGAACGACTTAGAAGATCTGTGATTTTCCCTTTACCTTCATCCCCCCACTGTGCACCGATGACGACAACGTTGGCCAAGGACACCGCGGCCTGTAGCCGCGCTCGAGCACAAAGATTAATTCTCTCAGATGGATGGGGGGTTCGTCAAAAGTTTTGCCCTCTCTTCACAAAAGCAAGCCGGAGTGTCTGGCGCGCCATCCGAAGCCAGGGATGGCTGAAACCCGCCCTCAGGTCCCCCGATTGGCATTGGCTGCAGCCTGCTCCAGCTCCTTCTGCACGCGGCTGCGGAGAGCATCTGGAAGGGGCCGGTTGGAATAGGTGGTGTAGTGACTGGCCAGAGAATTCATGGCCGTCTGCATGGTCGTGAAGGAGGACAAACCATTCACCGCAGCGCGGGGGCGATAACGCGCCATGTAGTCGTTGATCAGAGCCCTGGCCTGGGTGATGGCTTCGGCCGTGCCAGGGGCGTCGGCGGGGAGGGCAATCGTGCTCAACAGGGCCTGGCTGACCGCAGCGGTGTCTTCGACATAGTTGCCGCTGAGGAGACCTCCACCGCTGCAGGCGCTGAGGCTGAGGCTCAGCACCAGGACGAGGGTGAGCACCAGGGGCCGCAGTTCCGGGAACCCGCCGAAACACAAGTGGCGAACCCGGCGGGCAAAGCTGAGGAACGGGCGCAGGACTGCAGCCATAGCAAGGGAGGCAACGGAAGGATCTTACGGGGCTCCTGGCGGACTCCTTCGGGGCGCTGTCCTGCTTGTCACTGAAGTCCAGCCCGCTCAGCGAACACCCGTTGCTGAAGCCAGGCTGGGGCTGCAGCAGCAGACATCTCCTGGGCCTCCCCAGAACGCCGTTCAACCACTTCCACCAGACCGGAAGCGGCACCCCGCCCGACCACAAGCCGATAGGGAATCCCCAGAAGGTCTGCATCCTTGAATTTCACGCCCGCCCTTTCCTGACGATCATCCAGAAGCGTCTCCAGGCCAAGCTCCTGAAGGCCGCTGTACAGGGCTTCACCGACACGGACCTGGCCCTCATCCTGAGCGTTGGCGATGGCCACGATCACTTCGAACGGGGCAATCGACACAGGCCAGCAGATCCCCTGACCATCATGGAGCTGTTCCACGGCAGCCTGGGCCAGACGGGAGACACCGATGCCGTAACACCCCATCCACAGGGCCTGCTCCTGTCCATCCTCCGCGGTGAATGTGGCCTCCATGGCCTGGGAATACTTGCGTCCCAGCTGAAAGATATGACCCACTTCGATGCCTCTGGCGGCCTGCAGCCGCTGGGAAGGATCATGCACACACCGGTCACCGGACTGAGCCTCGCGCAGATCCACTGTTTCGGGTGCCGGCGTGAGATCTCCCCAGGCGGCTCCGACGAGATGAACATCTTCGCGATTCGCGCCGCAAATGAAGGAAGGCAGTTCCGCAGCGGTGGGATCCGCCAAGCGCAGCAGCTTGGGCGTCCAGGTTCTTGCCCCCTGGACCATCTGATCAGGGAGATGGGGGCCGAGGGCGCCGAAGGGAAGGGGAGACAACCCTTCCTTCAACAGATGGTCGGATTCGATGGGCACCACCTGCAGCAAGGCACCTCTGCCTTCCACCCTGGACTGGAGAGCATTGGTGAGTTTCACCATATTGAGCTGCTGATCTCCCCGCAGACTCACCAGCACAGGCTGGGGAACGCCCTCTGCGAAGCACGCCAGAAGCAGAAGCACCTTCACAACCTGGGAGGGATGGAAACCGTTGGCGCTGCAGAGATCGGTGATGGAGCGCTGAGACGGAGTCGCGACTTCAAGGCAGGACTGGGGTGCGAGGGGGATGGGGTCATCCGCAAGGGACATCGCCCGCTCCTGGTTGGCCGCATAAACACCATCGACACTGGCAAGGATCAGATCCTCTCCCGCATCCGCAGTGACCATGAACTCCTGGCTGGCCGAGCCACCAATGGCACCGCTGTCGGCCTCCACTGCGACCGTCCGTAGTCCACAGCGTCTGAAAATCCTCCTGTAAGCCTGATCCATCTGGAGGTAGGTGTCTCGCAGAGACTCCTCTTCCGCATGAAAGGAATAGGCATCCTTCATGATGAATTCCCTGCCACGCATGAGGCCGAAGCGTGGGCGGATCTCATCGCGGAACTTGCTCTGAATCTGATAAAGACAGACCGGCAGCTGGCGATAGGAACGGATCAGATCGGCCGCCAATGCGGTTACCACCTCTTCGTGGGTTGGGCCCAGGCCCAGTTCCCGCCCCTGGCGATCCTGAAGATGAAACATGATCCCTTCCCCGGCGGTGTAGCCAGCCCAGCGGCCACTGCGCTCCCAGAGTTCGGCGGGCTGCAGTTGTGGCAGGAGGGTTTCCAAACCACCAACGGTGTCCATCTCCTCACGAACGATGGCCGAGATCTTCTGCAGAACGCGCCACATCAGCGGCAGATAGGCATAGATCCCTGCCGAGACCCGGCGGATGAAGCCAGCCCTGAGAAGCAGCTTGTGGGAAATGATCTCTGCTTCCGCCGGATCGTCGCGGAGCGTCACCAGCAGGAGGCGGGAGACGCGCATGGGTGGTCGAACGGTGGATTGGAACCTATCACTCGGCCAAGGGGTGGGCGTCTGGATGTGTGTCCAATGACCTCTGGCGCCACTGAAAACCTCTGCTACTGTCGCACTGCAATTCTTTCTGTCCAATTCTGGTCTCGCCTTATGTTTGCTCCCACCAGTCGGCCTTCCAACGAAGCTGTTGGCCCTTCGGTCGAGCATCCAGCAGACGCAATCGCAGCCATTTCAAGCGCAAGTGAGACTGAAAGTGTGGGAGAATCCCTCATCGGGATTGATGAGGTTCAAAAAGCATTGAATCGCTCAAGGGCATCGGTGTACCGCTACACCAACACTGATCCACGCAACATCAATCCCCCCTTCAACCCCCGCAAACTGAATCCCGAGTTTCGGAGCGACATCAAGCAACCCATGATGTTTCATGCCAACGAGGTGGCTCGTTTCGCCCGGGATGTGCTCCGGATCAAGGAGGTAACGGTGGAGGTTCTCAACGCTCCCTCCACGGCAACCCAGCAGTTGCTCGGCTCCATCCTGACTGAGTTGATGGCCATCCGGCAGCGGCTGGACGGCCTGGATCTGGTGAACGACGAACTTCAACTCCTTCGGGATCACAACAAGGCCAGACCTGCAGCCTGAAAAGCGGCACCCAGGCCGGTGAGGCAACACGAGAGTCGTGGGACAAAACGCTAGGGCAAGCGCTGAAGAAGGAATCCCTCATAGTCAAGGGCCCGGAACACCGGTAAGGGATCACTGAACCCTGACGCCTCAAGCAGGCCCGCCAGTCTGGCCGTTGTGACGGGATACACCTCCCCCAGAATCTCCGCTCCTCCATCGGTTCGCTGGAACAACTGGCGCGCATCAATCAGCTGTTGCTCGATGCCATTCCGCTTCGGCTGCATTTGATCCACGAGCACCACCTGAGCACCGGGTCGCAGGCTGCGGGAGAGGGACGTGAGAAAACGAAGCTTGCTGCCGTCATCTGGAAGCCCCTGGAGAACCAGTACCGCCATGGCCCCGTCAAAAACCGCTTGAGCCGGCAGGTCCTCCACATTCCCCTCGATCCAGCGGATCGGAGCAGCGGAGTCCCCCTGGGCTTGTAGCTTCTGCCGAGCGATGGCCAACATGATCGGGGAGGGATCGAGCGCCGTGAGGCTCCACTCGGGGCAAAGCTTTCTGGCCTCCAGCAATTCAGCGCCTGAGCCACAGCCAGCCACCAGTACGGAAGCGGCCCTCGCCCGAGCCAACGGGGATGCCGCCAGCAAGGACACCGACAGGCGAGCCAGACTGGAATATCCGGGAATCAGGCTGTCGACAAGGCTGTCGTACCCGGAGAAGCCCATCCCTTTTGAGATCTCCCACAGATGCCCATCGTAGGGGCCCCAGGGTGCCCTAAGTTGGGCGGCGCCTCCCCCCCCGACCCATCGTGCCCACCATCCGTTTCGACCGCGAAGGCCAACAGGTGGGGTGCATCGAGGGCGCCAACCTGCGCAAAGCCGCCCTGGATGCGGGCATCAACCCCTACACCGGCCTGAACAACCTCAACAACTGTGGAGGTTTGGGCCAGTGCGGCACTTGCGTGATGGAAGTCCTTGAGGGTGCCCGCAACCTCTCCCCACGTTCAGACGTCGAAGAGGTCTATCTGGCTGATCGGCCCGCCACCTATCGCCTGAGCTGCCGCACCAGCGTCAATGGCGATGTCACCGTCCGGACCCGCCCTGATGGTGGGGTTGGGCAAGGTTCCAACAGCCTGGTCGGAGCCATCAAGGCGCTGATCAATCGGGGCTGAGCTTCGTCATTGGTGACGGCGAGGGGGGTGGCTCCAGCCTGCCTCCTCGCGGCCTCTTCCCATCCTGATTGATCAACTGATCGAGCTCGTCGATCAAGCCGCCGATTCCCGCACTGCTGATCTGGCTCACATAGGTGCGCTTGACACGCTCAATGGCTGCGCAAAGGAGATCCTGGGAACGCCCAAGCGTGGGGCCCTGCTCCAATGCAAGGGCCAGCTCCTCCCAGAAGCGGTCGATGAAGTGCTGCAGCAACCTCTGTTGCTCATCGTCCCGCTGGCCCAGCCGAGCCCCAGCGCTCCTAGAAACATCCAGGAGACTCTCGACCACCCCCTGCGCCAACTGCCGGCTGAAGCCCTGCTCCACCTCAAGAAGAGGTTGCAGCTGCCTCAAAGGAGAGGGCACCAGTGTGCGTTGCAGGCTTTGCTGCATGGCATGGCCGAGCACACCCTGCAGTTCCGGGGCCAGCCTTGGCGCGACCTGAACCAACAGGAGGGGAGCCCAGAGCCGAACCAGCTCCACCAGCTCCCGCTCGTTTTGGCTCATCACGGTCTGATGGCTACGGAGAGCCCTGAGGCGCATGGGCCAGCGGGTGGAACGCACCTGCTCCTGCAAGCCATCCATGATCTGGAGCGCGAACACCTCAAAGAGTTCCAGGGCCAGCAGAGCCACAACCCCCCGGCTGATCACCGCCCTCAGGGGCTCAAGGTTGACCAGCCCTGCCCCCTGAAGGCGTTCCAGTGCAGGGATCAGCCGCAGCCAGCGCCAGAAGGGGAGGAAGAGGGGCAGGTCGATCCAGCGCCTGAGGAAAGCATCCCTCCAGCTCAGCCCCGGGAGTCTGCGGCGAAGGCGAATGACCCGCAGCAGGATATCCAAGAGAAAAACGCTCTGGAACAACAGAAGATCGACCCGCCAGAAGTGATCCGTGGGACGGCCGTTCTCGTCGATCGAACGCCAGTAGTTGCGCTCCACCAGGGGGAGCACCTGCTGCTTCCAGAACTCCCGCTCCCCCTCCCAGGAATGGGAGCTCAGCCACTTCGGACTGAGGAGGAGGCGGGCCGCCTCCTTGGAGGAATCACTGCCGGCACGCTGCCGCAGACGGTTCTTGATCTTCTCCAGCGTGCCGAAGCCGGCGGTCGCCTGAAAGGGATCCGTATCCACCATCTGATGACTGAGCTGCACCATGCGTTGCAGGGTCTGCTGCTGCACCGGGCTGAGGGGAACACCGGGCCGGTGGCCGGCCATCACGGCATCAAGACGCGCGAATTCAGCAGTGAAGGCCTGGGTTTCTCTGTTGGGTTCGATGCCCTTGAGAGGATCCATCCATGGTGTGATGTCCGGCAGAAGCGGCAGGGGCACCGCCAAAGGCATGGAGGGGATGGGATGGAGGTTGCGTTCCATCCAGAAGGGCCGCAGGTGGACATAGGTGAGATCCACGGCCACCCACGCCAGATTCAGGGCGGCCCAAAGGGCGACGAAACGGTCCCAGTTCTTCCAGATCCTGTTCCCTGGCGGTGAGAGAGCCTCATGCCAACGGGGGCGCGCCATGCTGCGCTTGCGGGTGTGAGACTAATCTGCCTCCTGTTCAGGGGCACTGCGGGACCCGAGTCACAGGCCGACCATCACATTTGAGCAGCACGTCACTTTGAGCAGCCACAAACGCAAGCACCCCTCCCTGCGAACAACCGTCGATAGCCAACGAGAGGGAAGAACGCCCTCCACAGAAGGGGAAGATCCCTGGGCGTTCTGGCGCAGCATCCTGCTCACCCTGGCTGTGGCCCTTGGGATCCGCCAGTTCCTTGTTGAGGCGCGCTACATCCCCTCCGGATCGATGCTGCCTGGCCTGCAGCTGCAGGATCGGCTGCTGGTGGAGAAGCTCTCCTATCGCAGTCGGCCTCCGAAGCGAGGGGAAATCGTGGTGTTTCATGCGCCCCACCACTTCGACAGGGTTCTGGCAGCCCAGCATCGGCCGGGGCCCCTGGGCTGCGCTGTGGTGAACATCCCCCTGGTCGGCCCCCTGCTGGGATTGCAGGAGCCAGCCTGTGATGCCTACATCAAACGCGTCATCGGTCTTCCCGGAGACAGGATCGCCGTGGATCCCAGAGGACGCGTGAGGGTCAATGGCCAACCTCTCCCAGAGCCCTATGTGAGCAACACCTGCCCTGTGGATGCACGGGGGATGGGTCCATGCCCCACCCTGGATGTGGTGGTTCCCCGGGACACTGTGCTGGTGTTGGGGGACAATCGAGCCAACAGCTGGGATGCCCGGTTCTGGCCCGGCGGGCCGTTCCTGCCTCAGCAGGAAATCATCGGCAGGGCCTTCTGGCGATTCTTTCCCTTCAGCACGGCAGGTTCTCTGCAAGGGGCCACTGCTCCAGGGGCAGCAAACCCGAAGCCGTGACCCGTCCACGCAAGCCATCAGCGGGGAGGGAGGGGATATTGGCGGCCAGTGAACCTCTCTGCCGGACGGCTTCAGGCCAGGGCCGGGTCGGATCCCAGAGAATCCAACGGTCCGTAGGCGGGACAAGCCGCTCCAGCGGGAGATCCAGATAGCGAGAGGGTCCCCAGCAGAGCACCTGCCAGAGTTCCTCGGCGGACCAGCCCCTCTGGCCCACCAATTCTCGCCAGAGCATCGACAAGGCAAGGCCGTGGCCAGCCATGCCGGATTTGCGTTGATCCAATGGCAGCAGCTGTTCTTCCGCATCCAGGGGCTGATGGTGCACCGCCACTGCAGCGAGAAGCCCCTGGCTGAGGGCCGCGATGAGAGCCTCGCGGTCCTCTGGTGCGCCGAGGGAAGGCACCATCCGCCAGCCTTCATCGGCCGGATGCAGACTGCCACTATCCGCCAGCAGATGCCACCAGCAGACGCTGGCTGGAGGGGGATCGGAATGGCTGCGCAGGAGGGCGAGCGCCTCCACGGTGGAGAGATTCATCAACCGCAACTGGAGGGCACGATGGGTGGCCTTCAGGCTGAGAAGGCTCTGCAGAGGGAGGGTTTCACTGAGCACCGGATCGGTCGGCCAGCCCGCCCGCAGCGACTCCACCCTCTCTCTGACAAAACCGTCCTGAGCCAGTGAAGGGTCCCGCGGGGCAAGCAGCACAGGGCGGGTCCCCATCTCACCCAGGCGTAGGCCCTTTTCCAGAAGAGCAAGGGGAGGGAGGTGGTCGGAACCGGCAAGGCCCAGTGCTCCGGCCTGAATCTGCTCAGCATGGAGCGCAAGGTTGTCCTCTGCCCCATCGGCGGTGAAGCTACCCCAGAGGAGAAGGCGGCAGGGATCCTTCCACGCCAGCTGCAGCCGTTCGGGGCGATCTCTCCAGGGCCTGGCCCAGGGAAGAAGGGCAACGGTTCCGTAACCGCCGATGGCTGCAGCATGGCAAAGGCTCTCCAGGGTCTCGGAACGCCCCAGCCAGGGATCTTCCAGCACGCTGTGGGGATCCACCAGAGGAGGAGCCAGCCAGAGATGCCGGGCGTCCACCTCCTGAATCTCCCGGTCTCTGGGCGACGGGGATGGAACGGCCTCCCATCCCAGTAGCTGCCGTCCGTCGATCCAGACATCCCTCCGGGCGGCCGCCTCTCCGGGGCCCTCAAGCACTTGCACCTGCCGCAGAAGGAGAGGAGTGGCAGCCATCAGGTCAGACCATCGGTTCAGAGGGCACCTGCGGCGGTGCGGTCCAGCACGCCGCCGAGATGGCCAGTGAGGTTGAGGCAGCTCACCACGGGGGGAGAGTCCCGTCCCCGCGGATAGTCCACCACGCTCACACCGCCGTTGCCCTGCTTCACCGACCAGATGTCCGAAGGGGAAAGCCCCAGCAGAGCGCAAAGGATCGTCTTGTTGACGGCATCGTGGGCCACCACCAGAGCCGTTTCCCCGTCGTCCAGGCCACGCACGATCGTCTGCCAGGTGGCCAACGAGCGGTCCCAGACCTGCTGGAGCGTTTCCCCATCAGGCATGGTGACGGTATGGGGGGACCGTTTCCAATCATCCAGAAGATCCGGCCATTCCGCGGCGATGTCCTGCTCCAGGCATCCCTCCCAGCGGCCATGACCGATCTCCATGAGACCGGATGTCGTGGTGAGGGGAACACCGGGATGGCTCTCCAGAATCACCTCGGCAGTTTGACGGGGGCGGGCCATGCTGCTGCTGTAGGCCCTCCGGATGGCCACAGGGGCAAGGAACGCGCGGGCGGCCCTGGCCTGAACCTGGCCATTGGCATTCAGGGGAATGTCGATCTGCCCTTGAAAGCGCCCCTCTTTGTTCCAGTCAGTTTCCCCATGCCGAACCAGTAACAAACGAGGTCCGGCTGGGGGTGGCAAACCCTCCCCGAGATGGGTGGAATTGTTCAGGGATTCCAGCTGAACAGCGGCTCCGCCCAGCTCATCCTGGCTGAGATTGAGCACCGAGACCGAGGCGTTGTCCATGCGCAACCTTCGAAATGCGGAGGCCTCCAGGCCCAGAAGCTGCAGGACGATCGCCCGAAGAATGGCGTTGTGTCCCACCACCAACACACTCTCACTCTGCGCGTCGTCAAGGGCATGGGCATGGGTGGAGCGCAGACGGGTGGCAAAGCGCCCCGCCTGGTCCATCAACTCCATCAGGGGAAGGAAACGTGTGCCATCCGCCCTCTCCAGCTCAAGGGTCTCAGGAGCCCGTTGCCAGGTACGCGCCTGCTCCGGAAAGCGGGTCTTCACCTCCTGGCGGCGAAGGCCACTCCAGGGCCCCAGATCCACCTCCCGCAGATCCTCATCGAGCTCTAGGGGGAGACGTCTCCCGGCGGCGTCCAGGAGGGCCAGAGCTGTCTCCCTGGCGCGGGATAGGGGAGAGCTGTAGACCTTGGCGAAGGGCACATCCTGCAGAGCCAAGCCGGTGCGTCTGGCCTGCTGCAGCCCCTCGGGCGCCAGAGCGGAGAGATCATCGCGACCCTGAATCCTCTGCTCGAGATTGAAGGTACTCAACCCATGACGCACGAGGACTAGGCGGAGGGGCACAGCCAGCGGAGGTCAGACAAGGGCAACTGTATGGGACCAGAATCCTTTCATTCCTCAGGCAACACCCAGTGGCTGGTCAGGCTCCTTCCGCGCCCAACCTGTCCAACCCAAGGCCCGAGGCCCCTTCCCCCTGGGAAGGGGTCAAGGGGTGGAAAGGTCTGCTAGCCCTGCTGGCCCTAAGCCTGAGTGGCTTGATCTGGTTCAGCGGACTGCAGGACAGCCTCAGCCGTCCCTCGCTGGTGAGCGCCCTTGACATCCGTCAGATGGAATTGAGCGCCCTGGCCGCCGATGCCCTTCCCCCTTCCCTGCGGCCCGCGCTCGTGGGAGACGACCCCCGGGGGGTTCTGCTGCAGGCGCTGGAGAAACAGAAGAAGGATCCCTCCATGCCGCCAACGGCTGCCCAGAGGCTGGAATTGACCCTGCTGCAGCGGGACAAGGCGAACCGCGGCAGCAGCTCGGACGACAGGACGCTGGCGGAACTTTCCACCCAGGTGGATGCGCGCCGCCGACCGCTACTGCTTGCCCTGGAAGGGAAGGCGGATGTGCCTCTCAAGCAGCAGCAGGAACTGATGAAACCCTGGGGAGAAGAGACACTCCTGGCTCAGTTGAGCTGCGAGCAGCTCGGAGGGCCTGCCAGCAGTTGTCCAGTGGGCCGGCTGGGCCCTGCGCTTGTGCTTCGCCTACTGGCGCTCACCGTGTTGCCAGCATTCTTGATGGTGGCAGGAGCCGGGCTGCTCATCCATCAGCTTTGGCTGCTGCGGCGCGGGCGTCTGCCCAGCCCTCCTCAACTGATCGGCCCACCGCTCTCCCTTGTGGATGCCACCCTCTTGATCGCTGGGGGGTTTGTGCTGCTGGGCGAGGTTCTGCTGCCGGCGATCACCCAGGGCAGTCTGGCGCGTCTGATCAACTCCTGGAATCTCTCGGCCACAACGCGGCAGGGGGTGGAAGTTCTCAGCACCTATTTCATTCTCATGTTGGCTCCCCTGGCCCTTCTGGCTCTGTTGTTGCCTCGGCAGCAAGAGAGGCCCAGGGGTGGGTGGCTGCAGTGGGGCTGGCGCCCCCCAGCGGCCGTCCTGTTGCCGGCCTTCCGGCTGTTCCTGATGGTCCTCCCCCTGGTGGCCCTCGCCAGCTGGTTGCTGCAACTCGTTTGGGCCGACCCTGGTGGCAGCAATCCCCTTCTGGAGATGGTGCTCTCCAGTTCGGATGGCTTGGCGCTTCTCGCTTTTGCTCTTACCGCCATCGTGCTGGCGCCGTTGTTTGAGGAAACCCTGTTCCGTGGGGTGTTGCTTCCGGTTCTCAGATGCCACATGGGGGCCATCGGCGCCGTTCTGATCAGCGCCCTGCTCTTTGCCCTGGCCCATCTGAGCCTGGGAGAACTCCTGCCCCTCACGGTCCTGGGGATCGGGCTGGGGCTGCTGCGCTGGCAGAGCGGACGGCTGGCAGCCTGCGTGTGTCTGCATGCTCTCTGGAACGGCCTCACCTTCCTCAACCTGGTCCTTCTTGCGGGCTGAGACCCCTCCTTGCCCAGAAGGCCAGGGGATGGTTCACTTATCCAGCTTCTGGACCTGCATTGGTCGCCACGCCGTCTCCTGCTTCCTTCCCAACCGCTCTTCCGGAGCGCAGGCCCCGTGCAGGGAGAAGGCGGCCAGTCCGTCGACATGCGGCGCCAGCTCCTCTGTCGGAATCATCCCTGCAACTGATCCAGGGGTCCCTCAGCAGTCAGAGGGTTGAAAGGCAATCCCCTCTTCTGGCCAGCCTTCACAGGCTCTCCTCCGGTGCGCTGATTGGCCTGGGTTTTTCCCTGGTGGGGCTCAGTGCCCTGACCCTGCACTGGCAAAATCAGTGGGCAGCGAATTATGCCCAGCTGGAGGCCACCAAGGTGCTGGAGCATCGTCTTCATGAATCGGCAGCGGTCCTGGAGCAACACCACATCACTTCCATCCGCAATCCCGCCCAGCTGAGGCCCACCAGCAGCGAGAATCTGATTCATCTGCCGGCCCCCAAGGCCTCCCCCACGCCGAAGGTCTCGGTGCCTCTGCTGGCCGGTCTGATGACTGGCCGTGCGAATGCAACCACCCTTCCTCCTCTACCAGCTGGCTATTGATGGAGCCACCCACCACCGGTCGTCATCCCCCCGGGCGGCCGGGGATGACCGAACGCAGGGTGGCCGGTGGCAATGGCCATCCAAGGGGACATGGCCGCACCGTCGTTCCGCTTCAGCCCTCCCCCTCCCGACGGCTGCTCTGGGTCTACGGACTCCTCTGCCTGGCCTTGAGTGGTCTCGGGATGAGGCTTGTATGGCTTCAGATCATTCAGGCCGATGCCTTGCAGAGCAAGGCCCGCCAGATCCAGACCCAAGCCATCAAACCTCTGGGAACCAGGCGCACCATTGTGGATCGTGCAGGACGCATGGTCGCCATCGACGAGGAGCGCTTTACCCTCTGGGCCCATCCCCGGTATTTCAGCTTCTTCGGAGACGACGCTGAGATCAGGCGCCGCCCACAGGAGGTGGTGTCCAGGCTGGCCGAGGTCCTTGCCAGACCCGAATCTGAGCTGCTCCAGGCCATCGGGTCTCGCAAAAGCGGCGTGAAACTGGCCACCAACCTTGATCCAGAGACCGCAGAGCGGGTGAAGCGCCTTCAGATCAGTGGACTGGATCTGGAGGCCTATCCCCAGCGGATCTATCCCCAGGGATCCCTCTTCTCAAACGTTGTTGGCTTTCTCAACCTGGATCGGATTCCCCAGGCGGGATTGGAACAAAGCCGTGATCAGGATCTGAAACGTCAGGAAACCACGTTCAGCATGCGCAGAGGGGGTGACGGCACCCCTCTCCCAGATGGCATCCAAGCGGGATCACTCTATGGAGACGACCTGCGCCTCCAACTCACCCTCGATGCCCGGTTGCAACAGGTTGCCCAGCAAGCCGTGGGCAAACAGATGAAGCAATGGAATGCCAAACGGGGCGTGGCCTTGGTGATGGACGCACAGACGGGCGAACTGCTCGCTCTAGCCTCCACTCCCACCTACGACCCCAATCGCTATTGGGATTTCAATCCAGGATCGTTCCGAGAGTGGTCCGTTCAGGACCTCTACGAGCCTGGGTCGACCTTCAAGCCCATCAACCTGGCCATTGCCCTTCAGGAAAAGGCGATCGATCCAAACGGAACGGTTCATGACAGCGGCCAGCTGATGATTGGAGGCTGGCCGATCTTCAACGCCGATCGCCGGGCCAATGGGGTGATTGATTTCCCAACGGTGCTGCAGGTGTCGAGCAACGTGGGCATGGTGGATGCGATGCGCCATCTCAAACGGGAAACTTTCTGGCGGTGGCTGAACACCATCGGCATCAATGACGTTCCTGACACCGATCTGCCAGGTGCGGTGGCAGGGCAATTGAAATCCCGCGAAGAATTTACCTCTGGCGCCATTGAACCCGCCACGGCTGCATTTGGCCAGGGTTTCTCACTCACTCCCCTCAAGCTGGTGCAGTTGCACGGAATGCTTGCCAATGGCGGCCGCCTCGTGAGCCCCCACATCACCCGTGGACTCCGGTCCGGTGAGGGTCTTGCCAGCTCTCCAGCCCAGGCTGGCGTTCAGCTCCTGGACCCGAAGGTCACCCAGCAGGTGGTGAACTGGATGGAAACGGTGGTGGAGAAAGGGACCGGCAAAGGCATCAAGATTCCCGGCTACCGGATCGGCGGAAAGACCGGCACAGCTCAGAAAGCCCAGAACGGTGTCTACATTCCCGGAGCAAGGATCACCAGCTTCGTGGCCATTCTCCCCGTGGAGAAACCTCGTTACGTCGTGCTGGTGGTAATGGACGAGCCCCAGGGGGGCAATGCCTATGGTTCGACCGTAGCCTTACCGGTGGCCCGACAGATCGTTGAAGCGCTGATTGTGCTGGAGAAAATTCCCCCATCCAGGCCCGAGAGGATCATCCCGAAACCCCAGGCGCTGCGTCCCCAGGTCTGATGGCGCATGAAGGATCCTCTTGTATGGATTCCCACAAGCCCGGGGCCCACGGCTGGTGCAAGAGCGTGCCACGGTTAGCTTGATCAAACGGTTTCAGGGCGCACGACCCAATGACCAATCTGCTTGATCAACTGGCAACCATGACGGTTGTGGTGGCCGACACGGGCGATATCGAAGCGATCCGCCAATTCACACCCCGAGACGCAACGACCAATCCGTCGCTCATTCTGGCCGCTGCTCAGATTCCCACCTACCAGAACCTGATTGATCGCTCTCTCAGTGAATCAAGGGTTGTGATGGGGGAGAGCGCACCGGTGGAGGAGGTCGTCGCGGAGGCGCTAGATGAGATCAGCGTGACCTTCGGCAAGGAGATTCTTCGCATCGTCCCTGGGAGGGTGTCCACAGAAGTGGACGCCCGCCTGAGTTACAACACGGAGGCCACCATTGCGAAAGCGCGCAAGCTCATCGGGCTCTATGAGCAGGCTGGAGTGGGCAGGGAGAGAGTGCTGATCAAGATCGCCTCCACCTGGGAAGGGATTCGGGCAGCGGAGCGCTTGGAGCAGGAAGGGATCCACTGCAACCTCACCCTGCTGTTCGGATTTGCGCAGGCTGTGGCCTGCGCGGAGGCAGGTGTGACCCTCATCTCGCCTTTTGTGGGGCGCATTCTGGATTGGTATAAAGCCTCTACAGGACGAGAAAACTATCCCGGTCCGGAAGATCCAGGTGTGCTATCAGTGACAAAAATTTTCAATTACTTTAAAACCTATGGCTACAAAACTGAAGTCATGGGAGCGAGTTTTCGCAACCTGGATGAGATCATTGAATTGGCTGGTTGCGACCTGCTGACAATTTCACCTGCCTTGATGGAGCAGTTACGCAATAAAGAAGGTTCTCTGATTCGCAAACTCAATCGGGAGAATCCAGGCAGCACCTCAGAAAAGATTCACGTCGATCAAGACCTCTTTAAAAGCATGATGGCTGAAGATAAAATGGCTGCGGAGAAACTGGATGAGGGAATCCGCGGCTTCTCTAAAGCCATCGAAACCCTTGAGGTTCAGCTTGCACACCGACTGGCATCGCTTGAAGGGAAAGCGGCGTTCACCCATGCCGTGCATGAGATCTTCCTTCTGAATGATCTCGACGGCGACGGCTGCATCACCCGTGAGGAGTGGCTCGGCAGCGATGCGGTCTTCGATGCTCTCGACACCGATCAGGATGGTCGCTTGGCTCCCGAAGATGTGCGAGGTGGCCTCGGAGCTGCACTTTCCGTCAGACGCTGATTGCAACCAGATTCCTCATCGGGCCCTAGGTTGGATCAGTGGATTGATCGTGAGCGATGAACGCTCTGGACACGATGCGGGCTCTTGCCACATCTGGCGAGGTGATTCGGGTGCCAGCAGGGAGCACTGTGTTCAGATCAGGGGAGCCGGGCGACTGCATGTTCGGCCTCCTGGAAGGGAGCGTGGATCTCACCTGGGATGGAGAAAACGGACATGAGCGCATCGAAGCAGGTGATGTCTTTGGAGCAGGTGCCTTGGTGACACCGGAGCATCGCCGCTTCGGTAACGCTGTGGCCCGCACGGATTGCAAGCTGCTGGTGATGAACAAGGAAAAATTTCTCTTTGCCGTACAGGAATCGCCAATGTTTGCCATTGAGTTACTCGGCTCCATCGATCAGCGACTGCGTGATCTCAAGGGGTGTGACCGCACCAGCTATCCCCGCTGAAAAAGCAGACGCCTGATCACCCGTTGGGCAATATCGCCATAACCCATCTCACCTGAAAGGATCTGGGCGATTCTCTGGGGAGCGGTGGGGCGCTTGACGCCAAGTTGATAGCCCACACGGGGTAGGCGATAAAACACCTGGGCGATCCGTTTGCCCCAGGCCATCGAATCCCCCCAGTCTCTGCGCATGATGGCGGTGTATCCCTTAAGGGCCTGGGCATCACCATCCAGCCAGGAGTCAAGCGCCGAGGCTGCCTGACAACCACTCATCAGAGCTGGTCGCAACCCCTCTGCAAGAAAGGGATCACAGAGTGAAGCCGCATCCCCTGCCGCCAACACTCCAGGACCATCCAAGGGGTAGTGTCCGTCCCAGACCCTGAGACGGAACGGCCGACGTACCCCTGCGTCCTGCGCCAATCCCAAGGAAGGGAGCAGACGCTGAAGCACGCCCTCGCCATCCACATCCTCCTGCCCGATGAAGGTACCAACCCCAATGCTGTAGCCGTGCTCACGGGGAAAGGCCCAGCAGAACCCCTGGGGCACGGAACCGAAATCAAAGTAGGCCACTCCGGGCTCCAGGAGCGGACAGTCCACCTCCACCGAGAGAGTTGAGGCGAAGCGGGGCCGGGGCGGACCAAGGCCAAGACTGCTGGCCAGGGGCGAGGAGGATCCGTCTGCAATGAGGAGGCTACGGGCCTGCCAAAGCTCCCCACTGTTGTCCACCACCTGCCAGAGATCACCCTCCCGTTTCACTGTCTGCACAGGCGTGGCGTGGCGCACGGTGGCACCAGCCTCGGCAGCCCGCTCCGCTAGGAAGGCATCCAGATTGGAGCGTCGCACGATCCAGAACGGAGCTTCCCCCGGCAGGTTGGCCAGCACCGGATCCTCAAGCATCCAGGTGAAGCGCACCTGCCTGATCACCTGATCAACCACAGGGGAGAGATCAAAGGGAAACCACCGCTGCACGGACGCTGCCATACCACCCCCACAGGGCTTGCTTCTCCCAAGGGACTCCCGCTCCAGAAGCACCACGTCTCGACCTCGATGGGCCAGATGGAAGGCCGCAGAGGCACCGGCCGGGCCAGCCCCAATCACAATGGCGTCGGCCGGAGGCATCGGCAAATCAAGTCTGCTGAAAGCAGACTAAACCTTGAGGATCTCGGCTTCTTTCTGGGCCAGATGCTTCTCAAGTTCGACAATGAAGCGATCCGTGACCTTCTGGGCCCGTTCCTGTTCATCCCGGGATTGATCCTCTGAAAGATCACCATCCTTCTCTTGTTTCTTTATTTTATCAATGGCCTCACGGCGGAGATTTCTTAAAGCGACCTTACCTTCTTCAGCATATTTTGCAGCCACCTTGCAAAGGTCTTTGCGGCGATCTTCTGTGAGAGGAGGAATATTGATACGGATCAACTTTCCATCATTATTTGGCGTCAGACCAAGATCACTCATGGCAATAGCTTTTTCAATTTGCGCAACTGATCCAGCGTCAAAGGGCTGGATCTGAATGGTCTGGGAATCCGGCGTTGAAATGGTGGCCAGAGACTTCAACGCTGTTTCAGCGCCATAGTATTCAACCACCACCTTGTCCAGAAGGGAAGGATTAGCACGTCCGGTGCGAATCGTATTGAAATTGCGCTGGGTTGCCTCAACCGATTTGCGCATACTTGCTTCAAGATCCATAGAAGTCATGCGAGAGACTAAAGAGAGGATGCAATACGAGTGCCAATAGACTCACCCCCGACGGCACGACTGATGTTGCCGCGGCCAAAAAGATCAAACACCACAATTGGAATGGAGTTATCCTTACAGAGTGCGATAGCAGTTCCATCCATGACCTCCAGCTCGCCGCTCAAAACATCCATGAACGTGAGCGTTTCGTATCGGGTTGCATCGGAGTGCAGTGCCGGATCCTTGTTGTAGACGCCATCGACTTTTGTTGCCTTGAAGACCACATCCGCATTGATCTCTGCAGCTCGAAGAGCAGCCGTTGTATCCGTGGTGAAAAATGGATTGCCACAACCAGCTGCGAAGATCACCACCCTGCCTTTTTCAAGGTGACGAATGGCGCGCCGACGAATATAGGGCTCAGCCACTTCCTGCATGGAGATCGCACTCTGAACGCGGGTCGGCACACCGGCACGTTCAAGACCGTCCTGCAGGGTGATGGCATTCATCACCGTCGCCAGCATGCCCACATAATCAGCCGTTGCACGGTCCATCCCCGCCGCCGAACCTTTTAGACCGCGAAAAATGTTGCCGCCCCCAACCACAATGGCCAATTGGGTGCCTGAGGCCACAACGTCTGCTACATCCGAGGCAATCGATTGAACAATGGCCGGATCAATGCCATACCCCTGACCTCCCATCAGCGCCTCGCCGCTGAGTTTGAGCAACACGCGCCGATAGGGGGTCATTCCAGTGAGTCAGCCCAGGGAGGAGAATCCGGCCGAACAGTAGCAAGTCCCCAGCAGACGGGCCCCTTCACCAGCTAATACTCGATGCCGCGCTGGGCGCGAACGCCTTGTTCCCGGAAGGGATGTCGCACCAGTCGCATCTCCGTCACCAGGTCGGCGGATGCGATCAGCTCAGCAGGGGCGCCGCGGCCCGTGAGCGCCACATGGGTGAGGGGAGGACGGGCCTGGAGGCCGGCCATCAGTTCAGCCAGGGAGAGGTAGCCGAGCTTCAGCGCCACATTCACTTCATCGAGAACCACCAGCTTCCAAGCGGGATCCTGGAGATAGCCCAGGGCCCGTTCCCAGGCCTTTGCCACGGCCCTCTGGTCCCGTTCACGATCCTGGGTTTCCCAGGTGAATCCCTCACCCAGCGCCTGAAAGTGAAGGTCCTCTCCGAAGCGGCGCAGCGCAGCCACCTCCCCCGGCTGCCAGCCCCCCTTGATGAACTGCACGACGGAGACCCGTTCGCCATGGCCGAGCATGCGCA
>JBJTQT010000219.1:0-37162 GCA_046075745.1 Cyanobium sp. | reverse complement strand
AGCTGGTGGTGATGGTGGATCGCGGCCATCGGGAGCTCCCAATCCAGCCAGACTTCTGCGGTCGGGTGGTGCCCACCTCCAGGCAAGAGAGCATCCAGCTCTGCCTGCAGGCGGTGGATGGGGAGGAAGGAGTGTTCCTTCTCCATCCCTGAAACATCGGGCAGGCCAGCCCTTCAGAGCTTGCTGAGTTCGTCCGCTCGAAAATGGGCACGGAACTTCCCGAACGCCACAACCACCGGCAGGGTTGGGCTGATCGGACGGCCCTTCCAGCCATCAATCACGCTGACAACCTCCCCTTGCTGACCCTGCAGGTCAAAGGGAAGGCCCCGATGCTCGGGATGGGTGAACACAACCACACTTGACGTCACAGTCACCCGATCACCAGCCTCCATACACCCTCCTGAATCGGCGCCATCCTGTCACGCCCTCATCACAGGTGGGGCGGCCTGCGCCAAGGCCCTTTCAGCGTTCACAAGTAGCCTCCGGACCCCCATCCACCACGCGCCCTCCCAGGGCGCGGCAGGCTTCCCCAAAGGCCTGCCAGTCCGGCACCCCTGCGGCCACACGCTTCTTCACCAGCGCATCCAACTTCTCCGGGGAGACGGCATAGGGGAGGGGACCGTGAGTATCCACCCGTTTCTTTTCGAGCTTCGCCAGGCTCGCTTCCACCCGCTGCCTGAGCGGCAGGCTGCGTTGACGCCAGTAGGGATGACTGAGCCCATTGAGGGCAGACAGAGAATCCCACCATTGGCCCTTGGCGGCTAGGGCCTCGGCACGCTCCATGTCGGACTGGTTCTTGGCCCAACTCTGTTGAAACTGGTTCACCATGCTGGCCACACCCGGATCCCCTCCGGCGGTATCGCTTTGACGGAGCAAGGCCACAGCCTGTTCGAGATTGCCAGCCTGGAAGGCCGCCAGGGCAGAACGCTGCACCTGCCCCTTCCACTCCTTCAGCCGGTCGATGTCTTCAGGGGTGGCGGTGCGGGAGGCCACCAACTCGCTCTGCAGACGAAGCGCCTTGGCCTTCTGCTGTTCGGCCCAGAGGCGCTGGGCTCCCTCTCTGCGGCACCGGCCTGCGTCCTGATCCACCGGGCTGGGCACCCAGTCGAGGGCCTGCAGACGACGCTCCAGCTGCAGACACTGCTCCAGCCGTTGATCCGCCGAAGCGGCCCGCAACTGACGCGTGATCTGTTGCTTCCACCCCACCAGCAGCGCCATGCCAAGAGACAGGGCAAGCATGGGAATGCCCACCCAACGATGGACCCAGGACCCATCCCGCGAGACATCACGCATCAAGGCTCAATGGCGTGGAGGATGTCGCACTCAAGCAGAGGATGGCCCTTCAACGCACCTGTCCCAGCACCAGGCGGGGCAGAGCCTGGCCCACCAGGAGGTCATCCCCCTCCAGCTCCAATTGCCCTTCGCCATTGATGGAGAAGCGCAGCCTGAACCGATCCACACCAACGGACCCGGGAGGAATCAGGGGCAACTGAATCGGGGGAATGGACCAGGGTTGAACCTGGGGGGTTCCAGCCTGGCGCGGGCGAATGAGGGGCACCCCATCCACGAACACCACCTCCGCCCGCTCCTCCGGCAGGGGTTCTCCGAACACCAGCTCCAGGGCCGACTGATCCGCCCCACTGGAGGCCAACACCAGCTCCAGGGCCTGGGGAGTGGGCCAGTGCTGACCGGCCTGAAAGAGGGGGTGCCAGAGATGGGCGCGACTGCGTTGATCCCAGCACCTCAGGCACACCCCCCGGCTCAGCACATCCCTGATCTGCACGCCCGGAGTGAGCGCCAGGGCGCCCAGCGCCACGGATTCCACGGGCCGTTCATCCCGCAGGGGCACCGAAGGCAGCAGCTCCTTCAGCAACTGGCGCAACCAGGGGATGCGACTGCTTCCTCCCACCGGCAGAACCGCATCGAGGCGCGACAGCTCGAAGCCCTCCCGTCTGGCCGCTGCGGCCATGGCCTCCAGAAGGCCACGGATCACGGTTCCCAGGCCCCGGCTTTCCAGAAGCTGCTCCAAGCCAGTACGGCTCAGACGGAGTTCGTAGGGGGAACCCTCCTGGGGGCTCACGATGGAAAGGGCTTGCTCCTCCGTGCTCAGAGCACATTTCAGGGCCTCTGCCCCGGCCAGCAGCTCTCCTGTGAGGCTCTCCCCAGGGCGCAGGGCGGCGGCGATCCAATGGTCAAGGTCGCGCCCCCCGATCGGCACTCCCGCCTTGCCCAGCACCCTCGCCGTTCGCAGGCGCTGACGACTGTCCTGAAGGTCTCTGCCTGCGAACCGCAACAACTGGGCCACGGGGGCCGACCGGCCCTCCCCACCCTGCAGCGCCACCAGGGACACATCCAGGGTGCCGCCACCGAAATCCACCACCAGCACCCGGCTTCCGGGGGCCAGGCCGCAGCCGATCGCCGCCGCTGTGGGCTCATACACCAGGGCGATTTCGGCAACCGGCAGCTCCTGCGACACCTCCATCAACCAGCGGCGATAGCCGCTGTAGGTATCCACAGGGGCTGTGAGAACCAGTCGTCTGGGCTCCAGACCCGCAGGAAGCGCTTGCCAGATCGCCCGCAAGAGAACCGATCCGGCCTCCTCCGGGGTCAACCAACTGCTCCAGGGGGAAGGCGCTTCCAAATCGGCCACCGCTGCACCGATCCAGCGCTTGAAATCCCTGCAGAGTGCTGGGTCCGATCTGCCCGCCAGACCGGCCTCGAGCACCTGCCGACCGATCAGGGGATGGCCTTGGCCCTGATGGCTCAGCCACAGCAGGCTCGGCACAACGCAGGGCTCAGAGAGGCTGTAGGGGGGAAGGGCCAGCAGGGAAGGCGTGCCTTGCTCTTCCTGCCAGGCCACCACGGTGGTGGTGCTGCCGAGATCGATCGCGAGGGTTCCCGCCATGGGCTGGATGGAGCTGATTTAGTGTGAAGGGCTTGTGCAAATCTTCGATGCAGAGCGGTGCCGATCTCAACCCCAAGGAACTGGCGCAACGGGCCGAAAGCCTGATCCGCCACTCGAGCAAGCGCTACCTGACGACCGTGCGCATCGCTTACCGCGCCAAGCAGAGGCGCTTCGATGATTTTGATGGGTTGTTGGATGAATCGATGATCAAACCGGTGCAGCGGGCGATCGTTGAACTGAGCGACGAACAGGATCAGCCCGACCTCCTGCCTGGCTGATCAGGCGTGCTGGAGCGTGAGGGTGAGGGTTGGCGGCTTGCCTGGGATCCCCAGAGGGATCCCTTCCCTGTGTTGATCGGGGGCGAAGGCTGGGCCAGTGAACTCACCGCGCCGGAGGCCCTGGCGCTGCACCAGGCCCTGGAGGCTCTGGTGGCTCAACACCTGAGCCTGGTGGACACGCTGATGGAGGAGGAATCCCTCTGTCTGGACTACCAGGGGAGTCTTGGCAGAGCCAACGGTTCCCCAGAGCTGGGAGATGGCAGTCTCTGGCTCACCCTGGAGGGAGATCGCTGGGGTTGGACCCTGCGCTTCCTAATCCACCCATCTCCCGGGATGCGAGGGGTGGAAGGATTCTGGGCCCGTGAGGCAGCGGCAACCTTTGCCCAGACTTACATGGAGCTCATCCTGTCTGACCCATAAGACCCGCCTCTGGCCAGCACTGATCAGCAACAAAAATCAATCCGTCTGTCCCCAGGGTTCCCCCAGTTCTGCAGTGGTTTTCCAGGTGTTTTCCAGAGATCAAGGCCTTTGGGGCCAGGGGTTCTGGCACTGCTGTGGAAAACAGCGACGGGATGGCCTGGGACCCTTGACGAAACCGGAGTGCCCCTGTCAGCAGCCAGGTTGCTGCTCTCAAGGGCTCTGAAGAACGCCTTGCTGACTGCAGTCTCTGCGTAAGACATGGGCCCGGAATCTCAGCAGCCAGTGATTTGACGCCAGGGAAGACCTGTGGAGAAGTGGGTGGGCATTCGGGAGCACAGGTTGATGATGGCGGGAGGTGGGGAGTTCGGCTGGGAAGCGCGGGGAGATGGGCAAAGCACCGTGAGCCTGATGGCTGAAGTTCCGGAGGCCTTGCTGGAAGCGATGCGCACCTTCATCGACCAGCACCCCAACTGGGATCAGTACCGGTTGGTGCAGGCTGCTCTTGCGGGTTTTCTGGTGCAGCATGGCTGCCAGGACCGAGCGGTGACCCGCTGCTATCTGGCCAACCTATTCCCCGGCCAGGGCCGCTTCGCTGGCTCCGCCACTCCGGAATGGAGGGCGGCCTAGGGGGCGCAGCCCAGCAGCTCGTAGATCCTGCGGGCACTGCCATCGCTCACCGGAAGAATCGAGAGCCGATTGCCGCGGCGCACCACCCCAAGCTCCTCCTCCGTGAAAGAGGCCCGCAGGGCCTCCAGCGACAGCAGAGCCGGAAACGTTCGCAGATAGCGCAGGCGCACGCAATCCCAGCGGGGCCGTTCCCGACTCGAGCGGGGATCAAAATATTTCGAGTCAGGATCAAACTGACTCGGATCGACCAAGCCGGTTTCGCTGACCTCCATCAGGCCCACGATGCCCGGGGGAGTGGTGTTGGAGTGATAGAAAAAAGCCCGATCTCCGCTCTGCATGGAGCGCATGAAATTACGGGCCTGATAATTGCGGATTCCATCCCAGAGGGTGCTTCTCTCCCTGGCCAGATCAGCGATGCTGTAAGCCTCGGGTTCACTTTTCATAAGCCAGTGGGTGGAAATTGAAGTCACAACGCCTCCACCAGCTTCCGGAAATGGTCGCCCCGGTGCTCAAAACTGGTGTACTGGTCGAAACTGGCGCAGGCCGGTGAGAGAAGCACGCAGCGGCAACCCAGAGTGCCGGCCAGGTGATCGGCGGTGCTCACGGCCACCTCAAGCGCCTCGGTGCAGGTCACTGTTCCTTCGTAGCCGGCGTCCCCGAGCATCGCAGCGAACGCTTCCCGGGCGTCGCCGAAGAGCACAACCGCTGCCGCCTGTCGCCGGAGCTGATTGATCCATCCGTCGGGATCGCCCGTCTTGGCCTGACCTCCCGCCAACACCACCAGGGGGCCATCAAGCGCCTTGAGAGCCACCTCCGCCGCGTCGTAATTGGTGGCCTTGCTGTCGTTGACCCAGGTGATCCCCCCATGTTCACGGATGAGCTCCAACCGATGGGGCACCCCTGGAAAGCAGCGGAAGGCCGCCTCCATGACGGCGGGCGTGAGGCCGGCCTGCAATCCCACCGCAGCAGCCAGGAGGAGATTCTGGCGGTTGTGCACCCCTGGCATCGCCAGGCAATCGGCCGGAAAGAGCGGGCCGGCGGATCCGTGCACCATCCCCTCCTCCACCCAGAGCGTGGGGGAGAGGAGGCCCTCCAAGGATGTACGGGACCCAGTGGTGATCCACTGGGCCTGGTCCCAGCTGGAGGCATGGGCCCTGAGGTCGGCATCGTCGGCATTCAGGATGCGGGTGCTGGAAGCTTCGATCAGGCTGCGTTTGATGGCTCTGTAGCGGTCAAGGGTGCGGTGGCGCTCCAGATGATCCGGGGTGAGGGTGGTCCACACTCCGATCCGGGGGGCCACTTCCGGGGAGGCCTCAATCTGGTAGCTGCTCAGCTCCACCACAACCCAGTCGGGGGTCCGGCCGCTCTGGAGACGCTCCAGCGCCAGTTCAGCGGCAGAAAATCCCACATTCCCGCACAGGGGCGCATCCAGCCCCCCATGGCAGAGCAGATGATGCACCAGGTGGGTGACGGTGGTCTTGCCGTTCGTGCCCGTGATGCCGATCCATGGGGCCTGCCCCATGGCGGCCCAGGCTGGAGAAATCTCCCCCTGAACCCCGATCCTCTCGTCCCGCAGGGCCTCCAAGGTGGGATGGTCCCAGGCGATCCCGGGGCTGACGATCACGGTCCGGGGGCGCGGAAGGGCAGCGAAGGTGTCCGGCGTGAGGGGAGCATCCAGCCGCACGGCGATGCCTTCGGCCCGCAGGCCGGCGGCCTGGGCTTCCAGAGCCTCCCCTGAGCGGCTCTCGAGAACCAGCACAGGGCTGCCCAAGGCCCGCAACAGGCGTGCAGCTCCCTGACCCGAGCGACCCAGACCCACGACCACGGATAAGGCAGTCCCGTTCTCGGCAGGGTGGTGCTCGGAAGGGTGGGTCACTGGGCAGCCCTGAAGCGGGAAGTGGGCGATACTGGAATCGAACCAGTGACTCCTACCGTGTCAAGGTAGTGCTCTACCTCTGAGCTAATCGCCCCAGGGCAGGCATGGCGCTTGAACCTCGCCAGCATGCGTATCCAGGACCTTAGCCGATCAGCACGACTCCCCTAACACTGCTCCATTAACACCGCTCCATTAACACCGGTCCCGCCAATAGCGCCTTCATTACAGCGCCTTCAACGCCGCAGCATCGCTATTCGCCATCGCCCACGCTGGGTGGGCGCCGCACTTGTGATCTCCAGTTCGCCCCGTCCCTCCAACTGGAGCCGTTGGCCTGGGCTCAGCACCTGACTGGGAGAGGTCACAGGTCGCCAATCCAACCGCAGGGCACCCTGACGAATCAGCTCCACCATGCGTGTGCGCGAGAGGCCGAACCCTGCGGACGCGACCGCGTCAATCCGTAGGGAGGCCTCCACGCTTTGCAGGGTGCGGGGCACCCGCTGGGGTGGAAACTGCAGCTCCGCCAATGGCCGCACCTCAAAGCGAACCTCCACGCTCCGCACCTGGGCCAGGCAGCCATCCAGCCAGGAGGCCAACGCCTCGCCGATCACGCCCTGGGCTCCCCGATCCCCCCGCAACCAGACATCCCCAAGCTCCCCGGCTGAGGCGCCGGCCTGCAGCAACCCCTCCCGCATCTCAGCAGGCGAGGCCGGGTCAAAGAGGAAATTGCCGCTCAGCTCCAGTCCCGACAGACCGGCCGGGGGGGCCGAATCAGGGGCCACCGCCTCCAGCCGCTGAAGCAGCAGACGACGCCGCACCGCACCGCCATACCCCCCCTCACTGCTGAGGTGCAGATCGCTCCGATGCTGCAGTTGGGATTGCACCTGCTGCCGAAGTTCTGGGTCGAGAAACGGGGTCCAGGCGGGCTGCCAGGTGCGGAGCACCTGCTCAGCCACCGCGCAAACCCCTTCAACAGTGGCGTTTTCCTCCGAACTCACCGCTACCCCTCCCCCAGACGCACGACAGCCTTGGGCCTGGCCTGCTGCAGGAGTGTCCAGGGCACCTCCGCTCCAGGAGCAGGCTGCAGGAGCAGCAGCCAGCTGCCTTCCTCGAGACGGTTGCGCAGGGTGCGGATTCGATCATCCGCCTCGGACGTCACGCTGGCCGCCGCCACAAAGCTCCCGAGCCAGCCCGAGCCCATCCCGAGCAGCCCACCGATCAAAGGTTCTCCCCAGGGACCCAGGGCGGAGAAGGTGTGCAGATCCGTGATCTGGGTGAAGGTGAGGCCGGCAAGGAATCCAAAGGGAATCAGCCAGAGGGCCATGCCCTGCTGTCTGCGTTTGCGGGCAAAGGCCGGATTGAGCTCCTCCACTTCCTCAGGGGGCGTTTCACCTCTGCCCACAGCCAGCAGCTGGGCCGGGGGAGGCTGCAGAGCCGCCAGCTGATCCCGCAGCTCGCGCAATCGCTTGCGGCTTTCCAGCACCACCACAACTGACAAGCCCACAGCAGTCCTCCGGAAGGCATCACCTTTGCTGTCTACACTGCACCTCCGGCCGCAGCCAGCGGAGTTCACCCTCACCCATCCCGCGCACCGCGCCCCCCGCCGGACATGACGAAGGTTTTGGTCTCCGATCCCATCGATCAGACAGGGATCAACATTCTCTCCCAGGTGGCCCAGGTGGATGTGCGCACGGGCCTGGCGCCCGAGGAGTTGAAGCGATGCATCGAGGACTATGACGCCCTGATGATCCGCTCCGGCACCCAGGTGACGGCCGACGTGATCGAGGCAGCCCATCGCCTCAGGATCATCGGCCGGGCCGGCGTTGGGGTGGACAACGTGGACGTGCCTGCCGCCACCCGGCGAGGTGTGCTGGTGGTGAACTCACCGGAGGGGAACACGATTGCCGCCGCGGAGCATGCCCTGGCCCTCATGCTCTCGCTCTCGCGCCACGTGCCCCAGGCCCACGCGAGCATGATGGCTGGGGGCTGGGATCGCAAGAGCTATGTGGGGAATGAGCTCTACAAGAAGGTGTTGGGGGTGGTGGGCCTCGGGAAGATTGGCTCCCATGTGGCCAGGGTGGCCCGTGCCATGGGAATGGATGTGACGGCCTACGACCCGTTCATCTCCCCGGAACGGGCGCAGCAGATGCAGGTTCGCCTGTTGCCCCTGCCCCAGCTGTTTGCAGAAGCGGATTACATCAGCCTCCATCTCCCCCGCACCGCTGAGACGGAAAACCTCGTGAATGCGGAGCTCCTGCGCAAGATGAAAGCATCCGCCAGGCTGGTGAACTGCGCCCGGGGAGGCATCGTGGACGAAGCGGCCCTCGCCTAAGCCCTCCAGCAGCGAGTCATCGCTGGTGCCGCACTGGATGTGTTCGCAGCTGAACCCCTCGCCGTCGACTCCCCGCTGCGCAGCGTGAAGGAGCATCTGATCCTGACGCCCCATCTCGGGGCCTCCACGGCGGAGGCTCAGGAAAATGTGGCCATCGATGTGGCCGAACAGATCCGGGATGTGTTGCTGGGCCTGCCAGCCCGCAGCGCGGTCAACATCCCCGGGCTGACACCGGAATTGCTCAGCCAGCTGAAGCCCCATCTGCAGCTGGCGGAAACGCTCGGCCAACTGCTGAGCCAGATGGGCGGTGGGCAGGTGAGCGAGCTGGAGGTGCGGCTCCAGGGGGAATTCGCGAGTCTGCAGAGTCAGCCCCTAGTGGTGGCGGCCCTCAAGGGCATCCTCTCCACGGCTCTGGGGGACAGCATCAACTTTGTCAACGCTGGCCTCGAAGCCAGGGAGCGGGGCATCAAGGTGCTGGAAGTGAAGGATGACGGCAGCAGAGATTTCGCCGGCGGCTCGCTCCAGCTGCGCTCCAGAGGCAGCAAGGGACCCCACAGCGTCACCGGCGCGGTGTTCAACGATGGAGATCTGCGGATCATCAGCATCGATGAATTCCCGGTGAATGTGGCGCCGAGCCACCACATGCTCTTCACCCGCCACCAGGACATGCCAGGGATCATCGGCCAGCTGGGATCCCTGCTGGGTGAGCACAATGTCAACATCGCTTCCATGCAGGTGGGGCGACGAATCGTGCGGGGAGATGCGGTGATGGTGCTCAGCCTGGATGATCCGATCCCACCGAGCCTCCTGGCCACCATCCACAGCATCAACGGCATCCAGGAGGCCCACCCGGTCACGCTCTGATGTCTGCAGCGACGGCCTCCGCGGCCCCACGAGGCTCGGCCCCACGAGGATGGTGGAGACTCTCCCTGGCCCTACCAGGGGACTTGGAAGAATCCCTGCTCTGGAGGCTGCCGGAGTTGGGGGTGAACCGGGTGGCGGTGCTCCATCGCCCGGCCTCACCTCAGGAGAGA
This sequence comes from Cyanobium sp., assembly GCA_046075745.1. Lineage (GTDB taxonomy): Bacteria > Cyanobacteriota > Cyanobacteriia > PCC-6307 > Cyanobiaceae > Cyanobium. Next base: position 27,693 of record JBJTQT010000219.1, on the reverse strand, counting down.
GAACTGGTGGCCTGGCTGCCGGAATCCGACTGGCCGGAGCCGCAACTCCGGGAGCTGGAGACAGCCCTTCAACCTCTGGCCGAGCCCTTCGGCCTGATCCTCCCCCCCCTGACGTGGGAGCGCGTGGACGATGAGGACTGGAGCCTGACCTGGAAACAGCACTGGGCCCCCGATCCCATCGGAGAGACCCTGCTCGTGCTGCCGGCCTGGCTGGAGGTGCCGTCTGAGGCCCAGGAGCGGAGGGTGATCCGACTTGATCCTGGCCCCGCCTTCGGCACGGGATCCCATCCCTCCACGCGCCTCTGTCTGGTAGGGCTGGAAGAGCTGGCCCAGGCCAGGATCCGTGGGGGAGCCCCTGCAGCAACTCCCTTGGCGGGCCTTTGGGTGGCCGATCTGGGGTGCGGCAGCGGGTTGCTGGGGCTGGCGGCACTCGCCCTGGGAGCGGAGCATGTGGTGGCGGTGGACACCGATCCGCTGGCGATTCGCGCCACCCAGGAGAACGCCGCACTGAATGGCTTCACGGGCCTGGCCGTCAGCCTGGGCTCCACCCAGGAATTGGAGCGTCTGCTGCAGGGGCGCCCGGCTGATGTGCTGCTGTGCAACATTTTGGCGCCGGTGATCGCCGAGCTCTCAGGGAGCTTCAACCGCCTGCTCGCCCCTGGGGGACTGGGGCTGCTCAGTGGCCTGCTGGTGAGCCAGGCCGAGGACCTGATCCGCACCCTTGGGGAGAGAGGCTGGGCCGCCAACCTGAGGGCCATTCAGGAGCCGTGGGCCCTGCTGAGCTTGGATCCGGGCGGGATGTGGCATAAGGCACACTAATCTGTAGCCACACACTGATTGGGGCTTTCCAGACTCAGGCCTCGAAATCATCTGGAATGGCCCGCGAGGATGTAGGAAGGGCGGGTCCTACGGCCCCAGCCCTCTGGTGGCTGTCAGCTCACTCACTTTTCCATGGCTTCCTTCAAGGTCACCCTCAAGAACGCCGCCGAGAACCTCGATAAAACCATCGAGGTCCCCAGTGACCAGTACATCCTCGACGCAGCTGAGGAGGCGGGCATTGACCTCCCCTACTCCTGCCGCGCTGGCGCCTGCTCCACCTGCGCCGGCAAGCTCGTCTCCGGCACCGTGGACCAGTCTGACCAGAGCTTCCTGGATGACGACCAGATCGAAGCGGGCTTCGTGCTCACCTGCGTGGCCTACCCCACGTCCGATGTGGTGATCGAAACCCACGCGGAGGAATCCCTCTACTGAGCCCTCGCCAACAGGTCGCTCTTGAGCCACCCTGAGGGGTGGCTTTTTTCTTTCCGGGAGGTGCGGTGCAGCAGGTTCATAGCGTTCTGGCCCACGGCAGTCTGCACACCAGCCCAGGGGGGCAATACACCTACAGAGTGCTTGGCCCCTGCTGCCGCCTTTTCGATCGTGAAGATCTGCCCTGGCCCTGTTGCCGGCTCGCCTGGCACAGCAAGGAGCCCAGCTGGAGGCGGGTGGGCCGCCGCTTCGTGCCCGACCTGGCAGCACGGCGCTGTCCCTCCTATGCGGTGGAGCTGCTCCAGCCTGGCTCCCGTCCCACCCAGACCGTGATCACCCTCTTCCCCCAGCGCCTGAGCGCGGAGCTTCAGGAATGGTGGTATAGCAAGCTGCCGGCGTCCCTGGAGCCCGCCAACCACCGTCCGCCAATGGCCCAAGAAAAAAGCGCCCCCGAAGGAGCGCAGGAAACAACCGGCATGACGGCCAGGGGTCAGAAATAGATCTTTCCTCCGCCCCACTGGATGCCCTGAACTTTCGGGGCCACCAGGATGTATCCCGCCATCAGGCGTAGATCCTCCTCATCCAGATCCCGCATCTTCACAAAGATGTCGCTGCTTTTCAGGCTGGGATGCACATCGGAGATGCTGTATTCCCCGTCGTAGGACATGGGGTCCTTGAGGAAGTCGACCAGGGCCGCCACGGAATCCCTGGGAGGGGTAGCCAAAGCAAGGGTCTCAGGATCCAGACCAACGTTCTGGTTGGTTTTGGTGATCCCGCCTGCGTGGCAGGTGCCGCAGCTGTTGTTGAACAGCTTGCGGCCGGATTTGATCTCTTTCTCGCTGAAGGTGACGGTGGACCCATCCGGGCCAGCCGGCACCGTGAGGGTTGCCTCGTCCCACCGCGCGGCGGCGGCAGGGCCAGCGAAACAGACGAGCAGCGCCAACGCCAGGGGAAATACCAGCAGGGACCTGGTGATGGCGCGAACGGCTGAGCGAAGGGTGGGGGCCATGGAAGAAGCCGAAGAACGGGCGGAACGGGCCGCACTGAGCCCTTGGATCATGGGGGGGGTGGGGGGTCGCCAGGGACGACGCGAACTGTTGCAGGGACGCTCAGGGTGAGGAAGTCCCTGGCGAGGAGAGTTTCAGGAAAGATCGCCTGGGCTTCCTGGAGCAGATCCTCGGCCGTGACCGCGTTGCCGGCCACGTAGCGGGGGCTCAGGTGGGTGAGGGCCAGCTGTTTCACCCCAGCGGCCAGGGCGGTCTGGGCGGCCATCGTGCTGGTGGAGTGCTGGCGCTGGAAGGCCAGATCAGCCTCCCCATGGGCAAAGGTGGCCTCATGGATCAGCAGGTCGGCGCCCCTGGCCAATCCCACGGCCTCTTCACTGAAGGTGGTGTCCGTGCAGTACACCACACTGACACCGGGGCGTTCCGCACCGCAGAGCCTCGCTCCCGAGACGGTTCGACCATCCTCCAGGGTGATGGACCGGCCGGCCTTGAGGTCGGCATAGAGCGGTCCGGCAGGGATCCCCAGGGCGCGGGCCCGCTCCACATCAAAGCGACCCGGTCGTGGTTTTTGTTCCACCCGGTAGGCAAAGGCCGGCACCCGATGGTTGAGTGGTGCCGCCCGGACCAGAAGGTCTGCATCCTCGAAAACCGGGGCACCGGTCCGGGCCGCCTCCCGAACGGCATGCACCCGGATCGGATAACTCAAGCGGGTCGAGGAGGTGCGCAGGGCCCCTTCAAGGAACTCCTGAAGAGGATCCGGGCCATAGAGGTCCACCCCGTCGCAGTGCCCCGAGAGCCCCAGACTGGCCAGCAGGCCAGGCAGCCCGAACACATGGTCGCCATGCATGTGGGTGACGAAGATGCGCCGCAGCTGGGAGACCCGCAGGGGACTGCGCAGAAACTGGTGCTGGGTGCCTTCGCCGCAGTCGAACAGCCAGAGTTCAGCCCGCTGGGGAAGGCGCAGGGCCACCGCCGAAACATTGCGGGAACGGGTGGGTACGCCTGAGCTGGTGCCGAGAAAGGTGACCTGCACAATCGTGCCTCCGCCGCAGAAATGCTGACACGTTCCCTGGCAGGGCCAGGAGAACCTCGCAAGAATGGTTCTCCATTGCCTTGGTGCGCCCCCTTGCGCTTGGCCCGTTCCCAGCTCCTTCTGCTGATCCTCTCCGTCGTCCCCCTCCTGGGGGGCGGCCGCGTCGGGCAGGCCACTGCTGGATTGAGCAGCGGCCCACCTATCCGGGTGCTCCTGCTGGAGGCCCCTCTGATCACCGTGGGCGCCGCTGGCCGGGAGGGGCTCCGGCTGCGGGATCAGTCAGGACGCTCCCTGTTGCAGGTGGCTCCGGGGCAGCAGCTGCGGATGCGCCGGCTGGGGGACTCCCTTGCCCTTGAACCGCTTCCCCCCCCCGCCATCGGCCAGGAGCCTGAGGCGGTGGCCCTGCCCCCAGCCTCTCGCCAGGTGCCCGTTCAGGAGCTGCGGCTGGAACCGGTGGACCCCCAGGGGTTGATCGTGCTGAAGCAACGGCGCTACCGCGGGGTGCTCCTGCTGAGGCCGGAAGGGGAGGGCTTACAGGCCATCAACCGCCTCCCCCTGGAGAGTTATCTGGCCGGGGTCGTGGGCAGCGAGATGCCAGGCACCTGGCCCCTGGCGGCCCTCAAGGCCCAGGCGGTGGCCTCCCGCACCTACGCCCTGCAGCAGCTCCGCCCAACGGCTCCCTTTGATCTCAACGCCACGGTGGCCAGCCAGGTCTACAAGGGGGTGGAGGCGGAATCCCTCCCCACCCGTGAGGCTGTCAGCGGCACCCGGTCCCAGGTGCTGATGCATGGGGAACGGCTCATCAATGCCGTGTTTCACAGCAGCAGCGGCGGCGCCACGGAAAACAGCGGGGAGCTCTGGAGCCGCCAGCTTCCCTACCTGGTGAGCGTTCCCGATTTCGACACCTCCAGTCCCGTGAGTCGCTGGGAGAAGGCCTTTCCCCCGGAAACCCTGCGTCAGACCTTCGCGGAGATCGGCGGCGTCACCACGATCCAGCCCCTCCAATCCTCCAGCACGGGGCGCGTGCGGCGAGCCAGGGTAATCGGGCCGGAAGGAGAGCTCCTGCTCTCGGGCAGCGAGCTCAGGGAGAGACTGGGGCTCCGCAGCACCCTGGTGCAGTTCCGGTTCGAGCCAGCTGGACGTCTCGAGATGAGTGCGGTGCCCAATGCCCTGGAGGACTCCTCTGCCTCCAGCGCCCCCCCCCCTGGGCCCGGGAGCCTCCGCCTAGTGGTGCAGGGGCGGGGCTACGGCCATGGAGTAGGAATGAGCCAATGGGGTGCGTACGCCCTTGCGCAGCGCGGGAAGAGCTATGAGGACATCCTCCGCCACTACTACAGGGGGGCGGTGCTGCGCACCTTCTGAGCCCTGGGATGAAGCAGGAAGCGGTTTTCAGCTGCGGGTGCTCCCAACCGTGCCGGAGGTGGCCCAGCAAGCCGCCGGGATGGTGCTCGAGGCCTGCCTGAGCGATCCGGGCCGCCCCCTGGGCCTGGCCACCGGCCGCACCATGGTGCCGCTCTATGCCGCCCTGGCCGCTGCGGTGGCCCAGCAGTCAGCGGGGGATCAGGATGCGCTGCGCCGCCATTGGTGCAGCTTCAATCTGGATGAATACGTGGGTCTGGGCCCCCGGAGCCCGGGCTCCTTCGCCGCAGAGATGGAGCGAAACCTGTGTCAGCCCCTGGCTCTGGAGCCGAATCAGGTGCACCTGCCCGATGGGTTGGCCACCGATCCTGATGCGGAGGCCCTTCGTTACAGCCAAACCCTCCGGCAGGCAGGCGGCGTTGGCCTGCAGCTGCTGGGGCTCGGGCTGAACGGCCATGTGGGCTTCAATGAACCGCCCTGCGCAGCCGACAGCCAGGCCCGTTGTGTGGAGCTCTGCAGCAGCACCCGCCAGGCCAACGCAGGAGGCTTCGGAGGCGATTGGCAGCAGGTGCCGGCCAGAGCCATCACCCTGGGGCTCGCCGAGATCCTGGAGGCCCAGAGGATTCTGCTGGTGGTCACCGGAGCAGCGAAGGCTCCGGTGCTCCGGAGGCTGCTGCACTCCCAGCCCAGTGAGGACCTACCAGCCAGCTGGCTTGGGCAGCATCCAGCGGTTTGCATTTTGGCGGATGCGGCGGCGTTGGGTTCCTGATCAGCCCGGGAGTCAGGCCATCACACTTTCCATCAGGCTCTCATCGGCCTCCAGGTTGGAGGTCACATTGCGCACATCATCAAGCTCTTCGAAGGCATCGAGCATGCGCACAACGGCCCTGAGCCCCTCGACATCCGTCACATGGCAGGTGGTATTGGCCAGCCAGCGATGGTCCCAGCTGCCCACACACCAGCCCATGGCCTGCAGCCCCTCCTGGAGAGCCTGCAGGTCTTCAAACCGACCAATCACCTCTGCACCCTCCCCATCCAGGGTGTAACCGAGAGCCTCCGCCCCTCCCTGCTCCTCAAGGGCAAGCAGGGCCTCCAAAAGGACATCCTCCTGGAGGCCGGGCTGATCGAGACGCAGAACGGAGCGTTGATCGAAGAGATAGGAGACGCAGCCGGTTTCTCCAAGATTGCCGCCCGCCTTGCTGAACACCAGGCGAAGATCCGCAGCGGTCCGGTTGCGGTTATCGGTGAAGGCCTCCACCAGCACAGCCACTCCCCCGGGGCCATACCCCTCGTAGCGCACCAGCTCAAAGGTGTCTCCGGGTCCGCCGGCCTGCCCACTGCCCTTGGCAATGGCCCGTTCGATATTGCTGTTGGGCACTCCAGCGGCCTTGGCCTTGGCGATGGCGGTACGCAGCTGGAAATTACCCGCGGGATCAGCGCCGGAACGGGCAGCCACGGTGATCTCCCGACCGATTCGGGTGAACACCGCGCCGCGCTTGGCATCCACCACGGCTTTGGTGCGTTTGATCTGAGCCCATTTGCTATGGCCTGCCATGACGGAGGAGTGGGTCAGCCGTTGGTGTCAAACACGATCCTGGGCTGAAGCAACCCGGATGGTTCCATCTTGGCAAGGCCGGCCAGCTCCCCATCAGGAGCCACCACCAGCACAGCGTCTCCCGTGGCGAAGATCTGATGGGGACGTTGGGCCCGACCACAGCGCCAACCCTCCAGCTCAGAGTGTTCAAGGGGATGACGGGGCAGATGGGGAAAAACGTTGAGGGGAGAGAGAAGGGGCGGCAGGGGTTCCTGGAGGTCCTCCAAGCCCACGCTCTGGTTGAGGGAAAAGCCAAGGGCTGCGGTCCGCTGCAACCGTGCCAGGGCCCCGCCACAGCCCAGGAGCGCCCCCAGATCCCTGGCCAGAGAGCGGATGTAGGTGCCTGCGGAGCAATGAATCTCCAGATCCAACTGGCCCTGCAGGGGCCTCCAGGCCAGCAGGTCGAGCCGATGCAGCGTCACCTGCCGGGCCGGGAGCTCAGGACTCTGGCCTGAGCGGGCGAGGGCGTAGGCGCGTTGCCCCTGAACATGCACCGCTGAGAAGGCGGGAGGACGCTGCTGGATGGGGCCCCGGAAGGCATCCAGTGCCGTCTCCAGATCGCACGGGATAAGCGGAGGGGGCACCGGCTGGCGGGCCATCACCTCGCCCTCGAGGTCATCCGTGGTGGTGCGCACACCCAGCTGAATCGTGGCCCTGTAGGTCTTCTCCCCGGGCAGGTAGGGAAGCAGACGGGTGGCCGGGCCAAGAGCAATGGGCAGCACGCCTGTCACCGCAGGATCAAGCGTGCCGCCATGGCCGACACGCTTGAGGCGGTAGGCGCGACGGACGTGGGACACACAGCGATGGGAGGTGAGGCCCACGGGTTTATCGAGCACAAGGAAGCCGCAGATCACCCGATGGTTCGGTCGTGGGAGGAGACGGCGCTGAAAGGAGCGTTAAACCGCAACGACACTGATGCGTTTGCGGGTGCGAAGGGCTCGCTTGATGCTCTCAAACTGAACCACCCCATCACTGAGGGCAAAGAGCGTGTCATCCGAGCCTCGACCCACATTCTCTCCGGGAAGCACGGCGGTGCCGCGCTGACGGATCAGGATGGATCCGGCGGTGACGGTCTCGCCGCCGTAGGCCTTCACACCAAGGCGCTTGGAATTGGAATCGCGGCCGTTGCGGGTGGAACCGGTGCCTTTCTTGTGAGCCATGGAGGGAAAGGGGAGGAAAAACGTGAGAGACGGAGAGCGGTCAGCTGAGGGACTTGCCTGCCACCTGGATGGAGGTGACCAGGACCCGGGTGAGCTCCTGACGATGGCCGGTCTTGCGGCGTGTCTTCTTCTTCTTGCGCATTTTGTACACCAGGATCTTGGGTCCGCGGCGATGGGCCATCACCTTCAGCTCAACGCTGGCCCCTTTCACATAGGGCTGACCGAGGGTGGTGCCCTTGGCCCCCTTCACCAGAAGCACGGTCTCCAGGGTCACCGTGCTGTCTATCTCAGCGTCCAGCCGATCGATGTCGAGATAGCGATTGGGCTGCAACCAGAACTGCTGCCCTGCGGCTTCCACGATGGCGTAGATCTGCCCCTGGCTGGGCTCTGTGTTGCTCGAGCTGACAGTGGCGGGCTGTTCAGGTGTGGCGGTGCCTGCCGGCAGACTGCCTGCAGGGGAACTGGTGGTGGTGGCGCTCATGGGCAGAAAGGGCCACGGCCGGGTGGGGCGGAATCGCTCCGATTTGGGGCCCGGGCGCGCAGCAATCGAAAGACAAACAAAGATCCTCCCGTTACGACCTCCGATTCGTCAACATTTGGAGGCGAGACCCAACGGGGGCATCTGCGCCTTCCAGTTCCTACGCCTGCTGAATGAGTGACCCTCCTCTCACCATTGCCAACCTGTTGCAGACTCCTGCGCTGCGCGACGCCTGCTCGCTTTGGCTCAAATCCGGCCGCTATGCCCTGGTGGTGATCGGAGAGGGGGAAGATCCGCTGAAGGCTTTGAACGAAGGGCACGACGGCTTCGACGCGGTGCTTCTGGAGCAAGGAGTCTTCCCGGCAGCTGTCTTTTCTTCTCTGAGGGATCAGATGCTGTTGCTGCCCGCGGTTGTGATCGGGGAGGTGACCGGCAAGGTGGAGTACCACGATGCGGAGGTGCACCTCCCGGCAGACCAGCTGGAACAGCTGCCCTACAGCCTGGATGCCGCCATTTCCCGATTTCTGAAGCGAGGAGCCCCTGGGGGCGACAGCCTGCCTGCAGGATCAGGGGTGGAGACAGAGGAGCGGTGGAAACTGGCGAATCGGCTAAAGGACAGGCTTGGATACCTGGGCGTGTACTACAAGCGGGATCCGGAACGGTTCTTCCGCAACCTGAGTGAAATAGAGAGGGATGATCTGTTGCGTTCCCTGAGCCGAACCTATAGAGATTTGTTGCTGAGTTACTTCCGGGATCCAGCAGCAGCAAACCAAGCCCTCGAGAGTTTTGTGAACACTGCCTTTTTCGCCGATCTGCCAATCACAAGCACTGTGGAAATCCACATGAACCTGATTGAGGGCTTCTGGAAGCAACTGAAGCTTGAAGGCCATAAAAATGACTTTCTACAGGACTACCGTTTAGCCCTGTTGGACGTCATGGCCCATCTCTGCGAGATGTACCGGCGATCGATCCCGCCTGATCGTCCCATGCTTGCCCTCAGGGACAGCCTCAACCAACTCCAGGAGCACGCCTGACATGCCAGCACGAAAGACCTACATTCTCAAACTTTACGTTGCTGGCAATACACCAAACTCCATGCGCGCCCTTAAAACATTAAGGAACATTTTAGAAACAGAGTTTCGAGGCGTGTATGCGCTCAAAGTCATTGATGTGCTGAAGAATCCCCAGCTAGCGGAAGAAGATAAGATTCTGGCTACTCCAACTCTGGCAAAGATTCTGCCACCACCTGTGAGACGAATCATCGGCGATCTTTCCGACCGGGAGAGGGTGCTGATTGGGCTGGATCTTCTCTATGAAGAACTGGTGGATGAAGGATTCAATCTGGAGGAGGGCAAGCTGGAGGAGGGCAAGCTGGAGCCAATCACGGAGCAGTCATCAGTCGAGTCGCCTCGGGATTCCCAAGGAGATCCATGAGAACTCCTTAGAGCTGAGAGACACCGACAAAACGCCACCACCATTCTAAAATCCATGCAGGACGCAAATCTTCCCGACACGGCCAGCCATTCATTGCTCCAGGTCCAGAAGCTGCCAACCGGGATCGAAGGTTTTGATGACATCTGCCACGGCGGGCTGCCCATCGGACGTTCCACCCTGATCAGCGGAACGTCGGGCACAGGAAAAACCGTATTTTCCCTGAATTTTCTCTACAACGGCATCCGGGACTTTAATGAACCAGGAATATTTGTCACCTTTGAGGAATCACCTTTAGATATCCTAAGAAATGCCGCCAGCTTTGGCTGGGATCTCCAGGAGATGGTGGAACAGGATAAGCTTTTTCTCTTGGACGCTTCCCCGGATCCTGAAGGTCAGGACGTGGCAGGAAGTTTTGATCTTTCGGGACTGATTGAGCGAATCAATTATGCGATTCGCAAATACAAAGCTCGCAGGGTCGCCATCGACTCAATTACGGCCGTTTTTCAGCAATATGATGCCATTTCGGTGGTCCGCAGAGAAATTTTCCGACTCATTGCCCGCCTGAAGGAAATTGGCGTCACCACCGTGATGACAACAGAGCGGATTGATGAATATGGACCCATCGCCCGCTATGGGGTTGAGGAATTCGTATCGGACAACGTTGTGATCCTGCGAAATGTGCTGGAAGGTGAACGGAGAAGGCGCACTGTGGAGATTCTGAAATTACGGGGAACAACGCATATGAAGGGCGAATTCCCCTTCACGATGGGAAGCCATGGCGTCAGCATTTTCCCCTTGGGGGCCATGCGCTTGACACAGCGCTCCTCCAATGTGCGCCTGAGCTCAGGAGTACCAAGGCTGGATGAGATGTGTGGCGGTGGTTTCTTCAAAGACTCCATCATCCTTGCCACAGGAGCAACAGGAACTGGCAAGACGTTGTTGGTCAGCAAATTCGTCGAAGATGCCTGCCGCAGCAAGGAACGTGCAATCCTCTTTGCCTATGAGGAATCCCGAGCTCAGCTCCTGAGAAACGCTACGAGCTGGGGAATCGATTTTGAGCAGATGGAGCAGGATGGATTGCTGAAAATCATCTGTGCTTATCCAGAATCCACTGGACTTGAGGATCATCTGCAAATCATCAAAACGGAGATTGGGCAGTTCAAGCCATCACGAATGGCAATTGATTCACTTTCTGCACTGGCACGAGGAGTGAGCCACAATGCCTTCAGGCAGTTTGTGATCGGGGTGACAGGCTATGCAAAACAAGAAGAGATCGCCGGGTTCTTCACTAACACGTCAGAGGAGTTCATGGGCAGTCATTCCATCACGGATTCGCATATTTCAACAATTACAGATACAATTTTGCTTTTGCAGTATGTAGAGATTCGCGGCGAGATGGCAAGGGCGTTGAACGTCTTCAAAATGCGTGGCTCTTGGCATGACAAGGGGATACGGGAGTTTGTCATCACAGGTAACGGCCCAGAAATCAAGGATTCATTTACGAACTTTGAGCGAATCATCAGTGGTGTCCCTCACAGAATCAACACCGATGAACGGAGTGAACTGGCGAGAATCGTGCGTGGAGTGGAGGACAGCTGAGCAAGGCAGAAGTAGTCCAGTTTGAAGACCGACTCCAACATCGGGCGAACGGAAAATGCAAGTTATGCAGATCCTGCATGAGTGAACCCTCCAGCCGGAGTTCTCTGTTAAGGTGTTTGCATCTAGATACCTCCTTTTGGCTACCGCCCCTGAAAATTGGCGTGATAAACGCGTGGTTATAACTGGAGGGGCAGGATTCATTGGATCCACCCTCGCCATGCGTCTGGCCGGTTACGGCAGTCGGGTCACAGCGATTGACAGCATGGTTCCGGAATTTGGTGGCAATCTCTTCAATCTCAAGGATTGCGCTTCTGAAATTGAGATTAATTTTTCAGATCTCAGAGAGCCCCACTCATTAAAAGCACTTATAGGTGACACGGAAATTCTATTCTGTCTAGCTGGCCAAACAAGTCATATGGATTCCATGAAAGATCCCTATACAGACTTAAACATCAATTGTGCAGCCCAACTGAATCTCCTCGAAACATGTCGAGAGATCAATCCAGATATCCGGATTGTTTTTGCCAGTACCCGCCAGATTTATGGACGACCAAACTACCTGCCAGTCGATGAATCTCACCCGATCGCTCCTGTTGACATAAATGGCATCCACAAACATGCCGCCGAACAGTATTACAGCCTCTACAATCACCTCTACAATATTCGCACCTGCATTTTGCGACTCACAAATACAATTGGCCCTCGGATGCGCGTCAAAGACGCAAGGCAAACGTTTGTTGGGATCTGGATTCGCCGGCTGATTGAAAACCAACCCATTGACGTATGGGGTGGAAAGCAGCTGCGGGATTTCAATGATGTTGAAGATGTTGTCGATGCATTTCTAATTGCCGCCTTGACAGACGGAAGCTTTGGAAATGTCTACAACCTTGGCTGCAGCAAAAAAATTACCTTGCTGGAACTTGCCAAGATGATGGTCGATATCTTTGGCCATGGGGAAGTAAACATCATGGAGTACCCCGAGGATCGACGGAAGATTGACATCGGAGATTATTATTCAAGCCACGATCGGTTCAGTCTACTCACTGGATGGCATCCAGAGGTCCCTTTGCAAGAGACTCTGGCCCGCACAATTTCATACTACAAGGAGAATCTTCGCGCATACGTCTGATGAAACTTCCATTTGAGTCTATAAGCCGATCGACCAGCCAGACAAGTCAGACACTTACGGAGAGGGCTAATTTTCCATTGCAAGACTGTCTGCACTACAGGCCAGCCATTCAGGAGGCCTTTGCTCATGTCATCCAGTCTGGCCAGACCATTCTTGCAGCGGGAGTGAGGGGATTTGAGGATGGGTTCGCAGCATGGCTTGGGGGCGGGCTGACCGCCGACCACTGCATTGGGGTTGGCAATGGAACCGATGCTCTGGAATTGGCCATGCACTGCGCAGGCATCAGAAGTGGTGATGGAGTCGTTGTTCCCTCGCTGACCGCCTACGCTACTGTCGCCGCAATTCTGCAGGTTGGGGGCAAGCCTGTTTTTGCTGATGTTGAAGCAGAAAGGCCGGTGATTGCGGTGGAAGAGGTGGAAAGAATTCTCGAGCACCAAGGACACAATGAGCAAAGGATCAAGGCGGTGATCGCCGTTCACCTCTACGGTGAAGCCTGTGATTTGAGACCCTTGCGAGATCTTTGTCGTAGGCAGGGGATTGCTCTTATAGAGGACTGTGCTCAGGCTACGGGAACGCTTTATGAAGGGACAAGAGTCGGGACGTGGGGTGATTATGCGGCATTCAGTTTTTATCCCACCAAAAATCTTGCAGCGCTAGGGGATGGAGGAATGCTGGTGGTTGGTGCGGAGGCAAGCCAAGAAGATCTGACAACGGCAAGGCGTCTCAGATTTTACGGGTGGGATACCTCAAAACAAGCGGTGCAATTTGGGGTCAACAGCCGCTTGGATGAAGTACAAGCATGGATTCTGCGTGCGAAGCTCAATGACCTAGACGAGCGTGTCGCTGCACGACGTCATCTGGCATTGAGGTATGGCGAACATCTTGGCTTACTCGATCATGCCGGCACCATTGGATTGCCCTGCAACAGTCATCATTGGAAGCACAGCTACCATCTCTACGTGATCACCGTAGATCCAGACTTACGTGATTGGATTGTGAGAAAAGGATCAGATGATGGTATTCCCTATGGAGTGCACTATCCATTGGCCTGTCATCAACACCAATACATTCGCGAAAGACATAGTGGAGATCAGTTCCATCTACCCCACACGGAAAGGCTCTCAGCGAGGGTGCTCTCCCTCCCCATGAACCCTTACCTCTTGGATTCTGATGTGGAACTGGTCAGCCAGCATCTGCAAACCTGCCTGAGAGGGAAGATCTGATATGGCCATAGAGCCGCATCGCTTTGACTTCAGTCTGATCATTCCCCTCTATAAGAGTGAAGCAACCATTGAGCTCCTGCTGTCACGTTTGGAAGCTCTACAAACCAATTCACCCTGGCAAGTGATCTTTGTCGACGATGGAAGCCCAGATAAGACATACGACGCCATTCATCAACGGCTGCAACACTCCCCTTTAGAGGCTCTACTAATTCGCCACACCCGAAACTTCGGCGAACATCAAGCCGTCCTCACCGGCTATCGCCATGCTGAAGGGGAGTATTTCATCAATATCGATGATGATCTGCAAAACCCCCCTGAAGAGGCTCTGCGCCTACTGGCATACGCAAAAGCCAATGATCTTGATGTGGTGTACGGCAACTATGTAGAGAAGAAACACAATTTATTCCGCAATCTTGGCAGTACCTTTGCAAATCTTACGGCCCGGTTACTGCTTGATCTGCCGAGGTCTTACTACCTATCAAGTTTTCGCTGTGTTAGACGACTGATTGGAGAGAGAATCACAACCGTTAGCAGTCCCTACGTCTATATTGATGGGCTTCTCTCGCAGGCGACCCAGCAGATCGGAAGCCTTGACGTTCAACACGACCAACGTGACTCAGGCGTCAGTAACTACAACATCAGAAGGCTGATTCGTCTCTGGTTGGTCATTCTCACCAGTTTTTCACTGATGCCTCTGCGAATCGCCAGTTTCATTGGACTTGTAGCCGCAACAATTGGCGCCATCAGCTTGTCCTATATTGTTATCAGCTCAATGTTTGGAACCATTGAGGTAGCCGGATGGCCCTCAGTGATCTCCGCGATTCTTTTTTTTGGAGGTGTTCAGTGCCTCTTGCTTGGACTCCTGGGTGAATATGTCGGTCGTATTTATCTCACCGTCTACGGAAAGCCTCAGGCATTGATCCGGACGATCGAACATCATTCCTATTTGAGAACTGCTGTGAAGGAGTGGTCAATACATGCTAAATGAAGCAACTCCACACTCAGACAGCTGATCGTATACTGCGTTTGACTGCAGTCCGATTTGGCTTGGTTGGTCTGGCCGGTGAAGCTTTGTACTTTATCCTCTATGGACTTGTTTATACCTTTACCAGGAATAACACTGCAGCTCTTGCTTTTTCCGGAGGAGTCTGCATCGCCGTAAATTCGTATTCCCATGCCCGTTTCACCTTCAGAGTCAGATTTAGCTGGGGTTTACTATGGCGATATCTCCTGATTCAGCTTATTGGATTCTCACTGGCATTCTTTATTGGTCTAGTTCTTGAGCAGGCAGGAACCCAAGCCTGGCTGATTGCCTTGCTGTCTTATGTGATTTGGGCAGGGCTTTCATTTCTCCTGACGCGGGCTGTATACCGCACCAAAGAGAGGGCATAAGACCTATACTCTCTTGAACATCTTGGTGCGGCAGGCCAGTATGCAGATTGACGAGTATAGAAAGCTGGCAGAGGTTGAAGATGCGATGTGGTATTTCAAAGCCCTGAATCAACGCATGCTTCTACCACTCTCTCAGTGGAAAGACAGAAATGCTGACGTTTTGGACGCTGGTTGCGGAACGGGCGGCTTGATCCAAGCGCTCAAGCAGTTTGGACCCAAATGGAAAATTACTGGGTTGGATTTCTCTCCCCTCGCATGCCGTTTGGCAAGTGACAGAACGGGAGTGGACATCATCGAGGGTTCGATCACCAATCTTCCATTCGAACAGGAACGGTTTGATATTTTGACCAGTGCAGATGTGATCTCCCAAGTGGAAGATGCTTCGATTGCCCTCAGAGAATTTGCCCGGGTCCTACGACCCGGAGGGATGGTGGTGATCAACGTAGCTGCCTATCAATGGATGTGGTCTTATCACGACGATACATGCGAAACCCATCATCGTTTTCGCCGGAGCGAGTTAAGAAAAATGACAGAGGACGTCGGACTATCTCCGATCAAGTCGAGCTACGCCAACACGTTTGTCTTCCCACTGATCATCGCGAAGAGAAAACTTTTTGCATCTCCTTCCTCAACCAGTGATGTGCAGTCCTATTCTAAATCTATTGATATGTGTTGTGGGAGCTTGGCACGATTGGAACATTCATGGCTCAGAAATGGGGGAAGTTTTCCGACTGGGTGCTCCGTTTTCCTTGCGGCGCGTAAACATGAATAATCGATTGGTTTCCCCTAGATTTTTGGGACGACCTACTGGAACAGCTGATCGTTTAAGCTGAGACAATGAGGTATTAAGAAATGGATTCGAGATTCTTCCCCTGCTTGAAGCAACCTATGTTTAGAACTAAGACCGACTGGGTTCTAATTCTCATTTTGACTATAAGTATAGTTATATCCGCTGCATTCATCCTCCAAGACAGTGGAGTGGTTCCAGCTTTCCCGATGGACCAGGCGTTCGTAGAGAGTGCAAACGTGCGCCTCTACAGAGATAGCGGACATTGGGTATTTCAATATCCGGCTCTACAGAATAGTAGTGGTATTACAGCTTATCTTATTGCGGGTATTTACAAGCTTTTGATTCCCACGGACTCCAACAATCTCAACTGGCATTTCAGGATTCTGTCGATGTTGATGTATCTTGGTAGTTCTTTTTTCTTGATAAAAGCCTTCGTTGAGGATCGGTGGACTCGCTTATTGTTATTCATCATAATTATCACATCTGGATATCAGTCTATACAACCCTCAAGCGAACTTATTGCTGGAAGCCTACTCGCAATGACCTTTATTGCTCTGCGAAATTCCTGGCCTTTAGCGCTAGCAGCCTTTTTCCTGGCTACATTTGGCCTCTGCAAAGTTGAGCTGGTGATGGGGGCTGTGGCTGCGGCAATTTTCTGGGCCATTTTGGGAGGGGGAAAAGATGAGCCGAAAACTTGGAGGTTCCTCCCCTACACGCTTGGATGGATGGCACTCCTACTTATCCCCGGCTTCGTTGTGCAAGGAGGAAGTCCCTTGGCCGGAAACAGAAGTTATCTTGCATTCATAGCTACGTATGTCGAATTATTTGGCCCCCATCAGTTTGTAGGCAATAGCAATATTGCCATTGACAAATCCGTTGAAATGGTACGTAAAAACATTCTTGGGACATCTGAATCCGTCTTAGCGATTGCACTTCAACATCCCATGCTCTATGCCGACTTCTTAGCCTTGCAAACAGTGAAAAGTCTCATTGGAACCGCTCAAGGCTTGAAGTTCATCTCCATTCCCTTTTTGCTCGTCATCGCAAGGCTACGTGCCTTGAGAATCATACGTCCGTATATCATTATGATTTTAGTTGTGGCCATTCTCACCCTAGGCCCTGCTTGGCTGCTTGCCTATATACGACTGCGCTACTGGGTAAAACTTTTTCCAGTGGTTTTGGTGCTTACAGCATGGGGATGCTTGTTGTTAGGGAAGAATCGCAAAGTGCCCAATCAATTATTCTGGATCTGCGGAATCGGAACTATTCTATGGCAGCTTTCAATGCTATCAGGCATTTGGCGAAACTCACATTTTTACTAAGAACTTTAGACTTATTGGACTAAGACGTTAGTTTTCCAAGAGATCAAACTTAACCAACATGTCTGCCTGATTGCGCAAAACGGAAAGTAAGTTAAGTCGATTTTTTCGTAATGCTTCTTGATCGCACATCACCAGAACACTGTCTGCACCATCAAAGAAGTCCTCCAGAACTTTTGCACTTTCTCTCAATGAGTCGGCCAACTCTCGATATCTAGTTTTGTTCTCGGCAAGGGGCGCAAGCGACTCAAGTACAGCAAACATATCCGCCTCGCTCTTCTTGACAAAAAGTGCTTGGTTGACAGCCTGTGCAGGCCATAACACTTCACGACCCAACGTACCCTTGTCGGCCAGTCGCGATGATCGCTGGACCACAGATTGAATCGCAGAGAGACTCCCGTCACTTCGCAAGGATTGAAGAAAGATTGCCCGATCTCTAGCTTGTAGTGGATTGCGAAGGATCAAGCATCCATTGGGTGGAGATGCGGCACCCACAGCCTTCACAATATCTGGGGCCAGTCCATCCTCTTCCATCAAACTCATCCATCGCTGCCCGAAGAAATCACTCAGGTCGTCTGCCAAGGACTGGATGGTGCTCTTGCGATCAGGAAAGATCGTTTGCCATTCCTTGGCAAAACGATGCAGAATCTTGCCCAGATTGATTGGCCAATGCTGATGCCAAATCAGCTGGAGGGCACCATTGGCAGCTCTCCTCAACCCATAGGGATCGGATGAACCTGTTGGCCGATCACCACGGGAAAAAATGCTTAACAACAGTTCCAGGCGATCCGCCAGGGCCAGCACGGCCCCAGGGGCTGTGCCTGGAAGAACATCGCCTGCTCCCCGAGGAAGGTAGTGCTCGCACACGGCCAGGGCCACATCCCGCCCTTCTCCCTCCGCCAGCAGGTATTTGGCACCCATCATGCCCTGCAATTCAGGAAACTCCCCCACCATCTGGCTCACCAGATCGTGCTTGCACAGATGGGCCGCCCGACGGGCGGCTTGGGCCACCTCAGGCTGCAGCTGGAGCTCGCCAAGCAACACATCCGTACACCACTCCAGCCGCTCCGTGCGCTCCCGCAGGGTCCCCAACCCCTCGGCGAAGGTGACCCGGCTCAGGGCCTCCCGCCGATCGATGCTGGGCACCCCGTGATCGGCCCTCAGGAAGAAGGCGGCATCTGCCAGGCGGGCCCGCAACACTCGCTCATTCCCCCTGATCACCGTGACCTCCGCTTCAGAGTGCCCATTGCTCACGCACAGGAATCGGGGCAACAGAGCTCCCTCCGCACTCAGGGCCAAGGGATCCCTCAAGGCCTCGGGAACAAGGAGGGGGACATACCTCTGGTGGGCGCGCATCACTGTGCAGAGCACTTCTGGAGGAAGGCTGAGAAAGGACGGTTCAATGGCCCCCTCGATCACGCGGGGATCTTCCACCAGATCCACCAGTTCCTCGAACAGGGCCTCGGGCAAGTCCAGCTGGGCTCCAGTCCGGTCTGCAGCCCTCTCCAGCTGGGATCTGATCTGGGCAGCCCTGCTCGACCGATCGACCTGCACATCCTGCTCTGCCAATCGGCTGATGTAAGAGGCTGCAACTTGGATTTCCACGGGTTCCGGGTTCCGGCGGTGGCCCCGGCTCATCCGCCCGCTGCGGATCGGCGGATCACAGCCCGGCAGATCCACAGGAATGATGTCCTCATCCAGGAGGGCCACGAGCCAACGCACCGGGCGGCTGAAGCGGTTCTCCCCCTCGCCCCAGCGCATGAAGCGACGGCCCTGGAGGCCCCAGATCCAGCCTGGGATCAACTCAGCCAACACCTCCGCCGTGGCACGGCCCGGCTGTCGGGTACAGCCGAACAAAAAGGGGCCCTTCGGAGTCTCCCGCACCTCAAGCTGCTCCACCGGGAGACCGCAGCGCTTGGCAAATCCCTCGGCTGCCGGAGTGGGCACCCCATCGCGGAACGCCTGCAGGGCCGGCGGCCCCTTGTGCTCTTCCTCAAGATCAGCCTGCCGGGCGGGAAGCCCCTCCACCAGCACCGCCAGACGGCGAGGGGTGCTGGTGACCTGGAGCCTGTCAACGGACAGGCTGGAGCGAAGGAGATCCTTTCGCACCTGATCCTCCAGCTGGGGAAGGGCCAGACGGGCAAAGTCGGCCGGCAACTCCTCCGTACCGATTTCCAGAAGAAAGAAGGCCATCCATGGGCGCCCTGGCGCCGGTGTGCTTCAAAGGACTGTAAGTTTGCACCGGGTCGTGGGGATGGAACGGATCGTGGCCAGGCCGCTGGTTCTTTTCACCCTGATCGCTCTGATCTGGGGAACGGCAAGCCAGGCCGCGCCCAAGACGTACGACCCGGATCAAGGAGCCTGCCAGGTGGAGACCATTCGTACATCCTTCCGGGCCAACTTACTTCCCTGGCAGGATCAACCCGAGGCCGTGCAACAACGGCTGCGGGCCCTTCAGGCGGCCATGACCCTCGACACCCTGAAGAGCTGTCAGGCCCGCGGTCTGCTGAGCCCAGAGCAGGTGGGCACCCTGATCCGGGAGCTCGGCCTCTCCACAAGTCCGCCCGCTGGATCACCCCCCTCCGCCCCAGCCAGTCAATCGCCCACCCGCCCGTAGAAGGCCAGGGGTTGGCCGGTGCGCCAGGCCCAGAGCTGATCCCCATGGCTGTAATGCCACCATTCCTGCGGATGCTGGGCAAAGCCCGCCCCAGCCATCACCTCTGCCAGAAGTCGCCGGCGCTGATGCCAGCAGGCCGCCTCCCCATCCGGGGCCGAGGCGGCTGCGGCGGCAAAGTGATCCGGATGGGAGATCGGGCCAATCGCATCGATGGAACCTCCCATCTCGAGCGGCGCGCCCAGAAGGCTGGCCAGGGTGAGGTCCACCGCAGCGCCAGTGCTGTGGGGCGGTGGAGTGGCAGGATCCTCACTGGGCGGCGCCCAAAACATCCCCACCTCGTCCCGCACCCTCTCCCAGGCCGGGCCTGAGCCATTGGGATCCAGCCCTCGTTCCCGACAGGCCTCCGCCGTGGCATGGGCCACCATAAAGCGCTGCACGGCAACAGGGCGCCAGGCATCAAAAATGGCCAGGCGCCACCCGGATTCCTTCTGCTGCAGCAACAGCTGGGCCTTCAGGAGCCGCTGCACCACCCGGGCGCGAAGGCGGAAGGGACAGGCATCCTTTCCATAGGGCGCCCCGAGTGAGGCGTAGGGGTGCGGCTCCAGCCGTAGCAACTCCCGGGGGAGAGGAATCAGGGGGTCGTCCTCAGGGGTGATGGGGATGGGACTCCAGGGACGCAGGGCCATGGACAGGATCAGTTGAGCTGGGCCGATTCCAGCAGACGTTGCTGCTGCAGATCGAGGGCCTGACGCAACAAAGGAGCCCCCGCCAGCTGGGGATCCTCCTCCAGGAGGTGCTGCGCCACCCGACGCGCATCCTCCAGCACCTCCCCATCTTCGCTGAGAGACGCCAGGGCCAGATCCGGCAGACCGGACTGGCGGGTGCCCAGGACCTGGCCAGGCCCCCGCAACCGCAGATCCATCTCCGCAATCTCGAAGCCATCGGTACTGCGGACGAGCACCTCCAGGCGCTGCCGGGCCATGGGGCTCTTGCTGTCGTTGATCAGCAGGCAATGGGAGACGGCGGCACCTCGGCCCACCCGACCCCGCAGCTGGTGCAGCTGGGCCAGGCCGAACCGATCCGCATGGTCGATCACCATCACGCTTGCTTCCGGCACATCCACGCCCACCTCCACCACCGTGGTGCTCACCAGCACCTGGATGGAGCCTGCGGCAAAGGCCTGCAGGGTGCCCTGCTTGGCATCGCTGGGCAGCCTTCCGTGCAACAGGCCCACGGCGAGATCGGCAAACACCTCCTCGGCCAGATGGCGATGCACCTCCACAGCGGATCGCAGATCCAGCTTTTCGCTCTCCTCCACCAGGGGCAACACCACATAGGCCCTCTGGCCGAGGTCCACCTGCTCACGGATCAGCTGCCAGGCCTGGTGCCGCTGATCGGAGTGCAACAGCCTGGTCTGCACTGGAGTGCGCCCCGGCGGCAATTCATCGATCTGGCTCACATCCAGATCCCCATGCACCGAAAGGGCCAGGGTGCGGGGAATGGGGGTGGCGGTCATCGTGAGCAGGTGGGGCTGTAACCCCTTGGCCAGCATGCGGTTGCGCTGGCGCACCCCGAAGCGGTGCTGTTCATCCACCACCACCAGACCCAGCCGCGGAAATTGCACGGGATCTTCCAAGAGGGCATGGGTACCCACCAGAAGATGAATCTGTCCATTGGCCAGATCCTGAAGCAGCTCCCGCCGCTGCCGCGCCGGGGTGGAGCCCGTGAGCAGAGCGGAATTGAGATGCAGCTGGGCCAGCCAGGGGGCGAGCTTGCGCTGGTGCTGCTCGGCCAACACCTCCGTGGGAGCCATCAACGCCCCCTGGCATCCCGATTCCATGGCGGTGAGAAGGGCCGCCAACGCCACCACCGTCTTGCCGCTTCCCACGTCCCCTTGCAGCAGCCGGGCCATCGGCTGGGGTTTGGCCAGGTCATCCCGGATCTCCGCCAAGACCCTCTGCTGGGCACCGGTGAGCGGGAAAGGCAGCAGGGCGAGGAAACGCCTCAGCAAGCCTTCCTCCCCATCCTCCCCGCCCTTGATCAGGAGACTCGGTGCCTCTCGGCTCTTCAGCCGCTGGCGACGCAGGGCGAGGGCCAGCTGAAGGAGCAGAAATTCATCAAACACCAGGCGGCGCCTGGCCCGTTGCAGCTGATCCGGATCCGTCGGGCGGTGAATCTGCTCCACCGCCTCGGCGCGGCTGGGGAGCTGAAGGCTCTGCAGAAACCCAGCGGCAGGAAGGGGATCGGGCCAATGCCGCACCAGAGGAAGCACCTTGGCGATGGCCTGGCGCAGCCCATCGGCCGAGAGCCCCTCGGTGAGGGAATAGACAGGCACCAGCCGGCCGATCTGCTCAGAGCGCACCTGGCTGGAGGGGCTCTCCAGCACTTCGATCAACGGATCGGTGAAACTCATCCCCCATGGTCCCTCCTTCACCAGACCACTGACTGCGACGGTGCAACCCGGGGGGTAGAGGCGCTGCTGACTTTTCAACCAACCGGGATTGGCAAAGCGGCGGCCAGCAAAAAAGCGGCTCACCTTGAGACGACCGGTGACATCCTGAAGATGGAGCTCGAGGATGGAGAGATTGGGATTCCTTGGACTGGTGAGGGTGTGGGAGCGGCGCACCGTGGCCACCACCGTGGCCGTCTTGCCTGCCTCCAGCGACCCGATCCGCACCAGATTGGCGTAGTTGAGGTAGTCGCGCGGATAGTGCTGCAGGAGATCAGCCACCTGGAACAGACCGAGGGCCGCAAGACGGGTGGCCAGTTTCGCCCCGATTCCCGGCACCTCTGACAGGGGAGTGGTGGGCTCCAGCGGACTCCGTGCTGCGGGTTGCCGGGCGTTGGCGGACGCCTCCCTGGCCTGCACAGGCTCAAGACGCAGTCTTGGGGGAGCTATGGGCAATGGGGGCCTGGAGCGGCAGTGCAGCTGGTGCAGCCCCTGGCGGAGCTGGCGCACCAGCTGCTGGCGACGGGCGAGGCTGAGTTCGCCATAGCGACAAAAGCCCTCCCGCAGGCGTTCGATCTGATCCAGGTCCTCCCTGGCCAGACCCTGCGGAGGAGAGCCAAGGGAACGCTGCACGAACCCGCTGAAGGTATCGGCACGGCCCTGCAGATCGGCAAAGCCGCGATCAGCTTCCAGCTGGGCGGCTTTCTGGAGGGGGTCACACCAAGCCCGCAGGCCTGTTGGCAGAGGATTCAGGTCCCCTCGGACGGGTTCAGCTGGCTGTCGTGACGCCACAGGCGTTCGGCGTGGTGGGCCTGCAGCCGGCGCTGCAGACGTTGGGAAGTCTCAGCCATTTTGAGGATCTCCTGCCGGTGGTGCAGCAGGCGACGGCGGCAGGTGCGCAGACGGGGCTGCTCCAACTCCAGATCCACCGTGCGTAGAAGCACGCCCATCGGGGGGGGAGGCGGACCGCCTTCTGCTGAGGGGGCCAAGGGCAGTCGAATCAGATTGGCCGGGGCCGCTTGCGACTCGATCTGACCTGCAAGCACCGCATCCAACAAGGGCACCGGCACCACACCGGCCACGAGGCCGGCACGTAAGAGTTCCAGATTGACCGCATGGGACAGGTTGCGCAGCCGACGACTCAGGGCCGCGTTCACTCCATCCATACAGTGCAGCAGCAGCACCGGATCCCGGGGCAACTGGCCCGTGCACCAGGGCAGATCCGGAGGGGATGGGCTTTCGTCTGGGGCCAAGGAGTTTTCGCTCTCCGAATCGCTGATGCTGAACGGAGGCGCTGCAGGTGGGTCTTCCTCAGCCTCTGACTGCAGCGGAGAGTGGGTGGAGAAGAGAAAGGAGTCTCCTGAGAGAGGAGGCTCGAAGTTGAGCTGGATAGACCCCATGGGAAGAGGCTGAACATCCATCCGCTCGTCCAGATCGTGCAGGAGCCTGGATTGCTGATGCAGCTCCAGACGCTGGCGTTCCCGGGCCATCTGAGCGGCCAGGTGGAGAAGTTGTTCCACGGTGAGCAGGGCACAGCAACTGGCCAGGAGGGCTTTCAGCCGGGAGTGCAGTTGCTCCCGCACGGATGGGTGGAGGCGGTTGTAGCGGCGGGGATGCACCTGGGTGGCCAGGGTGGAACAGGCCTGATCCACACAGTGGGGGAGCACCTCGCGCAACACCTGTAGATAGAGGGCCAGATCCCGATAGAGATGGGGGATCTCCTCATCCAACCTGGCCTGGATGGCCCGAAGGGACGGGGAGCCGGGACCGGCTGGCTCCCCCACCTCAGGCCGCCTTGCCCATCGCTGCGACCTCAGCGGCAAAATCACTCTCCTGCACCTCGATTCCCTCACCGAGGGTGTAGCGAGTGAAGCGGCGAACCCGGATGTTCTCGCCGGTTTTGGCCGAGGTCTGTTTCACAAGCTCACCGAGGCTGAGAGACCCATCACGGATATAGGGCTGGTCCAGGAGGGCCAGTTCCTTCAGCCGCTTGCCAATCCTGCCCTCCACGATCTTGGTTTTCATCTCTTCTTTCTTTCCTGCCAGATCATCACGCCCCATCTCGATAGCTTTCTCCCGCTCCACCACCTCAGGAGGAATCTGATCGGTGCTCACATATTCCACGTTTGGACAGGCAGCGATCTGCATGGCCACGTTGCGCACGAGGTCCTGGAACAGGTCGCCGCGGGCAACGAAATCCGTCTCACAGTTCACTTCCACCAGCACACCAACCCGCCCACCGGTGTGGATATAGCTCCCGACAATCCCCTCGGCCGCGGTGCGTCCGGCCTTTTTCTCCGCACTGGCAATGCCCTTCTGACGGAGCCACTCCACAGCCTTGTTGAGGTCGCCGGAGGATTCCTGCAGGGCTTTCTTGCAATCCATCATGCCGGCGCCTGTTTTATCGCGCAGGTCTTTGACGAGCTTGGCGCTGATCTCAGCCATGGGAAGGGGAAAAGGAGCGAACAACAATCGGGGTGAACAGGGAGACAAGGAGGGCCTCAGCCCTCCTCCTCCCCACGATCCTGGGAACCGTGACGGCCCTCATTGATGGCGTCGGCCAGACGTCCCAGCACCAGCTGGACCGACCGCACCGCATCATCGTTGCAGGGAATGGGCACGTCACACAGGTCGGGATCGCAGTTGGTATCCAGCATCGACACCAGGGGAATGTCGAGCTTGCGGCACTCCAGCACCGCATTGGTTTCCCGACGCTGATCCACCAGCACCACCACATCGGGCAGGCGGCGCATGTTCTTCAATCCACCGAGATACTTCTGCAGGCGGTCGAGCTCGCGGCGGAGCACAGCGGCTTCCTTCTTGGGACGCATGGCAATGGCACCGGAGGACTCCATCCGCTCCAGATCCTTGAGCCGATCAATCCGGGCACGCATGGTGCTCCAGTTGGTGAGCATGCCCCCCAGCCAGCGCTGATTCACATAGGCCGCACCACAGCGGCTCGCCTCCTGGGCGATCACCTCAGAGGCCTGTTTCTTGGTGCCAACGAAAAGAAAACGCTTGCCACTGCGGGAAGCATTGCGCACCCATTTGTAGGCGTTGTTCATGCAGACCGCGGTCTGCACCAGATCAATGATGTGCACCCCGTTGCGCGCGCAATAGATGTAGCGCGACATCTTGGGGTTCCAGCGACGGGTCTGGTGGCCGAAATGGGCACCAGCTTCCATCATCTCGGCGAGCGTGACGACAGCCATGGGTTGGGGTTTCGGGTTGGCCTCCACCTGCCAGGGATGGGCCGAAAGGCTGCCATCACCCGAAACGTGCAGGTGTGCGGAGTTGAAGTTGACGCCTCAACTTACCAAATGGTCAGTGCAGACCCTGCCGCGTGGCTTCCGCAAACAGCTCCCGCACCCCCAGCCGGTTCAGGGGAAGACGCAACAGTTCCATCGCCCATCGGGCCTGACCGTGGCGAAGCAACCAGGCCAGCAGTGGCCTGAGGCTGCATTCATTGAGGAGACCGCCCAGGGTGAGGAGCTCCCAAAGCAGACGATGAAACCACGTGTACTGAATGATGGTGCGCACCCGGGTGGTGGGATGCTTGCGGAAAAACACCAGGGCCATCCGGGCCCGCTCCCGCTCTACCCGCATCAGATCGGGAATCTGCTCCAGGGTGAGGGCTGGATGCCAGTGGTAGCCCACCGCCTCGGGAGCCCGCACCAGCACGACGCCCAGTCGGCGCAGCCGTTCGCCCAGCTCCAGATCTTCCCAGCCATAGAGGTGGAAGGTGGTGTCAAAAAGCCCCGCCAGTTCCAACACCTCGCGATCGATCGCCACGTTGCCCGTGGCGAAGTAGGCCCATGACAGATCGGTGATTTTGTGGGGCTCACTGGTGGGCGCCTCGAAGTTGGCCGTGTTGATCACCGCGCCGTAGGTGAAGCAGAGCCGATCCCCACGCTCCTGCCAGGAGGTTTCCAGGGCCCTGGCATGGCACAGAAGAAAGGTGGGGGTCACCACCAGATCGCTGTCGATGAAGACGATCACATCCCCATGGGCACCTCCACCCCCCGGTTGCGCCCCTGGGCGGGCCCCCCATGCTCCTGGCAGAAAAGACGCACGTGGGGGAAGTCCGCCGCATGGGCCTCCAACCACGGCACCGTGTCGTCGCTGGAGCCGTCATCCACCACCACCACCTCATAGCGATCCACAGGGGATTCGAGCACCTGCTCCTCCAGCGCCAGAAGACACTTCCGGAGGATCGGCAGGCGGTTGTAGGTGGGGATGACGACGCTGAAGAACATGGTTGGAGCCCTCATGGAAAAGGGGGGATCCCCTGGATCCCCCCTGCCAGAAGCTCCCTGGGGGAGCACCGGGGGTGACGGCTCAGTCGGCGGCGCCGCCGTTGCTGGCCGTGCCCGTCACACCGTTGCCAGCCCCTTCGCCCCGGCCGTCATTGCGCAGCTTGCGCTTCTTGAACTTGCGGGCGTAGGCGCGATTTCGCTCCTGCTTTTCCTTCTTGAGATTGCGGCGTTTGGCCATGCGTGGGCTGCGGACAGGTTGAGAAACGACAACCCTAGCCAACGGCGCTGTTGGGCAGCCAGAGGCACCGGGCCCGTCCTCAGCCCGCCAGGGCCGGTTCGAGGCTCCAGAGGCGCCCGTCTTCCATCTGCACCAGGCGGTCTGCCACATCCAGGATGCGGGGATCGTGGGTGACCATCAACACGGCACAACCCTGTTCCCGGGCCAGTCCCTGGAGCAGCAACACCACATCTCTGCCACTCTGGCGATCGAGGGCGGCAGTGGGTTCATCGGCCAGGAGCAGCCTGGGTTGGGCCGCCAGGGCACGGGCTATCGCCACCCGTTGCTTCTGGCCACCCGAGAGATCATGAGGAAGCTTGCCCATGTGATCTTCCAGGCCAACCGCCCGCAACCACTCCCGAGCCTGATCCCGACGGGCCCGATAGGAGAGGCCCGGCAGCAGATCCGAACCCATCTGCACGTTCTGTTCAGCCGTGAGGCAACGCAGCAGATTGTGCCCCTGAAAGATCATGCCGATGGTCTGGCGGAGCCGCTGCCGCTCCCCCCGGCCACAGCCGTTCAGTTCCTGACCCAGCACCCGCACAGACCCCTCCATCACCTGCCGGAGGGCACCCACCAGGGTGAGCAGGGTGGTCTTGCCACAGCCGGATGGCCCGGTGAGGAGCACCACCTCACCAGGTTGGATCACCAGATCCACTCCCTGCAGCACCTGGCGACGGGTGGTGCCCCGGCCATACCAATGGCTCAGACCCTGCACCTCCACCGTTGGACTCGGCACGGCCATCCCTAGAAGATTTCGGCGGGGTCGGCATCGGCCAGCTTTCGCATCGCCAGGAGAGCAGAAGCCATGCACATCGCAAAGATCATCGCCAACACCACCAGGGACCGGTCGGGACTCATGTACACGGGCAGGTTGGTGCCCCTGCGCACCAACACATACAGCCCCTGGCCCGCCAGCCAGGCCGGCACGAACCCCAGGACGGAGAGCAGCACCCCCTCCCGGGCCACCACGGCCAGGAGCGTTCGGAGCGGATATCCCATGGCCATCAGGGTGGCGTATTCGGGCAGGTGGTCACTGACATCGGAGTAGAGAATCTGATAGACGATCACACAGCCCACAACGAAGCCCATGGCGGCTCCGAGAGTGAAGATGAATCCGATGGCAGTGCTGCTGCGCCAATAGTTCTTTTCAAACTCTTCAAAGCCTTTCTTGCTGTAGATCGCCACATCGTCCGGCAGCTGCCGCCGCAGGCGGTCCGCCACCAGGGCGGCATCAGCCCCGGGCACCAGGCGGATCAGCCCCAGCTCGATGCTGCCGGGAGGGGTGTTGGGCATCAGCTGGAGAAAGGTCTCGCTGCTGGTGAGCATGTT
>JBJTQT010000218.1:0-3432 GCA_046075745.1 Cyanobium sp. | reverse complement strand
GGCAGGGGAAGCCCCCCCAGGGGAAAGCTGGCCAGCAGGGCCCAGAACAAGGCCGCCAACACAGCCCATGCCAGGGGAAACGGAGGCAGCCGGTGCCGCCGGCAAAAAAGCCGGATGGCCATCCCGACAGCGGCCAGGGCAAGAACGCCGAGCCAGATCTGGAGCAGGGCCATGGCCAGTGGGGCGACGCCTCCTCCAGCAATAGCCAGATTGTCAGCCCCATGTCACTCAGAATGGAGAAGTGCGTCCCGTCCGCGTCGAGCGAACAACCCCATGGCAGTTCCTCCTACACCACCCATCTGGTGGGTGGCCAGCCGCAGCCTGGTGCTGATGCTGTGGCTATTGGTCCCGGCCGGTGCAGGCCTGGCCGCCGAAAGTGCCGTGGTGCAGGAGATCCTCGACGGCAAGGAGCTCTACATCGATCAGCAGCAGGCCAAAGTGAAACAAAAGGCCCTCGCTCCGCAGCAGCTGAGCACCCGCAACAGTCGGGGCCAGATCCTGTTCAACAGTGGCGCCGTCGGCCGGCTCAACAGATTTTCCCAGCTCAGGCTCGGCAGCAGCTGCTTTCTTGTGGACCGCGGGCAGGTGTTGATTTCGGGCAGACAGAATGGCTGCACCCGATCAGCTCGACTGAGCGTGCGCGGCACCAACTACCTCATCGAGGTGAACGAAACGGGCGAATCCGATATCTCCGTGCTGGAGGGCAGCGTGGAGGTGCAAGCCCTGCAGGATGGGAAACCCAGCGGCGCTCCTCCCTCCATCGTGGAAGCGGGCCAAAAGTTGAAGCTCTCCCCGAAGGGCCTGGTGCTCGCGCTTCTGAGCCTGGGGGAAGGGGACTACGAACGCATCCTGCGCGGGCCCCTCTTCCAGGGATATCAGCTGCCCCTGCCAGGCTTCGGTGCGCTGGAAAGCCATCTGAGAAGCCGCTTCCCAGCTCTCAGCCTGCCTCAGCCCACCCTGCCGACGGTGCCCTCTGCGCCGGTGCCTTCCTTCGGCCTGCCTCGCCTGTTCTGATGGAGACGTGAGTGGCCCTTTCCCGCCGCACCATCCTGCTGCTTTTCACCGCTGGCATCAGTGGCGCCGCTGCCCTGATGGGGGGTTGGCCGGGCCCCTACTGGCGCCTCTGGGACCGGGCCTTCGAAGATCAGGTGCAGGTGCTGCTGGGGCAACGACCACCTCCTGGGAACGTGCTGCTGGTCGCCATTGATGAAGCCACCCTGCAGCAGGGCGACTGGTTCGAACAACAGCCGGAAACGCCCAACTGGGCGCAGGGGATCGGCACCCTCCCCTGGCCACGAGCGGCCTATGGCCTTCTGGCTGAGCGGTTGCTGGAGGCCGGAGCTGCCGCGGTTGCTCTCAATGTCACCTTCGAGGGGCCCAGCCAGCGTGGGCCCGCGGATGACCGGGCCCTGGTCGACGTGCTGCGGCGCCACCCCGGGAAGATCGCGCTGGCCGCTGAAATGTCCGAGGGCCAGGATGCCAGAGGTGCCGGCGCTCTGACGCTGGTGCAACCCGAACGGTTCATGGATCTGCCCGGCATGAAGGAGGCCATCGGCCTGAGCAATACCCCCTTGCGCCTTCCCGGTGAACCTCTGCGGCACCCGGAGGCCTACGCCGGGGGGATCCTTCGGTCCCAGGGCGTGAACACCCCCCCTTCCCTCCCCCTCACCATCCTTGGACTGACAGGGCGCTCAAGCCAGCAGACAGATGCGGAGAGCTGGCTGCATGCCTATGGACCGGAGGGCACCTTTCCTCGCCTCAGTGCCTGGGAAGTGTTGGATCAAGCCCGCTGGCGCACCCATCCCCAGCGGGAAAACCTGAGAGGGGCGATCGCCATCGTGGGGCCAACCCTCTCCCAGGGAGATGATGGCTACCCCACCCCCTATGGCCCGCTGTCCGGTGTGGAACTGCTGGCCACCGCCACCGCCAACTCCCTGCTTGGCGATGGCCTCAGGCCCTGGCCAGCACAGCCTGTGGCACGGGCGTTGATGGCCGGCTTGCCCGTGCTGGTGGTGGGAGCACTGGCCCTGGCTCGGGTGGGGGTGAGCTGGCGGCTGGTTCTGGTGGGGACCGCCCTGGTGGTGCTGTTCGCTGGAGGAGTGCTCCTGCAGCAACGGGCCCATCTATGGCTGCCGCTGCTGGCCCCGGCAGCGGGCTTCGTGCTGCTCGGGGTGGTGTTCAGCGTCGATGGCTACCTGCTGGAGGGGAGAGAACGGCGTCGACTCCGGCGCACCTTCGAGCGGTACGTCGCCCCGGGCGTGGTGGCAGAAATCCTGGCTGATCCTGCTGCTGCCCAGGGCATCCTGCGTGGACGCACGTTGGATGTGACGGTGCTCTTCTGCGATCTGAAGGGCTTCACCAGCCTCACCCGCGAACGCAGTGCCGCAGGCCAGAGCGAAGCCCATGTGCAGCAGCTCAACACCTATCTGGCTGCAATGGTGGAGGTGATCATGGCCCATGGCGGCACCGTGGACAAATTTATCGGCGATGCGGTGATGGCGGTGTTTGGCTCACCAGTGGGACGGGGAGTGGGGGAAGAGGCACGTGCTGCAGTGACGTGCGCCCTTGGGATGGGTGAGGCCCTGGAACGCCTCAATGGGCAATGGCAGAGGGAGGGCACCAAGAGCCTGGCGAACGGTATCGGCATCGCTAGCGGGCCGGCGGTTGTGGGGCAGATCGGCAGCCCGAAACGGATGGAATTCACCGTGATCGGCGACACCGTGAATCGGGCTGCCCGGCTGGAAAGCCTCACCCGTAGCCTGGAGGCCCCGGTGCTCTTTGATCGGGCAACGGCGGATCGGCTGCTGATGGCAGAGCACGCAGGGAACCTGCTGAAGGCCAGCCTGGGCACCCTTGCCGTCTCCCGCGGGGTCCATCCCATCAAGGGGCTGGGAGAGGTGGAGGTGTTCACTCCAACGCCAACTCCACCGTGAGCCAGACGGGCGTGGCGTGAGCCTCAGCTCTGTTCCCTGCAGGCGACAGCCTCGAGGGAGAGGGCGGCGATTTCCTTGGATTCGGCGAGATCCAGCCGGGCGGCAGATACCGGGCAGGCTGTGGTCATCACCCTGGTGCGGCTCTGGGATCTCCACCATTTGAACCGCAGAACGGGCAGCCGAGCCACATCCCGGGCCATTGCCCAGAAGAACACATAACTTCCCAGCAGCCGATGGAAGCCAGCGAATCTGGAGTCCCGCAGCCGTTCGATCAGGTGGCTGCTGGCATCGGTGCCTCCAGCGGTCATGCCCTTGGAGGTGTGATCAGGCAGCGTGAGCACCCTGGTGAATGGTCCTCTGGTGAGGGAGGGCTCCCTGCCGATGGCCACGATCTCAGGGCCCGTTCCCCGGTGGCGGATGCCATCCGCCTGGCGAGCCGTGAGCAGGGCGGCAGCCGCCTCGGCCCGCTGCAGCCTGCCGCGACGCCCATCCGGAAAAC
>JBJTQT010000217.1:0-3769 GCA_046075745.1 Cyanobium sp. | reverse complement strand
GCTCCTCGGTGCCGCCACCGTTCCCTTCGGCCATCCAGATTGCCTCGCCCTTCGGCTTCTCCAGTCCCACCTCGGGGCTGGCATGTCCAGCCGGTTGTTCCAGGCCCTGCGCGAAGAGCGGGGCCTGGCCTATGACGTGGGTGCCCATTTCCCCGCCCGTTGCGGCCCCGCACCCTTTGTGGTGCACCTTTCCACATCGGCTGACCGGGCGGCCGAAGCCACCTTCTGCCTGCTGGAGGAATGGCGGCGACTGATGACGACTCCCCTTTCCGCTTCAGCGCTGCAACTGGCCCTGGCCAAATACCGCGGCCAGGACTCCATGGGGCGTCAGACCTGCGGCCAGCTGGCGGAACGACAGGCCCTGCTGCTGAGCCATGGGTTACCCATGGACCGGTTGGAATGCCAACTCATAGAGGCGGAGCAGCTCCGCGGCTCGGATCTGCTGATGGCCGCGGAACGCTGGTTGCCACTACCGTGCCTCAGTCTGGTGGGTCCGGCCTCCGCCCTGGAAGCCGCCCGGAAGGCCTGGCAGAGCCACCCCCTCAGCTCTCCCTGTTCTCCGGATTGAGGGCTGTTTGCAGCTGGGAAGCGGAGAACAGGAACGTGCCTCGCCGGAACCGCACCGCCAGCTGATCCCGGGCCCGTCGTTCCACCACCACCCCGATCTCCTCGGGATCCACCAGATCAGGCGGACGGAGCATCGGCATGGGATCGGCGGTCTTGAGATAGGTCACAGGGCCGATGAGCTGCGCATGGGCTCCAATCTGCAAGGGCGGCGTTCCGGACGGTGGGTTGGGCATGGCTCTCCCCGCAGGGGCAGGTGATCCCCACTTTGCAGCGGGGAGGTTGCAAGGGGGAGGGTTGCAGGGGGGAGCGGCTGCTGCAGGATGGTGGCGCATCCAATGTTCGACGTGTTGCGGGCCCTTGCCACCTGGAGCGGCGCCATCGCCGGGCTGTTGCTGATTCTGGCTGGAGGACTGGTCACCGCAGCGGTTCCTTTCCCCCAGGACGCCGGCTGGACCCTGCGGCCCCTGGGCGTGACCCTGCAGGTGCCGGCCCTGCTGCTCACGGCACTGGTGGGCGGCCATCGCACGGCCCTGCTGGCGGCCGTGGCCTACCTGTCGATGGGTCTGTTTCAGTTGCCGGTGTTCCATGAAGGCGGGGGCCTTGGATACCTTCTCGATCCAGGTTTCGGCTACCTGGCGGGATTCCTGCCTGCCGCCTGGCTCAGTGGCAAGCTCGCCCGTCAGGGTGGAATGGATGATCCTCTGGCCCTCACTGGAGCCGCCGTCCTGGGGTTGCTGGTGATGCAGCTCTGCGGCCTCGCCAATCTCCTGCTGGGCGGCCTGGTGGGTCGCTGGGGAAGCAGCACCGGGGCCCTGCTGCTCGGCTACAGCCTGGCCATCGTTCCCCAGCTGCTGCTCTGCTGCGCCGTGGGCCTACTGGCCTGGGTGCTGCGCCGCCTGCTCCTGGTCTCTCCATGAATGGCGCTGGCCCCCGGGGCAGCGTTCCCCTCTGGCGCAGGCTGGCCCTGGGGGTGGCCTTTGCGGTTGTGGTGCTTGACCAGCTCAGCAAACGCTGGGCGCTTCAGCATCTGCCCCCGGGGTTGCCACAGGAGGCCCTGCCTGGTCTGCTCAATCTGCAACTGGTGAGCAACACAGGAGCGGCCTTCAGCCTCTTCACAGGAGGATCCAGGGTGCTCGGGCTGGTGAGCCTGGTGGTGAGTGCTGCTCTGCTGCTCTGGATCCTGGGGCCACCCCTCCAGGGGAGGTGGGAGAGCCTGGGGTTCGGCTTCCTCCTGGGGGGCGCCCTGGGCAATGGGCTGGACCGCTGGCGGCTGGGTGCGGTGGTGGACTTCCTCGCTTTGGTGCCCATCCAGTTCCCGGTGTTCAACCTGGCGGATGTGGCGATCAATCTGGCGGTGCTCTGTTTCCTCGTGCACTTCAGCCGCAGAAGAGGGCCCGGGGAGCAGGGCCATGGTTGAACGGTGGAGAAGGCTCAGGCACTGGGCGGAGGCGACCCAGACGGCCAGCAGACCAGCCCATGTTGACCTGCATCTGCCAGCCCAGGCGCCCCGCAGGGTGGTACTCCACGGCTCCTGCTACCGCATCGGTCGGGATGGTGGTTGCGATCTGCCACTCGACCACCCGGCCGTCAGCAGGAACCACGCGCTCCTGGAACGCCATGGCAACCATTGGCTGCTGAGCGATTGCGGCTCCACCAACGGTCTCTGGTGGAGAGGACGGCGGATTCAGAAGCTCGTGCTGCGGCATGGAGATCAGGTGCGCTTTGGCCCCGCAGAGGAAGGCGGCTTGCCCGAACTGTGCTTCGAACGGCTGGCCAACCCCCGGCTGCAACGGATCCTTCAGCGGGCCGGCGTGGCCCTGGCCAGCCTCACCGGCGTATCCCTGGCGGTGCTGGCGCTGTCCGCCCTGCGCATGCCCATCCATGGATCCCTCGCTGGCGTGCGTGGCCCCCTTGTGCTCTACGACCGCACGGGTCGCCCGATTGCCTCAGCGGAAGATCAGCGCCACCGGGAACTGGGACGACTGGGTGACTACCCTCCGGTGCTCATTGATGCCCTGTTGGCCAGTGAGGACAGTCGCTTCTGGTGGCATCCGGGGGTGGATCCGATCGGTACCGCCCGAGCCCTCCTCACCAACCTTGTGGGAGGCCGGGTGCTGGAGGGGGGAAGCACCCTCACCCAGCAACTGGCACGAAGCCTCTACCCCGATCGTGTGGGGCAGGGCGAAACCCTGGATCGCAAGTGGCGGGAGCTGCTGGTGGCCCTGCAGTTGGAAGCCCGGTTCAGCAAGCGCGATCTCCTGCTGAGCTACCTCAACCGGGTGTACCTCGGGGCGGGCTGGGGATTTGAGGATGCCTCCCGGCGCCTCTTCGAAAAGCCTGCCACCAGGCTGGAAACAGAAGAAGCCGCTCTCCTGGTGGGCCTGCTGCCATCCCCCAATGGCAATGACCCCTGCGTGAACCCCACCGCTGCTCTGGCTGCCCGCAATGGGGTGCTCAACAAAATGGTGAGCACCGGTCGGTTGGGAGCGGATGAAGCCCGCCGGGCCCGCCGGCGACCGATCCAGCTGGCGGGTGGGGCCTGTCGGGGCGTGCAACGCCAGGCAGCACCCTTCTACAGCGATCAGGTGCGCCGCGATCTGGAGAATCTGGTGGGCAGGGATGTGGCCGCTGAAGGCAACTTCCTGATCGACACCCATCTGGATCCAGCCCTGCAGGCCACCGTGGAACGGCTGTTGCGGCAACGGATCGAGGCCAGCCAATCCCTTGGGGTGAGTGAAGGAGCCGTGGTGGTGCTCGATCGGCGCAGTGGCGGCATCCTGGCAATTGCAGGGGGACGGGATTACCGGCAGAGCCAGTTCAATCGGGCCACCATGGCCCTGCGTCAACCGGGCAGTGCGTTCAAGCTGGTGCCCTATGTGGTGGCGATCGAGAGGGGAGCCCGGGCCACCGATGGCATTGGCTGCGGGCCCCTCCGCTGGCAGGGCCAGTTCTTCGAGAGCGGCTGCGGCGGGACCATCAGCCTGCGTCAGGCCCTGGCGACCAGCAGCAACACTGCAGCCCTGCGGCTGGGCCGCCAGGTGGGGCTGGAATCGGTGGTACAGAAAGCCAGAGACCTGGGCATCACCAGCCCCCTGGCGGCCGTGCCCGGCCTGGCACTCGGTCAGAGCGAACTCACCTTGCTTGAGCTCACTGCGGCCTACGGGGCCATTGCCAACGATGGCACCTGGCAGCCACCCACCAC
>JBJTQT010000216.1:0-22595 GCA_046075745.1 Cyanobium sp. | reverse complement strand
CATAAACCAATACCATGCATTCCTGTTTAACCATTCTCATTCCCACCTGGGATCGGCCGAACCAAGTCAATCAGCGGCTGCAAGAAATCAATGACCATTGGAAAGGGGAAATCCCATTAAAAATTCAGATTAATCCTGGTCAATTTTCAAAGTCGGATATCGATCCATCTCTCTATAGCGGACCACTGGAAATCGAGGAGAACCTTCAGAACCTTGGCTTTGCCGCCAATGTTGTTCTTGGAATGTCCAGCATTCAAACGGAATGGGTTTGGATTCTTGGAGACGATGATCCAATTCGAGCCGAGTCTGCAAAAATGATACTCGATGCCTTGCAACACAACGAAGCATCCAATATCGATGCTATCTTATTTAATCAGTGGCCCCAACCAAATCCAAGAGAGACAGCTTTATATCACGATCTTGAAACCTTTATGGGAGCAACAGACTTCGGGAACATTCTTTTTATCAGCAGCACAGTCTGGCGAACATCATTTTTCAAATCAAACCTCGGCCTGTTCATCGACTATTCATACTCACGGGCATCTCAGGCCTTGATTTTACTCGCGAATCTCCAGGAAAACAGATGCTCAGTCCTGGTCATCAATCAACCTCTCATCAACTACGTCTACAACCACCGTTGGTGCAGAACCGATTATTTGAAACGCATTGCCACGATCCTGAACCACCCCTCTACGCAGAAGGCTCAGAAAAAGATCATGGCTTTTCTATGGCCTCAATGCCGTTGGGCTTTGCTATCTGCTGCTCATGAGCAACTAAAAAAAGGGGAAATTACACTGCAGGAATGGCTACATGCTGCATCTCAGATGACCTGGGACCAAATAGTTTACTCACCCACTGCCGAAGGATTGGGCCGCATACGTGAGATCTGGTCCATACTTTTCCAGATCTACTCCGCTCCGCAGCTGCTCAGAATTCTTCTGCGCCCGATCTTGCGGCCACTCAAGCCCTCCCGGGCATAAATCGCCCCACACCATCCCATGGCCTCCTCTGAACCGCCGATCCCCCCACCCAGGGAGGAAGCCCCTGGCTTCGTCAAGCTGGCGATGCGAAACATGGTGAGGAAGGGGCGCCAGAGTCTTCTTCACTTCGGCCTGACGGCCTTGGGTTTAAGCACATTCCTGCTGCTCATCGCGTGGCTCGGTAGGCCCCCCCTGCACTGATGTCCGCAGATTCCTGTCTCACCCTGGATCTAGTGATCAGTGGTATGTCGGAGAACGACCGCCTGCAAACAGCCTGGCAGGAGCTTCTCCTCGCCTGGCTAACGGCCCTCCATCCGGACCTGCCTCCCAAGCTGAGCCATTCCGGTTACAGCGTGGGGCTGACCTTTTGCGACGATGCAACGATTGCTGCTCTCAACCAGGAGTGGCGCGGCAAAGACTGTCCCACCGACGTGCTGGCTTTCGCTGCCCAAGAGGTTCTGCCGGAAGAGATCCCTTCCCCTCGCCCGTTACCACAGGAACAGCTGGAACTCGGCGACATCGTGGTTTCCCTGGATACAGCGGCGCGTCAGGCTCTGGAACATGTCCATGGGGTCGAGGAAGAAGTGAGGTTCCTGGTCTGCCATGGCCTTCTTCACCTTCTTGGCTGGGACCACCCTGACGAAGCCTCCCTGGCGGCGATGCTCGCCAAGCAGGCTGACCTTCTTTCGGACACCGCCCACCTTCAGCAGGTCACAACGGAGCCTTGCGATCGGGAATCGCGGGGTTAAGGTGCCGTAACAAAGATCAATGGCGTGGAGTGGTTCTGCCCGTTCCCGATCACCAGCCCACCCAACTCCATGAGGTTGGAGTGGATCTTCACCGACGGGGTCGGCGCCTGAGGGTGGGAGCCTGGAAAATCGCCGGGGATCTCCCCTCCAGCTTCCGCTATGCCGCCCAAGGCCTGGCCTATGGCTTCGCCAGCCAGCGCAATTTCCGCATTCACGTGGGCATGGGCCTGGTGGTGTTTGGCCTGGGGCTCTGGCTGGGGCTCAGTCCGGATCGGATGGCTGTGCTGGTGCTCACTGTCGCTGCCGTGCTGGTGCTCGAACTGCTGAACACCGCCACTGAAGCCGTGGTGGATCTGGCCATCGGCCGGAAATTCCACCCCCTCGCCCGAATCGCCAAAGACTGTGCGGCCGCGGCCGTGCTGGTGGCGGCTCTCTCCTCCCTGCTCATCGCCCTGCTGTTGCTGATCCCCCCTTTGCTGCAGCGCTTTGGGCTGCTTCCTGCCTGAAGAGAGTCCATGTTGCTGGTGATCGACAATTACGACAGCTTCACCTTCAACCTGGTGCAATACCTAGGTGAGCTGGCCCCAGACCATCCCCTGGCTGCCGAGGTGCGGGTGGAGCGCAACGACGCCCTCACCCTGGCAGACATCCGCGCTCTGGCCCCCCGAGCCCTCCTGATTTCCCCAGGACCAGGGGATCCGGATCAGGCGGGAATCTCCCTGGAGGTGCTGCGGGAGCTGGGCCCTGCGCTGCCGATCCTGGGAGTCTGCCTCGGCCACCAATGCCTCGGTCAGGTGTTCGGTGGGCGCGTTGTGCGGGCCTCTGAACTCATGCATGGCAAAACCTCCGCGGTGCATCACAGCGGTGTGGGGGTCTTCGAGGGGCTGCCGGAGCCCCTCACGGCCACCCGCTACCACAGCCTGATCGTTGACCGCCAAACCCTGCCCGATGCCCTGGAGGTTACCGCCTGGCTGCAGGACGGCACCATCATGGGCCTGCGCCACAGGCAATGGCCCCATCTGCAGGGGGTGCAATTCCATCCGGAAAGCGTGCTCACCGAGAGTGGCCATGCCCTGCTGGCCAATTTTCTTCGGCAGGCGGAAGGCCTTCCTCCCCGCTGACACTGCTAATTTCGCGCCGGGCCGTCCCGCTGCCCTCCCCCTGAACCGATCCCTGTGCCCGTGAGCTCCCGCCTGGCCGCCCCCCTCCTGCTTGCGCTGGCCGCCCTGCTGAGCATCAGCTCCACACCCAACGCCTGGGCCTCTGGAGAGGGGGTGAGGATCACCAGCTTTGGCCACAGTGCCCTGTTGATCGAGGGGGGAGGTGCCCGGGTGCTGCTGAACCCCTTCCGGGCCGTTGGATGTGCCTCAGGCCTGTCGGAACCCAGGGTGAGTGCGGATGTGATCCTGGCGAGCAGCCGTCTGAAGGATGAGGGGGCCGCCGTGGCGAGCGGACGCCTGCTCAGCAAACCTGGCTCCTACAAGGTGGCTGGCCTTCAGATCGAGGGGATCGGGGTCCCCCACGACCGGGTGGATGGCAGACGTTTCGGACAGTCCACCGTCTGGCGCTGGCGCCAGGGAGGCCTGGATTTCGCCCATCTGGGCGGCACGGCTGGAGCCATCACTCCTGCAGACCGCGTGCTGCTCGGACGGCCGGATGTGCTCGTGATCGGCGTGGGCGGAGGAGCCAAGGTGTACACAGGCGCCGAAGCGGCAGCCGTGGTTCGCGACCTCAATCCCCGCCGGGTGATCCCGGTGCAGTATCTCCGTGGTGGCACAGCCCCTGCGTCCTGCGATCAGGGCACCATCCAACCGTTTCTTGATGCCCTCGGCACAGCCACCGTCCGCCAGGCCGGCATCAGCATGACTCTCACCCCACCCCTGCCGGATTCCACAGGGGTGGATGTGATGCGCTGAGGAGATCCATGCTGTCCAGATCCCTCTCTGTGGCAGTTGTGGGGGCAGGGAGTGCGGGTCTGTTTCTGGCGGCCCTCTTGCACCGCCAGGGCCACAGGGTGAGGGTGTTCGAGAAGGCCGATCGCATCCGCACGGACGGCTGCGGCATCCTGCTCGTGAAAAGCGGTGTGGAGACTATCGCTGCGGGCTCCATTCCATCTCTGCTGGATCGGCTGATGGCCCAGGGCCTGCCTGTGAGCCGCTTTGTGGTGCGCAATCTTCGCGGCGATCTCATCGAAAGCGCCCCGGCGGAGCGCCAGGAGGGTGAATTGCCCTCCCTGCTCATCCACCGGCGAGCGATTCTCGAAGCCCTGGCCGATAGCCTGCCCACGGAGGTGCTCCAACCCGGGGCGGAACTGCTGAGCTGGCGCCAGGCATCAGGGCCAGACACCCCCGTGCAGGCGTCTTTTGCCGATGGCACCCACTGGCAGGGTGATCTGCTGGTGGGCGCCGATGGGATCTTCTCCAGGGTGGCTGCCCAGCTGGTGCCGGAGCGGCGGCTGAACTATCTGGGGGATCGGGTGTGGAGGGGGGTGGTTCCTGATGGGAGCTTCTGCCGGGATGGGGAGTTTTTCGTGTATGCCAGAGGCCGGGGGGTCTATGCCAACGCGTTTGATCTCGGCATCGATGGCCAGGGGCAGGCCCTCACCCACTGGGGCTTCTTCCAGGAGGAGCCCCTGCCGGCTCAGCGGGACACCCGGCGCCGACTTCTGGAGGAACCTGTTCCAGAGGAGGCCCTGGCGAAGATCCCCGAGGATCTGGCGGCCCTAATTCGCAGCACCCCACCGCCGGCCATGGTGGCCAATTGGTCCTTCGATAT
This sequence comes from Cyanobium sp., assembly GCA_046075745.1. Taxonomy (GTDB): domain Bacteria; phylum Cyanobacteriota; class Cyanobacteriia; order PCC-6307; family Cyanobiaceae; genus Cyanobium. The sequence continues at coordinate 18,091 of JBJTQT010000216.1, read as the reverse complement.
TGACCCCCTGCCCTTTCTGCACCAGGGACGGGTGGTGTTGATCGGCGATGCGGCCCACGCCATGAGTTCCTCCCAGGCCCGGGGGATGACAGCGGGGCTGGAGGATGCGGTGGAGCTGGCACAGGTCCTGGATCCCCAGGCCGCAGTGAGCGGCGATGGCGCCCCCCCGGAGCTTGGGGCCGCCCTGAGGGGCTGGGACCAAAAGAGACTCCCGGTGGTCCACGGCTACCAGGAGCGCAGCCGGACCGTCAGCGCCCGCACGGGACGGCGCCGCCCCCCCCAGGTACAGACCCCCAGCACTCCCAGTGCCGGGTCCCAAGGTGCAGGCCCATAAGGCCGCAGGTCATTCCGCGGGGACAAACAACTGGAAAGCCCGCCAGAACTGCTCCATCTGGTCACGGGTGCCGATGCTCACCCGCAGGGAACCATCGATGAGAGGCTTGCCGGCCATCGAGCGCACCAGAATCCCGGCTTGCCGCAGGCCCTGATCCACCTGCTCCACTGAAGCCTCTGGCCAGATGAGGAGGTAGTTGCCCCCATCCACGTGATGGCGCACGCCAGCCTGGGCCAGCTGGCCGGCCAGCCACTCCTTTGCTTCCAGCACCGCTTCCACATAGGCCTCCACGTAAGGCTGATCTGCCAGGGCAGCCATCGCGGCGATCACCGCAAAACTATTCACGTCATAGGGTCCAGTGACCCGATTCACCCGGTCCACCAGCTCCGGACAACCGATGGCAAAGCCGATCCGGAGCCCCGCAAGACCGGCGGTCTTGGAGAGAGAGCGGAGCACCAGCAGGTTGGGATGGTGAGAGAAGGCATCAGTCTCACCGGCCTCCGCAGCCTTCTCTGCCAGGAGGGGGAGCACGCTGTCGCCGCTGAACGCTTCATAGAGCTCATCCACCACCACCAGGGTCTGGGGGGCTGCGGCGGCCAGCTCCAGAATCCGTGCGGGTGCCAGGCGGGTGCCGGTTGGATTGTTGGGATTGCAGATCAGCAGCAGCCTTGGTGGCGAAGCTGCCTGCACCCCAGAAGGCTTCAGGGCCGCCCTGATCTCCTCCAACGGATATCCGAAACAGGGAAGGTGGTAGGGAACCGCTTCGATCTCCATGCCCTGCATGCGGGCGCAGGGGGCGTAATACCCGAAGGTGGGTGTGGTGGTGAGCAGACGCTCCCCGGGACTTCCAAAGGCTTGAAAAACCGCATGGAGGGCCCCATCCACCCCGTTGAACAGGCCCACATGGTCTGGAGTGAGGTGGCTCTGCGCCCCGCCCAGGGCTTCCACGAGGGCTTCCCTTAAGCCGTCATATTCGGGATAGATGGCGTAATGCTCCGGTGGGATCGAACGGATCGCCTCCACCACGCTGGGGCTCGGCCCAAGGGTGTTTTCGTTGAAATCCAGACGCAGCAAACCCCTTCGTCCCTCCAGCGGAGCGCTGTAGGCCTGCAGACCCTCCACCTCGGGGCGGGCAGCAGGACAGGAGGGTTCGCAACCCATCGGGGGGGCTACAGCCATGGAGTTCGCACCTGGAGCCTCTGGGCAGGGTAGGCCTGGGGTGGGGAAAGGAGTGGCACCGAAGCCCTTGCCAATCAGTCACTTGGAAACCGACCATGGCAAAGATCCACTCCCATTGCCTGATTGCACCATGCCTGCTGAGCGCACCTTCATCGCCATCAAGCCCGACGGTGTGCAGCGTGGCCTCGTGGGGGAGATCATCGGGCGCTTTGAACGCAAGGGGTTCAAGCTGGTGGGCCTCAAGCAGCTCACCCCCAGCCGTGAACTGGCTGAGAGCCACTATGGCGTGCATCGCGAGCGGCCCTTCTTCGCAGGCCTTGTCAGCTTCATCACCAGTGGTCCTGTGGTCGCCATGGTTTGGGAGGGAGATGGGGTGATTGCAGCTGCGCGGCTGATGATTGGCGCCACCAAGCCCCTAGAGGCGGCTCCTGGCACGATCCGGGGAGATCTCGCGGTGAACATCGGCCGCAATGTGATTCACGGATCGGATGGACCGGAAACGGCCACCCAGGAGATCGGACTCTGGTTTGCCCCCTCCGATCTGAGTGACTGGAAGCCTGCCGATCAGATGTGGCGGGTGGAAGGGGCCTGACTTGCAGGCCCAAAAGAGATGACCTTCGAATTTAGTGCAGCTTTATGGGGTAAAATTTTAATCACTAGTAACCGCATGAACGAGAATCTGATTGGCCCATTCAAGCCAATCCGCCAATCTGCGGTTAAGATAACTTTTCCCCATTGACAGCTTCCACCCCATCTCTGCAGGGCCTGTTCAAGCAGCTTCTGCTCCCTCTGCGTGATCAGGAACCCGTTTCCAGACTCATCCGTCATACGGCCAGAAAGGAATGGCGGCTGATTGGCCTCACATTCTTCAGCTCTCTCCTACAGGCCGCCTGCGAGGGGCTCACGCTGGGCGTCATGTTTCTTGCGGTGGAGGTCCTGTCCAAACCAGCTACCAGCCTTGTGGATCTTGCCAGCAAGCCCCTCTTCAAGGGCTTACCTCAGGCAAGCGAATTTTTGAATTCATTAACGAGCTTTCAAGCTTTCACCTATCTTCTGACCCTTGCCGTTCTTCTTAAACTCCTCCAAGCAGCTGGGATGTATCTCGGCGGGGTCGCCAATGGCTATTTCGGCAATCGAGTGTCCAGGAGGATCACCTCTATGCTTCACTCCCAGATTCTGGATTACACCTTTTCCTGCGCAAGTCGCTATCGAGTCGGCGATCTCCAATACGTCAACAACGCTGGACCAGGAGCCGTCGTTTCTGAAATCAATAACTTCAATGGTATTTTCCTCACCATTCTTCTTCTCTTCACCTATTTGCTCGTTCTTTTACGCCTCTCGCCCTGGCTTCTGATCGCTGCAGTTGGCCTGGGTGGAATCTCAATGATCGTCCAAAAAGTTCTTCTACCCAGAGTTGAGAGAAGAGCCCTCCTAAACGCATCCCTTGGCACAGAACTGACCAGTCGAATGACAGAAAATATTCAAGGGTTGCGATTGCTTCACACAACCGGCTTTCTGGATGACGCCGCGCTGGAAGTTGACCGACAAACACATTTTCTTGAACACAATCAGCGCGCAATATCCAGACTTCTCGCAATCAATGGCCCATTGACATTGGTAATGCCAATGATAATGATAGCAGTTATTGCTTGGCTCAGTATTATCTTCTTTGGCCAGAGAAGCTCTGGAATCCTCCCCAGTCTTGTGACTTTTGTAGTAGCCCTTCAAAGGCTAAATGGTTCGATTGGAGCCATTGCTGACGCAATGCTGAGATTCAAAAGCAATTCGGCGAATCTTAGACTTCTCAATGCATTTCTTGTACCTGGAAACAAAGAATTCCGGCGTAAGGGCGGCCTGCCGTATGAAGGTCTTAGCAATGAGATCAGTCTACACGATGTCTGCCTGAGCTACTCGGCCGATCTCAAACCAGCCCTTCAGAATGTGAATATTCATATCCCTGCTGGCCATACGATTGCACTGGTCGGCAGTAGCGGAGCCGGCAAGAGCTCCATTGCAGATCTTCTGGCAGCCCTTTATCAGCCCTCTGCGGGAATCATCAGCATTGATGGAATCAATCTCCATGAACTCAACCTTGCCAGCTGGCAGAAGCGAATTGGGGTGGTGAGTCAAGACACATTCCTTTTCAACGCAAGCATCGCTGAAAATATTTCCTTCGGCACACCTTTAGCAAGTATGGATGACATAAGGTTTGCTGCTAAGCAAGCTCAAGCCTCTGTCTTCATTGAAACTCTACCTGACGGACTCAACACCCTTGTGGGCGAAAGAGGGTACCGACTGAGTGGTGGACAACGGCAAAGGATTTCCCTAGCACGAGCCATCCTCCGCAACCCCGACCTGTTGATTTTGGACGAAGCCACCAGTGCGCTGGATACGGAAAGTGAGCGACTAGTGCAGGAGGCCATTGATCGATTTGACAGGAAGCACACCATCCTTGTGATCGCCCACAGACTCAGCACCATCGTGAATGCCGACAGAATTTATGTGCTGGAGGAGGGCCGCGTCATCGAACAGGGAAATCACAAAGAACTCCTGGAGAAAGGTGGCCGCTACGCGCGCCTTTGGCAGCAACAGGTGAAAACAAACACCGCAACCGTCTGACACCCGCCTCAACAAGCATCGCCAATTGAGCTTGCTCTCTCAATTGCTCTGAAACCGGTCGGGTCGGAATAGCGCCAACCACGTTCTTGCCTCCGGAACTGACGGATCGTCTGTTAACGCTCCAGCGATCACCTCCGCCGTCACCGCCGCCAGGAGCACACCATTGCGATGGTGGCCTGTGGCCAGCCAGAGCCCGGAGATCGGCCCCTGACCCAGGAGCGGGCCACCATCCGGCGTGCAGGGACGAAAGCCCCACCAGCGTTCCATCGGCGGCCAGCTCCTGGCTGAGGGCAGAAGGGAGGCCATGCCCTGCTCCAACTGAAGCTGACCGGAAGGGGTGAGTCCGTCCTGAAAACCAGCCTCCAGTTCACTGGTGGCGCCCACCACCACAAGCCCATCCTCCCTGGGCACCATATAGGTGCCGGGCCCGAAAAGCACCCGCTGGAGGGCATGGCGTGGGCCCTGAAGCGACAGCATTTGACCTTTCACCGGAAAGACCGGCAGGTCCGGCAACAGCCGGGCAGACCAGGCCCCACAGGCAAGAACGGCATGGGTGCAGCTGAGGGTGTGCACCTCCCCGTCCGCTCGCCGGATCTGTACCCCCTCCAGGGGAGCACCAGCCTCTGACGATACGATTAGCGACTCCACTTCCGTTCCCTCCTCGAAGGCCACGCCAAGGTGCACGCAGGCGGCCTCCAACGCGCGCATCAGGCATCTCCTGTTATCGATCTGCCCGTCCTGGGGGAACAGCAGCCCGGCCTGCCAGGCCGGGCCCAGGCCCGGCACCTCCTCCTCAAGGGCAGCACGATCCAACTCCACCCCACAGGACGCGGTGGGGAAAGAATCGCGCTCGTCCCTGCTGACGAAGGGCACCACGATGCCTGTGGTCTGCAGGCCACAGGGGAGTCCGCTGTCGGCTTCGATGGCAGCCACCCAGCGAGGGATTCGGGCCAGGCTCTCCTGGCCCAGCGCCAGGAGAGCCTGGCCCCCCAACCCCTCCGCGTGGGGAGCCAGCATCCCGGCCGCCACAAATCCAGCAGCCTCCCTCCTCCTACGGCTGAGCACCAACACCGCAACGCCTCTCCGGGCAAGGGCATGGGCGATCGACAGGCCCATCAATCCCCCGCCGAGGATCAGCACAGGGTCTGTGCGTAGAGGGGCCATGGAGAGAGCTGGGGCTGCCCACAGTGTCGCCAGTGGCGGGACCAGTGGTTGGTTTGCGAGCTCTCCGTATGATCCCTGAACCTCTGGCGGCACAGCCGCCTTCTACGCGCCCTTCATGGCCAGCGCTCCCTCCTCTGTCTCATCCTCCCCAAGGCCCACCACGGCCGCAGCTCCTGCATGGGAGGCAGTGATCGGCCTGGAGATCCATGTGCAGCTGAGCACGGCAAGCAAGATCTTCAGCCCTGCTGCAAGCAGTTTCGGAGAGACCCCGAACACCCAGATCGATCCCCTGGTCTGTGGTCTGCCAGGCACGCTGCCTGTGTTGAATGAAAAGGTCCTGGAGTTTGCGGTCAAGGCGGCCATGGCGCTGAACATGCAGATCGCCGCTCACAGCAAGTTTGACCGCAAACAATATTTCTATCCTGATCTGCCAAAGAACTATCAGATTTCCCAATACGATGAACCCATCGGCGAACAAGGTTGGATTGAAGTGGAAGTGGCGGAAAAAGGCAAGGAAACCTATCTGAAAACCATCGGGATTGAGCGGCTGCATATGGAAGAGGATGCGGGCAAGCTTGTACATGCCGGCAGCGACAGGCTGGCAGGCAGCAGCCATTCCCTTGTGGATTACAACCGGGCCGGAGTGGCCCTCGCTGAGATCGTCAGCAAACCGGATCTGCGCACAGGCCGTGAAGCTGCTGAATATGCGGCGGAGGTCCGTCGGATCATGCGTTACCTGGGGGTCAGTGACGGGAACATGCAGGAGGGATCCCTGCGTTGTGATGTCAATATTTCGGTGCGGCAGGGCCCCGACGCTCCCTTCGGAGTGAAGGTGGAGATCAAGAACATGAACTCCTTCTCGGCGATCCAGAAAGCCTGTGATTACGAGATCCAGCGCCAGATCAAGGCGATTGAGGCCGGCGAACCAATCCATCAGGAAACGCGGCTCTGGGATGAGAGCAAGCAGCTCACCAAGACCATGCGCAGCAAGGAGGGCAGCAGCGACTACCGCTATTTCCCCGAGCCCGATCTGGGGCCGATTGAAGTGAGCACCCAGCAGCGGGAATCCTGGCGCGCCGAACTCCCCGAACTCCCTGCAGCCAAACGTCATCGCTTTGCCGAAACGCTGGGGCTCTCGATCTATGACGCCAGGGTGCTCACCGATGAGCGTCCGATGGCGGAATATTTCGAAGCCACGGTGGCTGCGGGCGCTGATCCCAAGGCCGCAGCGAACTGGATCACAGGCGACATCGCCGCCCATATGAATGCCCAGCGGCTCTCCTACACCGATCTGCCCTTCCGGCCCGCGGAACTGGCGGAACTGGTGGCACTGATTGGAGAAGGTTCCATCAGCGGCAAGATCGCCAAGGAGATCCTTCCCGAGCTTCTGCAGTCGGGAGGGTCGGCCGGCGCCCTGGTGAAATCAAGGGGGCTGGGAATGATCAGCGACCCGGAGGCCATCGGGGCGATTGTGGAGGAGCTTCTGGCGGCACATCCTTCGGAGGTGGAGGCGTTCCGCGGAGGCAAGACCAAGCTGCAGGGCTTCTTCGTGGGCCAGCTCATGAAACGCACGGGCGGCCGCGCCGATCCTCAGTTGGCCAACAAGCTCCTGATCGAGAGGCTCAACGGATGACCACCCCCCCGATGAAGAATGAGATTCTGGGAGCTCTGGAGGGCGAACTACGCCGAGGCAGCCTGAGTCAGGAATCGCTTCGCTCCTATCTGGAGCGTGATCTCCCGGTGCAGGTGCGCATTGAACTGGAATGGATGCTCTATGCCATCCGCCAGCTGGAGGAGCATAGGGAGCGGCTGGTGCAACGGCTGGGGGAGTTCAACCGCTGAGGGTCAGGGCTCTTTCCAGCTGAGCCAGCAACTCACCCTCCTCTCCAATGTTGTGGATCACCCGATCAGCCCGGGCCAGCTTCTCAGCTATCGGCATCTGGGCGCGCAGCCGTGAGGCAGCGGCCTCAACAGTGATGGCATCCCGAAGCTGAAGCCGGCGGATTTGCTCCGCTTCGCTGCCACAATCCACCACCCAGATCTCAGAGCAGAGACCCTCCAGGTGCGCTTCGAAGAGGAGCAGGATCATCAGCACCACCACAGGTTCGCCCTCCAGTCGCCTCAAGCCCGTGGCGAAGGAGGCGCGCACGATGGGATGCACCAGCTGCTCCAGCCACCGGCGTTCCGCTGGGTCGGCAAAAACGATCTGCGCCAGGGCCTGGCGGTCGATGGCGGGCGCGTCAGATGGGGGGTGAGCGGCTCGCACGACCGCGCCGTAGCGGTCCAGCACAGCCAGGGTGGCCTGGGTCCCCGGCGCCAGCGCATCCCTTGCAAAGCGATCCGCATCCAGCACGGGAATTCCGTAGCGCTCGGTCAGCAGGCGAGCCGCGGTGCTCTTGCCAGTGGCGATGCCACCAGTGAGCCCGATGCGGCGAACAGGAGCCACCTCTGGATCAGCTCTGGCCATTTCAGAACCCTAGGGCAGTCGCTGCAATTGAGAAGCAATCGCAGCAGAGACAACAAAGAACCAAGCGTTATTGACTCTCAGTTGCAGCTCTTGTTCGCCTCCTCGGAGACAGGAAGGCCAACACCCTTGATTTCCCCACTGTCTCCCTGATCGGATCCAATGTCCTCATCGATTCCGCCGATGGCGCTGACACCGTCACAGGTTCTTCCTTCGCTGATCGCATCCATGGAGGCAGGATCACTGGGGGATTGGAGATGGATGTGCTCAGCGGCGGCGCGGACAGCGACAGCTTCACCTACACCAACCTGCGAGACGGGCTTTGGGGAGGTGGCTCCACGTTCGAGCAGATCACAGATTTTGTTGTGGAAAATGACAGGTTCGATGTCAACATCGTGCCCGCCAGCATCCAGACCCTGGGTGCCACGACAGCCCTCAACGTCCAATCCATTGGCAAGGTGCTCAGCAACACGGCCTTCGTGGCCGACGGGGCAGCCACCTTCAGCTTCACAGGAGGCGGAACGATCCGTACCTTCATCGCCTTCAACGACAGCACAGCAGGTTTCCAACTCGGCACCGATGCCTTGATGGAGATCACGGGGTTCACCTATGCCAGCGGCAGCTCCTCCCCAGGCCAGATCAGCCTGGTGTAGCTTGCAAGACTTGCAACCATTGATGGACGCCTCCACCCTGCTTCAGGCCCTGCACTGGCGCTACGCGGTGAAGGCCTTCGATGCAGGACGCACCATCCCGGCTGAGACCTGGGCCGCACTCGAGGAGGTGCTGGTGCTCTCGCCGTCCTCCTATGGCCTGCAACCCTGGAGATTTCTGGTGATCACCTCGCCAGAGCTGCGGGCCGAACTGCGGCCCTTCTCCTGGAACCAGTCGCAGGTCACCGACTGTTCCCATCTGGTGGTGTTCTTGAGGCAGCGATGCGTCATTGAAGGGGATCTGCAGCGACTCCTGGCCCGAACCGCCGAGGTCCGCGGGGTGCCCCAGGACAGCCTGGCTGGCTATGGAGACCTGATGCGCAAGGATCTGATCGAAGGCCCCCGGAGCCAGCTCATCGGGAACTGGGCCGCGAACCAGGTGTACATCGCCCTGGGCAATCTGCTCACGAGTGCGGCAGTGCTGGGTATCGACACCTGCCCCATCGAGGGGTTCAGTCCCCCGGACTACGACCGGCTGCTGGGCCTGGAGACCACCCCCTACCAATCCGCCGTGGTGTGCGCCTGCGGCTATCGCAGGGCGGACGACCGTTACGCCAGCCTGGCGAAGGTGCGCTACCCGGCCAACGATTTGATTGAGTACCGCTAGAAGCACGGCTGGGCATGGAGCGATCAGAGATCATTCAACGGGCCAGGGGCTTCTGCGCCCCCTTCCGCATTCACCACGGCGAGAGCTTCCGGATCAGGGATGTGGATCCGGCCGATACGCTCCACCTGGATCCAGGCAACAAACAGGCCGCCGAAGCGGTGCTCAGGGAGGGGGTGGAGATCCTCTCCGAACTTCAAGACAAGCTCTACGCCCAGGATCGCTGGGGGGTCTTGCTCCTGTTTCAGGCCATGGATGCGGCCGGCAAGGACAGCACCATCAAACATGTGATGAGCGGGGTGAATCCCCAGGGGTGTCAGGTGACCTCCTTCAAGACCCCGAGTGCCGAGGACCTCGATCACGACTATCTCTGGCGCTGTCAGCGCCATCTGCCGGAACGGGGACGAATCGGCATTTTCAACCGCAGCTACTACGAGGAAACCCTTGTGGTGCGGGTGCATCCTGAGCTGCTTGCCCGCCAGAACCTGCCGGCGGAACTGGTGACCTCCCGGATCTGGGAGGAGCGCTTTCGCGACATCCGCCATTTCGAAACCTATCTGGCCCGGAACGGCATCGTGGTGCGCAAGTTTTTTCTGCACGTCTCCAGGGAAGAACAGAAGAAACGCTTCCTGAAGCGCCTGGATGAGCCTGAGAAAAACTGGAAATTCTCCGCCGCTGATGTGCGGGAGCGAGCCCATTGGGACAGCTACATGACAGCCTATGAGGACATGATTCGACACACTGCAACGGCTGAATCCCCCTGGTATGTGGTGCCGGCCGACCACAAATGGTTCACCAGACTGGTTGTGGCGGCAGCAGTGATCGACACCTTGCTCTCCCTGGATCTGCGCTACCCCAGCGTGAGCCCAGACATGCACAGAGAGCTGGAAGCTGCAAGACGGGAGCTGCTGGCCGAAGGCTGAGGAGGCAAAAACGTCTGGACAGGAGTATGATTTTTTGATGGACCACCAAGTCGCTCACCAACAAGGAGCGATGGCAAAACCATATCTTCCCGTCCATTCCAGCCATGACACGACGTGCCTCCCAGCAGCGGCTCCTGAGCCGACTGAATTCTTCTGGTGTGATTGCTCCCCAGAGCCGACCCACTGAACCTCCGAATACCCTGCAGTGCAGCCACCAGGAACCCACCTGGGAGGAACTGCTCGGCAGGCGCTGATTGGAGAGCTTCAACAGCAGCCTCCCCGAGGAGCGACAGAAGATGCACTCACAAAAGGAATCGACTGACCGCAGCCGGGAAAGAGACCCCGGTGTCGATCTCCTGGATCAGCACACTCGAAGTGCTGTGCGAGCCGGGTCTTGCTCAGCATCAGCAGGGTGTTTCGACAGACCGCGACCCACTGACCTGTGGGGAATAGATGATGGTGATCGAGGGCAAAACCACCGGAGTGGTCGACAATGGTCCCCAAATACTTCACGGTATCGCCGTAATCCTCACAGGCCGCCTCCAGCCCATCGAGAGCAAACAGACGGTAGGTGGCTGAAAAGAAGCCGGCCCCATCCACCAGAGCCAACAGCTCCGGTTCTGTGATCTGCAGACGCCGGTCGGTCACCAGGCGGGGATCAGCAAACCCGCTGGCGCGGGCCAGCTGTTGAAAATCATTCCAATAGAGAGCACCACCCAGGCATTCGCCGTAGAGCACTGGGTGATGGCGGGCCGCGTCACTGAGGCGACGGTCGGCATAGACATCAGCGAAATAGAACTCCCCGCCTGGCTTCAGCAACCGCTTGACACCCCGCAGCACGGCGGCTTTATCCATGGAGAGATTGAGCACGCAATTGCTCACCACCACATCAACACTGGCCTCCGGGAGTGGCAGGGCAGCCAGGTCTTCGATCCGACCCTCAAGGAAGGAGACGTTGGCATAGCCGAAGGCACGGGCATGAAAGGCCTCATGCGCCCTGGCCACCGCAAGTTGTTCCGGGGTCATGTCGACCCCCACGACCCGACCCTGGGGCCCCACCAGCTGGGCGAGCAGGAACGCATCGCGGCCCGCACCACAACCCAGATCCAGCACGGTGCATTCCTCCAGCAGGGGGGGAGCCACCAGGCCGCAGCCGTAGTAGCGCGCGGTGACCTCCGGATGCACCCTGGCCAGCAAGGGCTTCAGGCTGTCCGGCACGGCATCGGCATCGCAGCAGGCGCTGGTCTTCAGATCAGCGGAACTACTGAGTTCCTGGCCATAGTAGGCCCGCACCAGATCGTGAGTGGGCATGAAAATCTGCGGCACCTCCACAAGCTAAATCTGGGGCGGAGCCACGACCGAAGGGGAGGAGAAGGCCATGACCATCGTGCGCACAGGCAGCTTTGATGAACGGAAGCGATTGGCGCGGGCCCTGCCCATCGGTGTTGGCCTCACCGCCGTGCTGATGGCGGTCCTGAACCTGCAGGAGGCCTTCCTCCTGGCCTTTCTGGCCGCCATCGGGCAGGACCAGCTGATCTTTTTCCGCAAGGCCCTGGGCCTGGATGCGGCCAGAACCCGCGCCCTCTTCCAACAAGGCCTCTCCAGACGCGCCCTGCTGGTGAAGCTAGGCGTGGTTTTTACCTTCACCAGCATCATTGTGCTCACAGCATGCATCAACTATCTCAAAGTTCATCCTGGCCTGCTGCCCTTCGCCCTGCGGACAATTGTCTACTTTGCCTGCCTATTTGCCACCTGGCTGCAGATGCACAACAGCTTTGCCATGCTCTATGCCAAGCTCTATTTTGATCTCAATCCTGCTCCTGCAGCGGATGGTCCAAACCCACAGGGATTCATCTTTTCCGGCCAAGACGAACCGCTACTCAGCGATTTCCTGTATGTGTCCTATGCGGTTGGGCTCACCCATGCCATGAGCGATACGAATCTTGAAGACAGCAAGGTTCGGCGCATTGTTTTAATGCATTCCCTGGTGAGTTTTCTCTTCCTTTCCATCGTTCTCACAGAGTTGATTCATTTGCTTGGTTCCCTGTAGAACTGGCTTGGATGCCTGTGGACATGCCCTGCGATGCACGTGCGAATCGGTTGCCGGATTGAGCTCAGCTGTGAAACGGCCACCCCCGTGCTCACCCTGGTGCATCCCCATGAATCCTTGCTGGCGGATCTGCGGGCAGCGGAAGCGGTACAGCTCACCCCTGATCGCAGCTTCGAGGTGCTCACCGACAGCGACGGCAACCGCTGGAGCCGATGGGTGGCTCCAGCGGGGGTGGGCAGCCTGCAGTTCTCCTGCATTCTGGAGCGGCCGGACAGTCCCGATCCCGTGGTGCCGACGGCGCCCGCCTGCCCGGTAGGCCGCCTGCCGATTCATGCCTATGCCTGGCTCAATGCCAGCCCCTACTGCGACACGCCAGCCCTGATGGATCTGGCCTGGCGCACGTTCGACACCCGCCGGCTTCAGGGGTGGGCCCTGGTGCAGGCTGTCTGCGACTGGGTGCACCAGCAGATCCGGTTCGACCTGGAGGCCGCCCATCCCAAAAAGACCGCCAGTTGCACCCTGCAGGAGGGGGCGGGGGTCTGCCGAGACTTCGCCCACCTGGCCATCACCCTCTGCCGCTGCCTCAACATCCCTGCCCGCTACTGCACGGGTTATCTGGGCTACATCGGGGTCCCCCCGGGGGAGGCCCCGGTGGATTTCTCCGCCTGGTTCGAAGCCTTTCTCGGCGATCGCTGGTATGTGTTCGATGCGCGCCACAACGTTCCCCGCTGCGGCAGGGTGCTCATGGCCCGGGGTTCAGATGCGGGAGATGTGCCCTTTCTGCGCACCTTCGGTCCCCACCGGCTCCAGAGCCTGGAGGTGAGCAGCGAAGCCCTGGAGCCTGGCACCCCGGAGCTGTCAGGAATCGACCTCTGGGACGGGGACTCACTGGTGGCCTGAGGGGCTGCAGATGGGTCCGTTTTCCGTCAGGCTGGTGCGGTCGTTCTGATCCCTTCCGTGCACCGTCGGGCTCTACTCCGTTTGCTCCCCTCCGCCCTGATGGCCGGTGGCCTGGTGCTGCTGCCCAGGCCTGGCCGCTCCCAGGGCACCCTGCGCTTTCTGGCGGTGGCGGACACGGGCAGCGGCGACGCCAACCAACGGGCCGTGGGCCAGCAGATGGCACTGGTGCACCGCCGCAGACCCGTGGATCTGGTGGTGCTGGGGGGCGACAACATCTACCCCTCCGGAAACCTGGATCTGGTGGAAGCCACATTCCGCCGCCCTTACAGCGAGCTGCTGCAGGCTGGTGTTCCCTTCCATGCGGTGTTGGGCAACCACGACATCCGCACGGGCAATGGCACCCCCCAGGTGGCCTTCAAACCCTTCGGGATGGCCGGACGCTACTACACCCTGCGTAGGGGCCCCGTTGACTTCTTCATGCTTGACACCAACGGCAATGCCGACTGGAAACGGCAGGTGAGCTGGCTCCGCACGGTTCTGGCCAGCAGCCGGGCTCCCTGGAAGGTGGTAGTGGGCCACCATCCCATCTATTCCTCCGGGTTCTACGGGAATGACCCCCACCTTGCCGCCAAGCTCACCTCCTTGATGCGACGCCATGGGGTGCAGCTCTACATCAACGGCCACGACCACAACTATGAGCGCAGCAAACCCATCGAAGGCATCACCTACCTGGTGGTCGGTGGGGGTGGAGCCTCCCTGCGGCCGGTGATCAGCACCGCCCAGACGGCCAAATCCGCCAGTGTGTTTAGCTTTGCGGAGATCGAGGCGGGCCCCCAGGAGCTGAAGCTCTGGGCCTGGGACAGGACCGGTCGTCAGATCGACCAGGCCGTGATCAAGACGAGATCCGCCGGAAACACTTGAATTTCTTCAGGTTCTTCCCAGGTGGGACGACAGCCGGTCAGGAGGCCCTCCAATCGGCCCCTTCATGGGGGTGAACTCACATTTATGTAGCAATCACTGCAACGCTGGCCCCGGTCGACTCATTTGGGTGGTCCCAGTCAGGTTGCATTCCATGCCATCATCTGCCCGTCTTCAGGCGATGCACGCCATCCTTGAACGCCCATCCACTCCCGTGGAGCCCGCAGAGCCCCTGGAATCGATCTGGGCCAGCGATGTCTTCGGGCTGGAAACGATGAAGTCGGCCCTTCCCAAGGATGTGTTCAAGTCGATCCAGCGCTCGATGCGCCAGGGCAGCAAGCTTGATCTGAGCGTGGCCGATACAGTGGCCCAGGCCATGAAGGAGTGGGCGACGGCCCGCGGCGCGCTCTACTTCGCCCACGTCTTCTATCCCCTCACCAACCTCACCGCCGAGAAGCACGACGGCTTTATTTCCACCCAACCTGACGGCAAGGCCATCACCGAATTCTCCGGCAAGCTGCTGGTGCAGGGCGAACCTGATGGGTCCTCCTTCCCCAACGGCGGCCTGCGCACCACCTTCGAAGCCCGGGGATACACCGCCTGGGATGTCACCAGCCCGGCCTGGTTGATGCGCACGGCCAATGGGGTCACGCTGTGCATTCCAACGGTGTTCGTGAGCTGGACCGGGGAGGCCCTCGACAAGAAGACCCCTCTGCTGCGCTCCAACGCCGCCATGAACGCCCAGGCCCAGCGCCTGCTGCGCATGCTGGGGGCCACGGAGATCGCTCCAGTGAATTCCAGCTGCGGCGCGGAGCAGGAATATTTCCTCATCGATTCGGGCTTCACCGCCCTGCGGCCCGACCTGCAGCTGGCCGGCCGCACCCTCTTCGGCGCCCCACCGGCCAAGGGCCAGCAGTTCGACGACCATTACTTCGGCGCCATTCCGGAGCGGATCCAGGTGTACATGCAGGATGTGGAGCTGCAGCTTTATCGCCTCGGCATCCCCGCCAAGACCCGCCATAACGAAGTGGCCCCAGGGCAGTTCGAGATCGCGCCGTTCTTCGAGGCGGCCAATGTGGCCACCGATCACCAGCAATTGCTGATGACCGTGCTCAAGACCACGGCCAAGAAGCATGGCCTCACCTGCCTGCTGCATGAGAAGCCCTTCGCTGGCGTGAACGGCAGCGGGAAGCACGTGAACTGGTCGATCGGCAATGCCACCCAGGGCAACCTGCTCGATCCGGGCAAGACCCCCCATGCCAACCTGCAGTTCCTGCTCTTCTGCGCCGCGGTCATCCGCGGTGTGCATAGCTACGGCCCCCTGATGCGTGCCGCCATCGCCACCGCCAGCAACGACCACCGTCTGGGCGCCAAAGAGGCACCTCCGGCGATCATCTCGGTGTATCTGGGCAGCCAGCTGGAGGATGTCTACAACCAGATCAAGAGCGGGCGGCTGGAGGGATCGGCCCAGACGGCCCTGATGTCGCTTGGGGTGGACACCCTGCCGGAACTCAACAAGGATCCCGGTGATCGCAACCGCACCTCCCCCTTCGCCTTCACCGGCAACCGCTTTGAATTCCGGGCCGTGGGCTCGGCCCAATCGGTGGCTGGCCCACTGGTGGTGCTGAACACCATCCTGGCGGATTCACTGCAATGGCTCTGCAATGAGCTGGAGGGGCGTCTCAACTCCGGAACACCTCTGGAGGAGGCCGCCTTCGCCGTGCTCAAACTCACCATGGACCAGCACGGAGCCGTGGTGTTCGGTGGAGACGGCTACTCCTCCGAGTGGCACCACATGGCCGTGGAGCAACGGGGTCTGGAAAACCTGCGCACCAGCGCCGATGCCCTGCCCGTGCTCGAGCGTCCGGAGATCCGGGCCCTCTTCGAGCGGCAGGGGGTGCTCACCCCCACGGAACTGGAAAGCCGCTTCGAGGTGTATGCCGAGCAGTACATCCTGGCCATCGAGGTGGAGGCTCGCCTGGCCCTGCGTATCGCCCGCACCCAGATCTATCCAGCTGTCACCGAATTCCTCGAGAAGCAGGCCCGCTCCATCCGCGATCAGGAGGCCATCGGTCTGCCTGTGGATCGCAGCATCGTGAGCAAGGCCGCCGTGCTCAACCAGCAGCTGCTGCAGAAATGCACGGCCCTGGAGGAGGCGCTCTCCCACACGGCCCACGATGTGCATGGGCACATGCGCCACTGCTCCGACACGATCATGCCCCTGCTGGGTGAGATCCGGCACGCAGCCGATGGGCTGGAAGTCATCGTCGATGACGACCTGTGGCCCCTTCCCACCTACGGGGAGATGCTGTTCTTCCGTTGAATCTTCAGGAAACCCAGCAACGCCTGCCAGCCTGAATCAGGCCGGCAGGCCTTTTTTTGAGATTCAGGTGAGCGGGGAGTTCGGACCAACGGCAGCGAAGCGGCGGTTGACCTCCTTCCAGTTCACCAGGGGCCACCAGGCCTGGATGTAGGCCGGCCGCCGGTTCTGATAGGTGAGGTAGTAGGCGTGCTCCCACACGTCCAGAGCCAGCAGGGGGGTGCCCCTCTCGATGCCAGGAAGATCCATCAGGGGATTGTCCTGATTGGGGGTGGAGGTGACGGCCAGCCGGCCATCGGATCGGCGAATCAACCAGGCCCAGCCTGAACCAAAACGGGCCGTTGCGGCCTGCGCAAACGCCGCCTGCATCGCCTCCAGGGAGCCGAAACTGTCGTTGATGGCCTCCAGGAGCTCAGGCGATGGGGCTCCCCCCTGGCCCTCGGGGGCCAGCAGGGTCCAGAAGAGGCTGTGGTTCCAGTGCCCACCGCCGTTGTTGCGCACGGCTGGCGGAAAGCGGGAGATCTGCCCCTGCAGGGCCTCCAGGCTCAGGCCCGCCAGGGCCGGGTTGGCCTGAATCTGGCCGTTCAGATTGGCCACATAGGCGCCGTGGTGCCGATCGTGGTGGAGGGTCATCGTGGTGGCGTCGATGGCAGGCTCCAGGGCATCCGCTGGATAGGGGAGGGGCGGCAGACTGAAATCAGCCCTGGCAGGCAGGGCCGGAATCAGCAGCAGGGCAAGGGCCAGCACACTGACCAACACCCGCCTGAAAAAGAGCTGGAGAGGCATCGAGGGAGAGCACGCTCGGGACAGCTAGCTTGCCGGAAGGAGCAGCACACGCGGAGGCCGGCTCAGGAGGAAGTCATGAGTCGCCGCAGCGAGCTCAGAAAGAGTTCCATCGACCCCAGGGCCAGCGCCACGCTGATCAAATTCACGCCCCACCCCAGCACAAAGACCACCGGCAGAAGGCCAGCCGGCAGCCCACCAGGCAAGGAAGCCATCAGATAATCCAGAGCTCCATCCAGCACAGAAAAGAGTGAGCCGATGAACATGGCCAGGGAGGCCTGCAGGATGGGCCGGCTTTCCTTGTGATCAGACCCCAGATGGCGGGCAAGATTGATCTGAAAGTTGGCCACGAGAAACAGCAGGGCAAACACCGTGATCTGGGTGATCTGCCGTTGGGTGGCCACTTCCCGGGCTTCCAGCATGAGGTAAGCCAGCGCCACGAGCCAGAGCAGCACCCGCAGGATGGGCAGGCTCAAGTGTTTCCACTGCAGAAGCCAACGTGCTACCAATCTGATCCGCTGCTGCCGGACTGAGCGTAGGTTGCCCCTACGAAGCGGATGCCTATCGCGCAGCGGAGCTCCGCGCCAGGCAAAGCCGTGCGGGGGTATGGCAGATGCCGGGGGGCCTCACCCGACCCTGGACAGTTCGCGAGAACCTGCCACCCCGCCCAGGCGCAGGCTCACGAGCACCAGATGGGAGGCCGCCCTGAAAACAGAGAGCACGGCCAGGCCGATGCAGAGGGGGCAGTGCATGAGAGTCATGGCCTCAGCATGAACGCCCGTTGATGGTTCGTAGGAAGAAGCGGGGGGATCTTCACGGGATCTCCCACCTGCACCTGTTGGCTAGGTGAGCACGGGGTCCTCCCCGATCAACAATCTCCAACCCTGGGGTCCGGCGATCACCCCGGCCAGCAGCAGGCCGATGGCGGATGGCAGACGCAGGCGATGGCACAGCTAAAGGGGCCGCACCTTATCGAGACAGGGCCAAGATAAATATGTCTTATAGCCACGATCGAAAGCGCTGATGTCAAGCGGCCCCTTAGGGCTCTCACGCTCCCGCAAGATTCCGTTACAGTCAGATGGCCGGCATTGCCGAGCCTTTCATTCAGCCCGCAAGGGCTTCA
>JBJTQT010000215.1:0-4348 GCA_046075745.1 Cyanobium sp. | reverse complement strand
GAGCTGGATGAGGTGGGGGTGATGGCGCCGGATCAGCGGCAGGTGGAGAGCCTCCATGCGGGGGAGGTGGGTTATCTGGCGGCGTCGATCAAGGCGGTGGCCGATGCCCGGGTGGGCGACACGATCACCCTGCTGAGCGCGCCGGCGGCCGAGCCGCTGCCGGGCTACACGGAAGCCAAGCCGATGGTGTTCTGCGGCCTGTTCCCCACCGATGCGGATCAATACCCCGATCTACGGGAAGCGCTCGACAAGCTGCGCCTCTCCGATGCGGCGCTGCAGTATGAGCCGGAAACCAGCAGCGCCATGGGCTTCGGCTTCCGCTGCGGGTTTCTGGGGCTGCTGCACATGGAGATCGTGCAGGAGCGGCTGGAGCGGGAATACGACCTGGATCTGATCGTGACAGCGCCCTCCGTGGTGTATCGGGTGAACATGCTCGATGGCAGCACGGTGATGGTGGACAACCCGGCCACGCTGCCCGATCCGCAGAAGCGTGAATCGATCGAGGAGCCCTATGTGAAATTGGAGATCTATACGCCGAACACCTACAACGGCACCTTGATGGAGTTGTGCCAGGAGAGGCGGGGGGAATTCATCGATATGAAATACATCACCACCGACCGGGTGACCCTCCACTACGAGATGCCGCTGGCTGAGGTGGTGACCGACTTCTTCGACCAGATGAAGAGTCGCACTAAGGGCTATGCCTCGATGGAATACCACCTGATTGGCTACCGCAAGAATGACCTGGTGCGGCTCGATGTGCTGATCAACGCCGAGAAGGCCGATCCACTCACCACGATCGTGCACCGCGACAAGGCCTATAACGTGGGCAAGGGATTGGTGGAAAAGCTGAAGGAATTGATCCCCCGCCAGCAGTTCAAGATTCCGATCCAGGCGGCGATCGGCAGCCGAGTGATTGCGAGTGAAAGCATCAGCGCCATGCGCAAGGATGTGTTGGCCAAGTGTTATGGCGGTGATATCAGTCGCAAGAAGAAATTGCTGCAGAAGCAGGCCAAAGGCAAGAAGCGCATGAAGGCCATGGGCAAGGTGGAAGTGCCCCAGGAAGCCTTCATGGCGGTGCTGAAGCTGAATCAGTAAGTCCATCGCCAGGCCTGCCAGGGCCCCTTCGCTCAGAGCTTGTAGGGATGGAGCACCCCACCAAGCGCCAGGGGGAAATCGCGGCTGTTGCGTGTGGCCAGGGTGAGTTGGGAGCAGCGGGCGGTGGCCAGGATGATCGCGTCCGGCACCTTCAAGCCGAGCCGTTGCTGGAGACGCACTGTTTCACTGGAGATGGCCTCATCCAGCGGCAGGCGCGGGAAGCTCTCCAGCCAGCCCTGCACTGCATCGGCTTCCCCATCGCGGCAGCCCACCAGCACCTCGATCCAGGTGATGAGGCTGATGCGGGGGCTTTGCTGCTGCTCCAGCCAGGAGAGGGCAACCGCTTCGCCGCGCAACACATCGATCAGGATGTTGGTGTCGAGCAGGAGCATCAGGGGTTGCTCCACTCATCCCGCAGCGCCTGCTGCAGCGCAACGCCATCTTCAGAGCGATCCCGCCAGAGGCCAAACACCGAGCTGTGCATCGGTTGCTGGTGAGCGAGCCAAAGCCGCAGCGCCTGCCGCAGGGCTTCCGCTCGCGACAGGCCTCTTTGCTGGCAGAGCGCGTCCAGCTGGGCGCGCTCGAGATCGGGGAGGTCGACAATTGTCCTCATGATATGCCGTTATCTGATGACGTCATCATAAGCACCCCATCCTGACCGCCCCTGGGAACGCTTGAGCCCCAAGTGCTCCCGCCATGGCCCGCCGAGCTGTGCACCCCTCGCCACTCCAGGCGCCCCGGTTGGCGCAGCCGGCCTATGCCATGCCGCTGGCGATGGGCGCCACGGGGGTGTTGCTGCTGCTCAGCCTCACGCTCCATGGGATGGCGATGCAGGAACGGCTGCAGGTGGGGGCGCTGGAGCGGCAGGGCCGGGAGGAGGATCTGCTGGCTTCCGGGGCCCATCAGCTGCTGGCGGCCTTGAACGGTGCCCACCGCTGCCTGCTGCCCTTGCCTCTGGCCAGTTGGGAGGGGAGCGGCGCCAGCTGCGCCAGCCCAGCGGCGGTGGCGACCCTGAGGCAGCAACAGGTGCTGGCGGTGCCCGTGCGGCTGGTGAGCTGGCAGCCCCGGGCTGATGGGCAGGGGGCCGTGCTGGAGCTGGCCCTGGAGGCCGGAGCGCCGGCGGACCGAAGTGCCCGCCGGGGGCGCTTTGCGGTGCGGTTCGCGGGGGCGACATCGCCGACGGGCCCCGGGGCCGGAGAGCTGGGCCCGAGGCTGCTGGGAGGCGGGCTGCCATGACCCTCAGCGAAGTGGTGGCGGCGGCCCTGGTGCTGCTGGTGGGCAGCTCCTCCGCGGCCCAGCTCTGGGCCCAGGGCCTGCGGGCAAGCGTGGATCTGGCCCAGCGCGAGGCCAGGCTACGGCAGCTCGACACCCTGCTGCTGGCCAGCGAGGGAGAGGCCCGGGAGTTGGCGGCCCAGCTGGGGCCGGCCAGCGATTGCCAGGTGGCGGCGGGCCAGCTGCTGCCCCTGCTGCGGGCCCTGCCCAGTGCCCTGGCGAGGGCCGGCGAGGCACCGGCCACCCTCACGCTTCCGCCAAGCGGGCCGGGGCTGCTGCACCTGCGCTGGGAGGCGGGGGGTGTGCGGCGGGAGCGGCTGCTGAGCCCCGCGGCCCTTGGGCTCTGCCGGGAGGGCAGCCATGGGGCGTGAACGGGAGCCGGGCTGGAGCGTGATTGAGCTGCTGCTGGCCCTGGCGCTGGTGCTGGGGGTGGCGGGCTGGGCCAGCCGGGGGGAGGTGGAGGCCCAGGCGCGCCAAAGGCTGCAGGGGGCCAGCCAGCGGCTGGTGGGCGGGCTGGAGGAGGCGAGGGCGGCGGCGCTGCGGGAGGGGAAGGCCTGCGGGTTGGCGTTGGGGCCTGGGGGCTGGCAGGCGCCTGGGAGCGCGGTGTTGCCGCCCTGCCCGGGGGTGGATGGGGGTGTGGCGGAGGGGGTGGAGCTGAGCCACAACCTGCCCGATCCGGTGCGCTTCACGGCCAACGGGCTGGTGCTGGATGGCGGCACGGTGTGGCTGCGGAGCCGGGGCACGGCCCTGGTGCGCTGCGTGGTGGTGAGCCTGCCCCTGGGCATCACCCGGGTGGGGCGGGAGGGCCCGGGCGGCTGTGAGCCGGAGGGGGTGCTGTGAAGCGCGCGGCGGGCTTCACCCTGGCGGAGCTGCTGGTGGCCCTGGCCCTGGCTCTGGTGGTGACGGGGGTGGTGGTGCAGGGGCTGATCACCGCGGGCCGCAGTGGCGAGCGGCTGGCGCTGCTGCTGCGGGAGCGGGCGGTGCAGCGCCGCACCCTGGCGATGCTGCGGGAGGAGCTGGCGGCGGCCCAGCGCTGGCGGCCAGCCACGGGGCTGGGGGCCACCTGCAGCCTGGGGGGCCGGGCGCCGGTGCTGCAGCTGGAGGTGGAGGGGCGCTGGATCACCTACAGCCTGGGGGCAGCGCCGAGCCCGATCTGGCGGGGGCAGGTGCTGATGCGCTGCGGGCCGGCCTATGGGCTGGGGGGAGAGCTGAGCAGCGGAGCGGCGCAGAACAGGGTGCTGCTGGATGGGCTGGCGCCGGGGGGGTTGGAGGTGGAGGAGGAGGCGCCGGGAGTGATGCGACTGAAGCTGCGGCAGGCCTTTCCCCTGCGCAGCGGCGGCCAGCTGCCAATCAGCCTGGAGATGCGGGCGCCGGCCCCCTCCGGCTAGGCGCAGGGGCTGGCGGGGCACCGGATGGGGATCTGCCCACAGGGGCTGGGCAAGATTTATTCAACTCTGCCTATATATTGACGAACCCTTCCGAGACGATTCTTGGGCGCGGGCCAACGCCAGCTCAAATCGCTCCTGGGGAGCGGGCTCCCGCCTGGTGGGGAGAAGGCTTTTGCCATGCCGCTGGTGTTTCCAGTGGTGTTGCTGCTGATCCGGGGGGCGGTGACCCTGGCGAGCCGGAGCACAAACAGCTATTTGATGGCAACGAAGCAATCCGATGCCCAGGCTGCACGGCAGGCGGCAGAGAGTGGGATGAGCCGGGTGTTGATTGCCCTGAATCCCTCCGCCAAGGGGGCGAACGATCCCTATTTCGGCTTCCTTTTGGCCGCCGGCTGGGATGCCACAGCCAACAGGTGGGTCGTGGCCGCCCCGCCCCCTAACTGCCGGCTCTCCGTGCGGGGAAGCTTTTCGAGTCAAAAAGCAGGAAACCCCACAGACGTGCTTCGCTTACTTGGCGTGGGCGAGAAGATCGGCACCCCAGCCAACAACACCGAGATGCGCTATCGGATTGTGGGCTACAACCCCCCGAC
>JBJTQT010000214.1:0-2557 GCA_046075745.1 Cyanobium sp. | reverse complement strand
GGCTTCTTCTTTCAGCAGCTGCGGCGGCGCCTGATGCAACAGGTGCGCAGCATGCCCACGGATCTGCTCATCAGCCGGGCTGTGGGTCTGATTCTGGGGCTGCTGGTGGCCAATCTGCTCCTGGCACCGATCCTGCTGCTTCCCCTCCCTTGGGAGGTGGTGCTCGTGAAGCCCCTGGCTGCGGTGCTGAGCAATGTGTTCTTCGGGGTGCTCGGTTACAACCTGGCGGAGGTGCACGGCCGCACGCTGCTGCGCCTCTTCAATCCCTCCAGCACCGAAGCGCTGTTGGTGGCGGAGGGTGTGCTCCAGCCGGCCACAGCCAAGATCCTCGACACCAGTGTGATCATCGATGGACGCATCGAGGGGCTGCTGGCCTCTGGCTTGCTGGAAGGGCAGGTGATCGTGGCCCAGGCCGTGATTGATGAACTGCAGGCCCTGGCCGATTCCAGCAACGCTGAGAAGCGAGGCAAGGGACGGCGTGGGCTGAAGCTTTTGGGGGCCTTGCGGGACGCCTACGGCCGCCGGATTGTGATCAACAGCACCCGCTACGAGGGCAAGGGTGTGGATGACAAGCTTCTCAAGCTCACGGCCGATACCGGTGGCACCCTGCTCACCGCCGATTTCAACCTCGCCCAGGTGGCTGGCCTGCAGGAGCAGCGGGTGGTGAATCTCAGCGAACTCGTCATTGCCCTTCGCCCTGAGGTTCAGCCGGGAGACTCCCTGCAGCTGAAGATCGTGCGGGAAGGCAAGGAAGCAGACCAGGGGGTGGGCTACCTGGAGGACGGCACCATGGTGGTGGTGGAGGAGGCCCGCAAGCGCATCGGGGAGCGCCTCACCGTCACGGTCACTGGGGCTCTGCAGACGCCCACCGGCAGGATGGTGTTTGCCAGGCAGGAAAAGGACCGGCCCAAGGAGCGGGCAGCGGTGAAGGGAGGTGGAAAACCCGTCGCCTCCGGTGAGCAACCCCCAGCCAGCCCCAGCTAGAGTACTTGAAATCCTGCATGGCTTGTGGATGACGGTGTCAGCCCCTTACTACGGTGATTCCGCGGTGCTGCGCACGCCCCCACCTGATCTTCCTTCCCTGCTGCTCAAGGAACGCATCGTTTATCTGGGGTTGCCGCTGTTTTCCTCCGATGATGCCAAACGGCAACTGGGTATTGATGTGACCGAGCTGATCATTGCCCAGCTGCTGTTTCTGGAATTTGATAATCCTGAAAAGCCAATTTATTTCTACATCAACTCCACGGGCACCAGCTGGTATTCGGGTGATGCCATTGGGTTTGAAACAGAAGCCTTCGCCATCTGCGACACCCTCCGCTACGTCAAGCCCCCGGTGCACACCATCTGCATCGGCCAGGCGATGGGCACGGCGGCCATGATTCTCAGTGCGGGAACCAAGGGCCAGCGCGCCGCCCTTCCCCATGCCTCCATTGTGTTGCATCAGCCGCGATCGGGAGCACGAGGCCAGGCCAGTGATCTGCAGATCAGAGCGAAGGAAGTGCTTCACAACAAGCACACCATGCTGGAGATCCTCGCGGAAAACACTGGCAAATCAGTGGAGCAGCTGGCCAAGGACTCTGACCGCATGACCTATCTCACGGCCGATCAGGCCCTGGAGTACGGCCTCATCGATCGGGTGCTCAGCAGCCGTAAACAGCTGCCCCTTCCGGATCAGGTCGCCGCCGCCGTGGGCTAGCCCTCTCCACCACCCATTTTCCTTCCACCACCCCCTCCAATCCCCCATGCCCATCGGCACTCCAAGCGTCCCCTACCGTCTTCCCGGCAGCCAATACGAACGCTGGGTGGACATCTACACCCGGCTGGGAGTGGAGCGCATCCTTTTCCTTGGACAGGAAGTGAGTGATGCGGTGGCCAACAGCCTGGTGGCCCAGATGCTGTATCTGGATTCAGACGACAACTCAAAGCCGATCTATCTCTATATCAATTCTCCCGGCGGCTCCGTCACGGCAGGCCTGGCGATCTTTGACACGATGCAATATGTCAAGTCGGATGTGGTGACCATCTGCGTGGGCCTGGCCGCGAGCATGGGAGCCTTCCTGCTGGCGGCCGGAACGAAGGGCAAACGTCTGGCCCTGCCCCACAGCCGCATCATGATCCACCAGCCCCTGGGGGGCACCAGCCAGCGCCAGGCCAGTGACATCGAAATCGAGGCCAGGGAAATCCTGCGCATCAAGGACATGCTCAACCAATCCATGGCGGACATGACCGGCCAGCCCCTGGAGAAGATCACCAAAGACACCGATCGCGACTACTTCCTCAGTGCCGCCGAGGCGGTGGAGTACGGCCTGATCGACCGGGTGATCGCCCATCCCAGCGAGGCTTGAGCAACGTTCTCCACCTCCTCCCAATTCTCAGAATTCCCCCCTTTTTCCCTTGTCACCGCCCATGGCCTCCACTCTCCAAGAAGCGGCTGATGCATTTTACGCCGCGGGCAATCGTCTGCTGGCGGGTGATGCCCAGGCCTATGCCTCCATTTGGTCTGAGGCCGATGACATCAGCCATCTCGGCCCCCTCGGTGCCACCTGCACCGGGCGGG
>JBJTQT010000213.1:0-4385 GCA_046075745.1 Cyanobium sp. | reverse complement strand
TTGGGCGCTCGGGGCTGGCGCCGAGCGGGCGTCATTGGGGCTGGACTCACCAGCGCTGGCCGCCACCACCACCCCCACCACTGCGGGGCTCCGCTTTGTTGACGCGGATGTTGCGGCCCATCCACTCCACGTTCTGGAGATCATCGATGGCCTTGGTTTCTTCAGAAGCTGACGCCATGTCAACAAAGGCGAAACCACGCTTCCGACCGGTGTCCCGGTCGAGGGGGAGGGTGCACTTGTTCACAGAGCCATACTCTGCAAACAGCTGCTTGAGATCTTCCACTTCGGCATCGAAGGAAAGATTACCGACATAAATGGTCATGAAATAGCAAAAGGGGTAGGGAACGATTCGTCGAAATCCCTGGAGAAAGTCGCTGGCCTTGGGGAGAAGTCTTATGGAGCTCACCGCACCGGGTCAAAACCGCTGAAGAGTGTTCGTTGAATCCCAATCACCCTACAGCGGGGAGATCCCGGGGCAGGGCGGAGGCAGCAGTGGGGGGGTCCTGCAGAATCAAGCAGTGCTCAGCGTGCCCAGCAGCATGGCCTTCCGCTACCTCGATCAAATCGCCACGCAGGAGCACATCCAGGAGTTTCTCTCCCTGGTGGATCTGGCAGCAGGCTCCGGCCAATCCGCCAGCAATGCCTTCCTCCTCTCCCACCGGCTTCGCTCGTCGGCCCCCATGCAGCTCTGCGAGAAGATTCTTGGTAATGATGCGCAGTCCCGGAGACTGATCCAGGAGCGGCGGTTGAGCGGCCCTTATGACCACGTTGCGCTGCGCCGCCTGCCGAAAGGCTCCCTGGGTCACACCTTTGTGACCGTGCTGGAAACGTTGGGCTATGACATCAACTTCTTCCCCGAGCCTGGCTTTTTCAACGATCTGGCCGAAGATGCTGATTACATCAACTACCGCGTCTTTGCCACCCACGACATTCACCACATCCTCAGCGGCTTCAGTCTTGACAGTTATGGAGAGGCGGGGGTGATCAGCATCAGCGTCGGGCAATTCAACCATCCAGGGCTGGCCTTCCTCGATCTGATGAGTCTGCTGCTCACCTGGTTCCGCAACGACACGCCCGAATCGGAGCTGAGCACCCACCAGGAGCGTCTGAAAACCGCGAGCTACACCTTCCGCATGATTCACCACGGCCTGGAACTCGCCTCCCAGGCCCAGCTGCTCTTCCCCGTGATCTGGGAGGAGCGCATGGAGCAGAACCTCGCAGAGCTGCGGAAGGAACTGGGGATCGAGCCCGTGAAGGAAGGCCCCTGGAGCTGGTACAGCCAGCCAGCCATTGCGGCCGCCCTTGATCTCGCACCCCCTGCCTGAGCGGCCATGCCTGACCCCAAGCTCTCAGCCGTGGACTGGCTGCAGTTGCTCCATCCTGTGCTGATGATCCTGTTCGTCTATCCGGTGGTGGGTGCCACGATCCGGCTGGGGATCCTGGTGCGGGAGAAACGGCTGGAGATCAACCCGATTGCCGCCACCGTGCCCGTGGAGCATGTGGATCACGGCCGGTGGGTCACCACAGGCACCGTGGTGGCAGTGCTGTTGGCCCTGGCCGCCAACCTGGCCCGTCATGGGGGCGCCGCCACCGCTGCAGGAGCCGCCCTGCTACTGCCTGCAGCGGTGGCCCTGGGGGGCTGTGTGGCCCTCTGGCGCCTGCGGCGCCCGGCCGCCCGTGCCACCGCCGCCCTGCTGAGCTGGGGGGCCCTGGCTCTGCTCGTGGCCCAGCCGCTGCTCTGGTTCGCTGGTCAGAATCCCTGGGAGCGGGTGTGGGGCAACCATGCCATCAGCGGCGTGCTGCTCAGTGGCCTGCTGCTATTTGCCATGGCGGCCGCACCGGAGATCCGCAGCCGGCCAGCATGGCGGCGGGTGCACACCGGTGCCGCCTTCCTCAGCGCCCTGCTGCTGGCGGTGCAGGCGATCAGCGGCAGCCGCGATCTGCTCACGTTGCGCTGAATCGGCCCCTGCAGGCGGCTCCTAAGGCACCACCACCGGGATCGGTGCTGTTCTGTCGGTGGGACGCTGGGATCCCATCGGCAGGAGGCGAAGCTGGCTGCCGGCCGCCCTGAGGGCCTGGCGCAGATCCACGGCCTTGATACGGGGGTCGCCATAAGTGCGCCAGCTGAAGCGCCGGTTCCGCGGATCCGATACGGAGGTCCAGGTGGTGAAGTCGGCATCGGTCTGGGGCATTCCCTTGGGCGGTTGGGTCACGCCATAGGGGATGTCGAAGTTGTTGAGGATGTGAAACAACTGGAAGGCTGCGCCGTCGGCATCCGCGGCCGGGATGGCTCCTTGGGTGAAATACACCATGCGCACGAAGCGCGAGGGGGGCGTGAAATCCCCCGGCAACCCGAAACCACCGCCGCCCATGCCGAAGGGCTGCAGGGTGAGCGGGCTGCTGCCCGGTGCGCCGATCGTCTTAGCTGGCCATCGGCGTGGTGTCAGCCGGCCGTCATGAACCCGGCAGGATCCCAAGCGCCCGCAGGCTGCTGCGCCCCAGCTGCTCGCGCCTGGGGGCATCTGCTGATCCGGTCATGGCGATGTTGAGGGCAAAGGGGGTGATCCGATCCCCGCGCTGCACCCAACCCACCCACCAGCCCACACCAGCACCCGGGGCATATTGCCAGCCCGTCTTGGCATGGAGGCTCCAGCCCGGTCCGGAATCCACCTCGGTGATCTCCGCCACCTGCTGCTGGGCTGCAATGGGGAAGGGCAGGGTCTGGTGGGCCAGACGAGACAGGAAGCGGGTCTGCTCCACCGCACTGATCGCCAGGGGCCCCCACAGCCAGAAGGTGGTGACAGTGCTGCCGATCTGCGCGTTGCCATAGCCGAGCCGCCGCACCGCCTCGCCCATGCGTTCCAGGCCAATGCGGCGTGCCAGCTCCTGAAACAGGGGCACATTCGAGACCCGGATCGCACCGCGCAGCCCCATGGGTTGCAGCCACTCCCGCATGAAGGGATCAGCCTCGCCCGTATAGGGGATCACCTCATCCACACTGCTCACGGCACCGAGGGAGAGGCCGATCAGAGCGTTGGGGATCTTGAAAGTGGAGGCCGGCGAGAAGCGCTGCTCCGCCCGGGCCCGGTTGTGGCCGCGCAGCAGCCCGCTGCCCTCCTCCAGCACCACGAAGGTGCCCTCCACGCCCGCCTGGCGGAACAGTGCCGCCACAGCTGGCTCCTCCCGCCAGGGAGCTGCGGCGGCGGGGAGGGCAAGCAGCACCGCGGCGGCGAGAGGCAGGGCAGCCTTAGGGCCCATGGCATTCATGGCAGAATCCCTCAGCCTCGCATTCGAGCCAGGCGGAGGCATCAGGGCCAGGGCTGGTAGCTGACGGGCTCATATTTGGCGAACAGGATGCGCCAACCCCGGACCGCCAGCTCCTCCAGCCTCTGCAGGAGATCAGTGGTGTCGCCACCGGCAATCCAGCTGGCCTTGAGCAGGGGGAGCTGCTCACTCATCAGCTCCAGGGGCATCTCCACCAGGAGCAGGCTGTTGTCCCCAGCGACCCGCTGAATCGGCCCCTCATCACTGCGCTGCCAGAGGCGCAGCAGGAGCTCCAGGGCGAGGGTGCGGCCCTCATCCCCTGGATCCGAGGCTTCGGCGGCAGAGGCAGGCTGGGATCGGCCGGCGAGAGGCAGGGCGCGCTTGCCTCCAATCTCTAGAAGGGCCAGAGCCACGAGGTAGGGAGCATCAGCCATGGAGGGATCCGAAACGGTGAACCGTTCGCCAAACTAAAAAACCAGGACACTCCATTCGCGAAAAATGGGTAGACCTACTCGAAGTAATGGCTCCAGGTGCCGCTCCTTCATCTGGATCGAGCCGGTTCAGGGTTAAATTCACCGGGCTTTTTTCGTAGCCCACCGCTCTGAGGCCATGGCCAGCATTCACGACCAGCTCCAGTCCTACCGATCTGAACTAGCCGATGCCCAGACCAAGGGGGATCAGGCCATTGCCCGCAAGCTCGAGCAGCGGATTACGGAACTGGAGGAGTATCAGAAGCGGCATCCAGAAGCCGCAGAAGCCCCATCACCACTGGAGGTTTTCTGTGATCTCAAACCCTCCAACATGAACTGCCGCGTCTACGACGACTGAGCTGTCCCCAAATGGGGGCATCGGCCTGGCAGGTCAGTATCTGAACATCAAAGCTGCGCCCAAGACAACCTGCATGGGTCAGACCACCTTCACGACCACCCTCACCATCGGTGAGCTAGAAGCCAGCTACTCGCTCTACTGCAAAGCCCTGCGCATCCTGATCCGAGAAGGAAAAACCGTTGACAAGATCAAGCGCAGCGTCTGCTGGCATCGGCTCACGGCCCTTCACCACTCCCTGCCGCGGCAGTACAAGGATCCCGATCACCTGTATGTCCAGATCAAACGCGACATCG
>JBJTQT010000212.1:0-13918 GCA_046075745.1 Cyanobium sp. | reverse complement strand
ACGGCTCACGACTTCGAGAGCCACGACGGCATGACCGAGGAGAGGCTTTCAAAAGCTCTTCTCCACCCACTTCGGACACCTGGCCATCATTGGCCTGTGGGTTTCGGGCAACCTGTTCCACATCGCCTGGCAGGGCAACTTTGAGCAGTGGGTCGCCGATCCGCTGCACGTGCGTCCCATCGCCCACGCGATCTGGGATCCCCACTTCGGCCAGGGCGCCATCACGGCCTTCACCCAGGCCGGCGCCTCCTCACCGGTGAACGTGGCCTATTCCGGCCTCTACCATTGGTGGTACACCATCGGCATGCGCACCAACGCCGAGCTCTACCAGGGATCCATCTTCATGATGATCCTCTCGATCTGGGCTCTCTTTGCCGGCTGGCTTCACCTTCAGCCCAAGTTCCTCCCCTCCCTGGCCTGGTTCAAAAATGCGGAATCCCGCCTGAACCACCACCTGGCTGTGCTCTTCGGCTTCAGCTCGATCGCCTGGACGGGACACCTGGTGCACGTGGCCATTCCCGAATCCCGGGGGGTGCACGTGGGCTGGGACAACTTCCTCTCGGTGGCTCCCCACCCCGCAGGACTGGGTCCCTTCTTCACCGGGAACTGGGGCGTCTATGCCCAGAACCCCGATGCTGCAGGCCAACTCTTTGGCACTAGCACCGGCGCCGGCACAGCGATCCTCACCTTCCTGGGTGGCTTCCATCCGCAGACGGAATCCCTCTGGCTGACGGACATCGCCCATCACCACCTGGCGATCGGCTGCATCTTCGTGATCGCTGGCCACATGTACCGGACCAACTTCGGTATCGGCCACTCGATCCGGGAGATTCTGGACGCCCACAACCCCCCCAAGGGCACCCCCGGTGACCTGGGAGCGGGCCATAAAGGCCTCTACGACACCATCAACAACTCCCTGCACTTCCAGCTGGGATTGGCGCTGGCGTCCCTGGGTGTGGTCACCAGTCTGGTGGCGCAGCACATGTATGCGCTGCCCTCCTACGCGTTCATCGCGCGGGATTACACCACCCAGGCGGCCCTCTACACCCACCACCAGTACATCGCCATCTTCCTGATGTGCGGTGCCTTCGCCCACGGTGCCATCTTCTTCATCCGGGATTACGACCCGGAGGCGAACAGGGACAACGTGTTGGCGCGGATGCTGGAGCACAAGGAAGCGATCATCAGCCACCTCAGCTGGGTGTCGCTCTTCCTGGGCTTCCACACCCTCGGCCTCTACGTCCACAACGACGTGGTGGTGGCCTTCGGTGCCCCAGAGAAGCAGATCCTGGTGGAGCCCGTGTTCGCTCAGTTCGTTCAGGCGGCGAGCGGCAAGGCCCTCTACGGGATGGATGTGCTGCTGGCCAACCCCGACAGCCTGGTGAGCAACGCTCCCGGCCCTGGTGCCGTCTGGCTGCCCGGCTGGCTGGATGCGGTGAATGCGGGCAACAACTCCCTGTTCCTGCAGATCGGCCCCGGCGACTTCCTGGTGCACCACGCCATCGCCCTGGGGCTGCACACCACCACCCTGATCCTGGTGAAGGGCGCCCTGGATGCCCGGGGTTCCAAGCTGATGCCCGACAAGAAGGACTTCGGTTACTCCTTCCCCTGCGATGGCCCCGGCCGGGGCGGCACGTGCGACATCTCCGCATGGGACGCCTTCTACCTGGCTCTGTTCTGGGCTCTGAACACGGTGGCCTGGGTCACCTTCTACTGGCACTGGAAGCACCTGGCCATCTGGCAGGGCAACGTGGCCCAGTTCAACGAATCCAGCACCTATCTCATGGGCTGGTTCCGCGACTATCTGTGGCTCAACAGCTCCCAGCTGATCAACGGGTACAACCCCTCCGGCACCAACAACCTGGCAGTGTGGGCGTGGATGTTCCTCTTCGGTCACCTGGTGTGGGCCACGGGCTTCATGTTCCTGATCTCCTGGCGGGGCTACTGGCAGGAACTGATCGAAACCATCGTCTGGGCTCACCAGCGCACTCCGCTCGCCAACCTTGTGGGCTGGCGTGACAAGCCCGTGGCGCTCTCGATCGTTCAGGCCAGGGTGGTCGGTCTGGCTCACTTCACCGTGGGCTTCTTCCTCACCTACGCCGCTTTCCTGATCGCTTCCACGGCGGGCAAGTTCGGCTAACCACCTCCGATCCTGCCTCCACGAGGGACAATTTTCGCCCCCGGCGCTTGGCCGGGGGCTTTTTCATGGCGATCCAGTTCCCTGCAACGAATCTCAGAGTGTGTCCACAGCAAACATGTGGAAAGCCAATGATTCAGACAGTCTGTGCGAAATTCTTCGCAAATCGCGCTAATGTGGGGAAGTTTATTTTTTTAATGTGCTAAAACTTATCAGGAAAATAGAGAGATTCGGCTTTCCCTTTATTGCCGCATCTTCCATCTTCATCATTGCAGAAGCGGTCTATTCACAAGTTTTAATTGAGATCAAACAAGTTGGGCCCGATGTTGTGATCAAGGCTGAAGGCAGCTTGAATCTGCCCATGACAATTGGTACTGCTGTTTGCGGAAATAACACAGCTCCAATTCTCACCCCGCCAACGAATGGGGCCATCAAACCCGATACTGCGGCCGTCTGCATCGGTGATTCCACAACCGCAGGCTTTATCTACTCCATTACCGGTCCACAGCAATTTTTGGGCGCCTCAAACGCATTTGCAGAAGCCAACAGCTCCACCGGCCTGTTCTTTGGTCTGGAAGGGAACATCGGCCTGATTGGCTCCCAATACACCGCCAACACTCCCTTCACCTCCACCTCCACCTACAACAACACAACCCTCAGTGCTTTGGGCATCACCCAGCTCGGCGAGCTTGGCAAATGGAACCTTCTCGACATGCCGATGGGCACCCCAATCAGCGGTCAAACGATCACCGTGGTCGCCACCCCTGCCCCGTTGGCAGCTCTCGGCTTGCCCATCACCTACGGCTGGACCCGCAGAATGCGCCGGCGCATCCGGGCCTCAGCAGCACACAATGGAGCCTGAAGCCAGGGTCAAATCCTTACCATCAAATCCTTGTCACCCCATGAAAAACCCGCCCTTTGGCGGGTTTTTGTCAGGAGTTGTCCGATGGGGTCAGTTGACGCTCCACACCCCACCGGCGATCTTCACCAGAGGCGAAACAATCGCCGTGCTGCAGAGGAACCAGGCGAAGGCTGCGCCACCACAGCCACCCAGCCAGAACCCACTGGCGAATTCCGCCCAACCCGCCTTGGTGAAGAGATCCGCGGGGGGGTTGTCGATCGTGGCATCGGGGGGCTGCACATTGGGGCCGCGGCCGGCCGTGCCGTAGATCGACAGGCACACCGTGAGGATGGAGACCAGGCCGATGGTGGCCAGGAGCCCTGCGGTGTTGGCGTATTCGGTGAGGCGGAGGGGGCCGGTGAGGGCAAAGGGTCCGAAGAGGAAGAAGCCATGGGCCATGCCCACCTCCAACCCCCGCCGGTTGGGCGAGAGCGAGGGGCGATAGGCCGGCAGAGCATTCAGAAAGGCTTTGGTGAAGTAGCTGCTGTTGACGGGGGTCGCCAGGTTGCCGACACAGGGGTCGGCCACGGGGGTGACGGTCATGGCGAAGGGTGCGTGAAAGGAGAAGGGAAGGGTCTGTGGAGGGCAGCCGCGACGGATCAGTCGCGGGCTTCGATCACGTTGAACAGCAGGGCCATGGCCACGGCGGGGCCGAGGATTCCCACCAGGGGGATGAACACCGAGGGCATCCAGGCAGCGGCGAAACTTCCAGTCATGGCGAGGCCAGGTACATACCGCCGGTACTGTAGGGAGACCTCTCAGCACTGCCCCCAGGCCCGGGCGGGGGGTGACATAAAAGTTCAGCAGCGATGAACACCTCCCTGATCGGCGTTGTGGCCGTCGTTCTGGCTGCCGGCCTGTGGTTGGCAGGCCGTCGGCCGCGCCCCCTCCTCACCACCACCGACACCCAAGGGGTAGCCGCCCTCAATCGGGCTCAGAACACCCTGGTGTGGGAAGCCCGTCAGACGCTCCAGGACGCCCCTGCGGACCTAGAAGGTGGGGCCGTGCTCTGGTCACCCCAGACCTCCCTTGGCTCCAAGCCGGAGCCCCGCATGCCGGCCCACGAACGGCAAACCTGGTTGCGGGAGCTGAAACGGCACTACCGGGCTGGAGGGGGCCAGCGGCTGGAGGCCATGCGGCTAGCCCGGGCCTGGGCCCACAGGGACGTGCTTCCGCTCTTGCAACAAGGCCTGCGGGATCCCGACCCGCGGGTGATGCGGGAGGCGGCCCTGGCGATGGAGGCCTTCC
Source organism: Cyanobium sp. (assembly GCA_046075745.1). Taxonomy (GTDB): domain Bacteria; phylum Cyanobacteriota; class Cyanobacteriia; order PCC-6307; family Cyanobiaceae; genus Cyanobium. The sequence continues at coordinate 9,632 of JBJTQT010000212.1, read as the reverse complement.
GGGGCAGGCCCACCCCCAGGCCCGCCAGGACTCAGGCGCCCGCAGCCGCTCCCCGCAAAGTGGCCCGCACCCGGTAGATCGGGCGCCCCTGGCTTTCGTGATAAGTGCGCATCTGCAGTTCGGCGAGCAGGCCGAAACTGAAGAGCTGCACCCCGCTGAGAATGGCCAGAACAGCCATCAGCAGCAGGGGGCGGTTGCCGATATCGGTGCCCAGCAGGAGCTTCTCCCCCACCAGCCAGAGGGCCACAACCAGCCCCAGGCCCAGGCTGGCCAGCCCCGCCAGACCGAACACATGCATTGGGCGGGTGAGGAAGCGTTTCATGAACCACACCGTGAGCAGGTCCATCAGCACCCGGAAGGTGCGATCGATGCCGTATTTGCTCTTGCCGTAACGCCGCGGATGGTGCTGCACCCGCACCTCCCCGATCCGGGCCCCTTCGATGAAAGCCAGGGCCGGCAGGAAACGATGGAGCTCCCCGTAGAGGTTCATGTCGGCCACCACCTCCCGGCGGTAGGCCTTGAGGGAGCAGCCGTAGTCGTGGAGGCGCACCCCGGTGACCCGGGCGATCAACCGGTTGGCGATCAGAGAGGGCAACAGCCTGTTCAGAGCGCCATCCTGGCGCTGATGCCGCCAGCCGCTCACCAGGTCATAGCCCTCCTCCAGGGTGTCGAGCAGGAGCGGGATATCGGCCGGGTCGTTCTGCAGATCCCCGTCCAGGGTCACGATGATCGGCGCCCGGCTGCTGTCAAAGCCCGCGGCCATGGCGGCGGTCTGGCCGTAGTTGCGGCGCAGGAGCACGGCCACCAGTTCCGGCACCTCAGCCGCCAGCCGGCTCAGGAGCTGGGGGGTGGCATCCCTGGAGCCGTCATCCACCAGCACCAGTTCAAAGGGGATGCCCAGGGGCCGGAGGGCGGCCAGGAGCTTCTCCACCAGCTGCTGGAGGCTCCCTTCCTCGTTGTAGAGGGGCACCACCACGGAAAGCTCCGGAGCCGCATCGCCCAGGGCAGAACTGAGACCGACAGGATCCGCCATCGCCGGCAAGGAGCAAAAGGGCTGCCCTAGGGAGGTAGGGCAGAGCCATCATGGCTGTGCATCACCCGTCCAGCCCCCCGCAGGGTCAGCCGGTAATGGGTGGCCACCGGATCGGGGTTGGCCGGGTGGAGATCATCCACCCCCAGCCCATTGCGGCCATGCTCCTGGCCTGAGCTGTGCAGATACCGCCCCCCGCCGAGGTGAAGCCCCACATGGGTGCAGCGCTGCGGCGTGCCGAAGAAGATCAGGTCGCCAGGTAGCAGAAGGCTGGTCTGCCCGGGCTGCACGGCCACAGGGCGGCAGAACCGTTCCTGCAGATAGGCATCCCGGGGGAGCCAGATGCCGCTCTTGGCAAAGGCGGCCTGCACCAGGCCGGAGCAGTCGAAATCAGGGCCCAGGGTGCCGCCCCAGAGATAGCGGTTGGGCACCTCCAGGGCCTGATGGGCAAAGGCGAGAACGGCAGGCAGGCAGGCCTCAATCCCCAGGCGATCCCAAGCGCGGGGCGCCGGCGAGGCGGCCACCGGTTCAGCCTGGCGGGCGAGCTCACTGCGGTTGAGCCAGCAGGGGTAGCCATCCTCCAGAAGCCTGACCCGCAGGCGGGTCGAGACCCCCTCCGCAGAAGCATCCAGCACCCGCAGATGACGCCCGACTGCCACCTGGGTGGCCAGGCCCTGACCCTGGGGCCGGCTGTAGGCATCCAGGGGCGAAAGGAGGCGCCAGAGGCTGCCCTCCAAGGATTCAGGTGCTCCGGGCGACCCGGCCGTTCCTAATGTCGCCATCGCCAGGGGCGTGAGGTGATGGCGTTCTACCGCGCCGATGGGGCGATGCAGCAACAGCTGGAGGGTCTGGTGGCCGAGCTGGAGGCCCAAGGGCGGCCCGGGCTGGGGGAGCGGCTGTCGCTCACCTGGGTGCGCTATCCAGCCTCCCTGCGCAGCTGGAGTGAGGAGAGCTGGGGCTGCCCCCTGGAGCAAGCCGGGGCTGGGGCCCATTGGCGTGGGAGCCAGCTGCGGTATCCGGCCAGCGTGGTGAAACTGGTGTATCTGGTGGCGGTGGAGGCCTGGATCCAGCGGCAATGGCTCGCCTCCGGCGACGAACTGCGGCGGGCCCTGGCTGACATGGTGCGGGATTCCAGCAACGATGCCACGGGCTATCTGGTGGATCTGCTGAGCGGCACCACCAGTGGTGTGGAACTGCCCGCGGAACCGTTTGCACGGTGGAGTGAGCAGCGCCAGGCAGTGAACCGCTGGCTGGCGGGGCTGGGGTGGCCGGAGCTGGAGGGGTGCAATGCCTGCCAGAAAACCTGGGGGGATGGTCCCTATGGCCGGGAGCGGCAGAGCTACGGGGAGGCCAATGCCAACCGCAACCGGCTGAGCAGCGAGGGCACCGCCAGGCTGTTGCAGGCGGTGATGGCCGGAGCGATGGTGTCTCCCCCCGCGAGCTTGCGGATGCAGGGGTTGCTGGCCCGCTCCCTGGAGCCGGAGCAGCGGGCGGCGGATCCGGAAAACCAGGTGGATGGCTTTCTTGGGGGCGGGCTGCCAGAGGGCGCCCAGCTCTGGAGCAAGGCCGGCTGGATGAGCCAGGCCCGCCACGATGCGGCCTATGTGGAAGCCGAAGGGTTGGCGCCGACCCTGCTGGTGGCCTTCAGCGAAGGGGAGGTCTGTGCCAGGGATGAAACCCTGCTGCCTGCCATCAGCCGGGAGCTGATGGGTGGCAAATGAGGTTGCCAGCAGCCGAGAAACTCTCCTGCTGAAGGCACACCTTGTTTCAACGGAGAGGGAGGGATTCGAACCCTCGACAGAAGTTGCCTCCTGTAACTCCTTAGCAGGGAGCCGCTTTCAACCGCTCAGCCACCTCTCCAGCGGCTTCCTGAGCTTAACGCCACACGCTCCAGCAAGCCCACCACCCCCGCCCGTGGCCTTGCGGGATGGCTACTCACTGCGGAAGAGCCGCTGCACCCGCCGGCTGTCCACGTGCACCAGCAGGTCGTAGGGGATGGTGCTGGCGGTGGCGGCCACCTCCTCCGGCCGCAGGGTGTGGCCCTCATGGGTGCCGAAGAGCAGCACCTCATCCCCCACGGCAGCCTGGGGAGCGGCGGAGAGATCAATCGCCATCGAATCCATCGACACCCGGCCGATGACCGGCACCCGCCGGCCCTGGAGCATCACCGCGCCGGTGTTGGAGAGACTCCAGGGCACGCCATCGTTGTAGCCGGCGGCCACGATGCCCACCCGCTGCTCCTGGGCCTCGATCACGTAGATGCCGTTGTATCCCACCCGCTGGCCCTTCGGCAGGGTGCTCACCTGGGCCAGGCGGCTCAGGAACGCCACGGCCAATTGCAGATCCAGCCCCTCGGCCACTGCAGGTGAGGGAGCGATGCCGTAAAGCCCCAGCCCCAGGCGCACCATGCCGTAGCGAGCCTCCGGAAAACGCACCGCCCCGGAGGTGGCCGCGGCGTGCACCACGAGGGGCTCCTCACTCTCGGCCCGGAGCTGGGCCACCACCTGGTCGAACACGGCGAGCTGGAGGCGGGTGTCGCCATCGGCGGAGGGATCATCGGCAGAGGCCAGGTGGGTCATCACGCCACTGAGCCGCACCACCCCGGAACTGCGCAGCAGCCGGGCCACCGCCAGGGCGTCCTCAGGGGGCACCCCCAGGCGGCCCATGCCGGTTTCGATCTCCAGGTGCACCTCCAGGCTGGCCTCCATGGCCCGCAGGGATTCGATTAGGGCCAGGGCGAAGGCGTGGGAATACACCACCGGGGTGAGCCGGTGACGCACGGCCTTGTCCACCTCGTCGCTGTCCATCAGGAGCACCAGGATCGGCAGGTGCACCCCGGCCCGCCGCACGATCGCCCCCTCATCCGCGGCCGAAACGCCGATCCAATCCACACCACCCTCCTGCAGGGCCGCGGCCAGGCGGGCCAGCTCCGTGCCGTAGGCCCAGGCCTTGAGCACCGCCAGGATCGCCACCTGGGGGCCGCAGAGGGCCCGGAAGCGGGCGATGTTCTCCCGGATCGCCCCCACATCCACCACGAAGCGCCGGGGCGCCATCGACTCCCAGAGGTCACAGGCGAGGGCCGCCAGACCGGAGGCGGAAGGGCCCTTCACCAGCAGCAGATCACCGCGCCGAGCCAGCTGCCGCAGCTGCCGCCGCAGGGCCAGGGGATCAGCCACCTCCAGCAGGGGCGCCCCGGGTGCCGCTGCCCTCCAGCCCTCGGCGGTGGCGGCCTGGGCCGGATGGGGCAACAGCACCAGGTGGGTGAAGCCCCGCTCGGCGGCCACCTGGCCGATGAGTCGGTGCTCCAGGACGTCCCGCTCCCCCAGCTCCGCCATGCCCCCGAAGAGGAAGATCCGCTTGCCCGTCGCCTCGGGGCTCGCCGCCACCGCATCGAGGGCCGCCTGCACCGACAGGGGATCGGAGCTGGCCGTGTCGTTCACGATCGTCACCCCTTCCGGCGTGCGCCAGGTTTCCATCCGGGTGGGCCCGAAGGAATAGTTGTCCAGGGCCTGGACGATGGCCTCCGACTCCACCCCCAGGCGCAGGGCCGCCGTGATCGCCACCAGCAGATCGTGCACCAAAGGGGCCGAACGGGTGCGCACAGGGATCTGCCGGGGAAGGCCCTCGCCGGGGAACGCCAGGGTGAGCTGCAGGCCATTGGCAATCGGCTCCTGAGCCAGAAGCCGAGGAAGCTCCCGGCCGGGATGGAGCACCGGGCAGGCCAGGGGGATCCCCTGAACGAGGGGGTCTTCAGGGAGGAGCACCCAGCGGGGTGGGGGCGTGCCCTGAAACAGGCCCATCTTTTCCCGGGCGGTGACTTCCCTGCTGCCGAAGGAGGCCAGGTGGGCCAGCCCAACGTTCACCAAAATCCCGAAATCGGGCTGGAGAATCCCCGCCAGGGCGGCCATCTCGCCAGGCGCCGACACCCCCGCCTCAAAAATCCCCAGCTCCGTGCCCGGAGGCGCCTGCAGCACCGCCAGGGGCACCCCCACCTGGCTGTTCCAGCTCCCCGGGCTGGCGGCCACCCGGAAGCGGCTCGCCACCGCAGCGGTCAGGGCGTCCTTGACGATGGTCTTGCCGTTGCTGCCGGTGATCGCCACCACCTGCTGGATGTGGCGGCGCCGATACCAGCCCGCCAGCTGCTGCAGGGCGCCCAGGGGATCGGCCACCGCCAGGGAAGGCCCCTCAGGCCGGGGCCAGCCGCGGCGGATCACCACCAGGGCCGCCCCAGCCTCCAGGGCAGCGGCCAGAAAGCGGTGCCCATCGGCGTGGCGGCCGGGCAGGGCGAAGAAGAGATCGCCGGGCCGCACCCGCCGGGAATCGATCGCCACGCCACGGATGGGGGGGATCGGGGAGGGTGCCTGCAGCTCCCCCAGCAGCAGGGCCGCCAGGACCTCCAGGTCGGGATAGGCGCCGGTGGCCTGGGACACCGATCTTCATCAGAATTCCCCCTAGCATGGCTCAAATGAGCTGCGGCCATGGGCCAGGTTCTGGTTCTCAACGCCTCCTACGAACCGCTGAACATCACCACCTGGAAGCGGGCGATGGTGATGGTGCTGATGGGCAAGGCGGAGGGGCTGGAGCACGACCGCAAGCGCCTGCTGCGGCCCAACTTGCACCAGCCCACGGTGATTCGCCTAAGACAGTTCGTGCGGGTGCCCTACCGGCAGATGCCCCTCACCCGCCGCAATGTGTTCCAGCGTGACAACCACCGCTGCCAGTACTGCGGAACCGGCAGCGATCCCCTCTCCATCGACCACGTGGTGCCCCGCAGCCGGGGCGGTGCCGACAGCTGGGAAAACGTGACCACCGCCTGCCTGGCCTGCAACGTGCGCAAGGGCAACCGCACCCCCCGCGAAGCGGGCATGCAGCTCAAGGCTGAACCCCACCGCCCCCTGAGCGGCCTCACTTTCGAGGCGCGCCGCCGCATGGGCAACGGCCTCAACAGCGAATGGGAGAAATACCTGATCGGGACCTGATCGGCCCTACCCCACCCCCGCAGCCTGGAGGGTGAGCTCCTCCAGCTTGGCGCTCTGCTCGGCGGCGATGCAGCTTTCGATCACCTCCTCCAGACCCCCCTGCAGCACGGTGTCGAGGGAGAAATTGCGGCCCAGGCGGTGGTCCGTCACCCGGTTGTCCTTGGCGTTATAGGTGCGGATCTTCTCGCTCCGGTCGCCACTGCCCACCTGGGCCCGGCGGGCACTGCGCTCCTGATCGGCCGCTTCGGCCAGCTCTCGCTCCAGCAGCTTGGCCCGCAGGATCTCCAGAGCCCGCTCCCGGTTCTGCAGCTGGGAGCGCTCCTGGGTGCAAAACACCCGGATGCCCGTGGGTTTATGGAACAGATCCACCGCCGTTTCCACCTTGTTCACGTTCTGCCCGCCGGCACCGCCAGAGCGGGCCGTGCTGATCTCCAGATCCTTCGGATCGAGGCTCACCTCCACCGGATCGGCCTCGGGCATCACGGCCACGGTGGCCGTGGAGGTGTGCACCCGCCCCTGGGATTCGGTGGCAGGCACCCGCTGCACCCGGTGCACCCCCGCCTCGAACTTGAGCCGGCTGTAGACCGCATCGCCCTTGATCGAGAGGATCAGCTCCTTGAAGCCCCCCAGCTCCGCCTCCGAAGCGCTCAGGGGCTGCACCTGCCAGCCGTGGGCCATGGCATAGCGCTCATACATCCGCGCCAGATCACCCGCCCAGAGCGCCGCCTCATCACCGCCAGCACCAGCGCGAATCTCGAGCATCACGCTGCGTTCATCCCGGGGGTCGCGGGGCAGCAGGGCCACCGTGAGCCGCTGACGCAACACCTCCAGGCGCTCCTCCAGCAGCTGCAGTTCCTCCGCTGCCAGGGCCGCCAGCTCCTCCTCATCGGCTGAGCCCCGAGGCTGGCGCAGCAACTCCTGCGCCTCCCGCTGCTCCCGCTCTAGCCGCTGGAGCTGGCGGGTGTCGTTGACGATCGGCTCCAGGCGCGCCCGCTCCCGGGCCAGCGTTTGCAGCTGGGCGGGATCAGCGGCGACGGAGGGATCAGCCAGCTGGCGCTCGAGCGCTTCGAAGGCCTGGCAGGTGGCCTCCAGGCGGCCTTGAAGGATGGCAGAGTCCATGGGGGCTCACCTTAGGGCGACGGGCGGGGTGACGGCAGCAAAAAGCCGGATGCCTGGGGCATCCGGCGTTCCAGAGGTGCTCCAGGGGGCGCACCAGAGGGCCAACGACACCAGAGGCGTCAGGCGCCCTTCACCACCTCGGCAACAGGAGCTGTGTCGTCAGCCGTGGCAGCGGGGGCATCAGCTGAGGCAGCAGGAGCAGCTTGCTCGACTGCTGCGGGGGCAGCTGCCTTCTCGGCAGGCTTGGCCTTCTCCGCACCGCCAGTGGCGGAATCGGCGGAGCCCATGCCGTATTTGCGCATGAAACGATCCACCCGGCCCTCAGTGTCAAGGATTTTCTGGGTGCCCGTATAGAAGGGGTGGTTGCCGCTCCACACGTCAACGTGGATCTCGGGCTGGGTGGAGCCGGTGGTCATCACCACCTCGCCGTTGCAGATCACCTTGGCATCGGGAAACCAGGTGGGATGGATCTCGGGTTTGGCCATGACGATCAGCGCTTGGAGAACTGGGGAGCCTTGCGGGCCTTCTTCAAACCGTATTTCCGCCGTTCCTTGGCCCGGGGATCACGGCTGAGGTGGCCCTCCACCTTGAGGGGCTTGCGGTTGTCGGGAGACAACTCGCAGAGGGCGCGGGCGGCACCCTGCTTGATGGCATCGGCTTGGCCGGTGAGGCCGCCGCCGCTCACGTTCACCAGGAGTTCGTACTGACCCTCAAGGCCGAGGGTCTGCAGCGGGGCCTGAACGGCCGCGAGGTAGGCGGCGTTGTAATTCAGGTAGTTGTCGCCGGGGCGCCCGTTGATGGTGATCGCGCCCTTGCCGGGCACCACCCGCACCCGGGCGACGGCGGTCTTCCGGCGACCAGTGCCCCAGTAGACGACAGGAGAGGAGGAACTGGTCATCTCAGGCGGCGGTGGAGGGGAGGAGGGGGAGGGGGAGGGGCTTCTGGGCCGCATGCGGATGGTCGGAACCGCGGTAGACCTTGAGCTTGCGGAAGAGGGCTCGACCAAGGCTGTTGTGGGGCAACATGCCTTTCACCGCCGTCTCGATCACCCGCTCAGGGAGGCGAGCCTGGAGATGGGCGAAGGTTTCGGTCTTCATGCCACCGGGGCGTCCGGAATGGCGGCGGTAGAGCTTCTGAGTGGCCTTATTGCCACTCACGCGCACCTTCTCGGCATTGATCACCACAACGAAGTCCCCCGTATCGAGATGGGGGGTGTAGGTGGGTTTGTTCTTGCCGCGCAGCACCTGGGCCACCTCACTGGCGAGGCGTCCGAGGGTCTGATCCGCGGCATCCACAACAAACCACTGGCGGTCGAGGGAGTCGGGGGAGGGCTGGGTGGTCTTGTTCATTGCGCCGGATTGCATGTCCGAAGGACATGCCTGATGGGTTGCACCGCTGGGATGATGCAGTCGTAAGGCCGTTTCTGACCTTACCGCAGCAGCATTCACTCAGGCTTTCCCCGCCCCCGCTCGGGGGGAGGTGGATCGCTGCGTTCCAAAAGGAAGCGCGGTTGACCATCGTACCAAGCGGCCTCCGGAAACACCGGCACGGGGTAGCCCACCCGCAGCAGGCAGAGCCCCTGGGAAGGGGCAGCCTCCTTCACCTCCTGGCGGGCCCGGCGGCGCCAGCGGTCCACAAAGGCTTCGGGGGGGAGCCTGCCTTCGCCCACAGCCACCAGCTGGCCCATGATCAGGCGCACCATGCCGTAGAGGAAGCCGCTCGCCTGCAGTTCGGCCACGATCAGATCACCGTGGCGCTGCAGGCTCACGTCCTGAAGCGTGGTGCGGCCATGGGCCCTGCGGCTGCCCGCCCGTTGGAAGGCGGAGAAGTCATGGTCCCCCAACAGTTCAGCCAGGGCCCAGGCCATAACCTGCTCGTCCAGCTGCACCTGGTAGCGGTGCCAGCTCCAGGGGGCGAGAAAGAGATTGGGCAGCCGGCCGTTGTAGATGGTGTAGCGGTAGCGGCGATAGCTGGCGCCGAAACAGGCGTGCCAATCGGAAGCCACCGCCCGGGCCGCCCGCACGCGGATGGTGGCCGGCAGGCGGCCATTCAGGGCTTTGGGCCAGCGCTCGGGCGGGATGGGGCCGGGAGCATCGAAGTGCACCACCTGGGCTGCTGCATGCACGCCGCTGTCCGTGCGGCCTGCGGCCACCACCTGCGCCGGGCTATCGGGATCGAGAGCCGCGATGGCGGCCTCCAGGGTCTCCTGAACGGAGGGATGGCCAGCCTGGCGCTGCCAGCCATGGAAGGCAGACCCGTCGTACTGCAGGCACAGAGCGATGCGTTGGGGGATCACCGGAGTTGGGTGAGGGGCCAGCCACCCCAGGATCAGACCAGCTCGATGATCGCCATCTCAGCGTTATCGCCGCGGCGACGCACGGTGCGGATGATGCGGGTGTACCCACCCTGCCGGTCGCCATAACGGTCCTGGGCCTTGTCGAACAGGGCATGCACCAGCTGCTTATCGTAGATGTAGCTGATGGCCCGACGCCGGGAGGACAGGC
>JBJTQT010000211.1:0-2612 GCA_046075745.1 Cyanobium sp. | reverse complement strand
CACGCCCAGGCCAGTTTTGGCGGAGCAGGGGATCGCCTTCGAGCAATCCAGCCCGATGATCGCTTCCACCTCCGCCCGGATCCGCTCCGGATCGGCCCCCGGCAGATCGATCTTGTTGAGCACCGGGATGATCTCCAGATCATTCTCCAGCGCCAGATACACATTCGCCAGGGTTTGGGCCTCCACCCCCTGGCTGGCATCCACCACCAGCAACGCCCCCTCGCAGGCCTGCAGCGAGCGGCTCACCTCATAGGAGAAATCCACATGGCCCGGCGTATCGATCAGATTCAGGATGTAGGTCTGCCCATCGGCGGCCTTGTATTCCATCCGGGCGGCTTGGAGCTTGATCGTGATGCCCCGCTCCCGCTCCAGCTCCATGTTGTCGAGAAACTGCTCCTGCATGTCGCGCGCCGCCACCGTTCCGGTGTCCTGCAGCAAGCGATCGGCCAGGGTGGATTTGCCGTGGTCGATATGGGCAATGATGCAGAAATTACGGATCCGTGAAACGGGAACGTCGGTCATGCGCCGGGGCTGTCGAGAGTGATCCTAGGGATCTGCACCCGGCTCTGCCCCATGCCCCCTGCCAATCCCTGGTTGCTCCTGCTGCTGGCCATCGCCGCCGAAGTGATCGGCACCTCCTGCCTGCGGCTCTCCCAGGGCATGACCCGCCCCGGCCCCACCCTCCTGGTGCTCGCTGCCTATGGCACCGCCATGCTGCTGGTGGCGCGGGTGGTGCTCGTGCTGCCCCTCGGCCTCACCTATGCCCTCTGGAGCGGCATCGGCATCCTCGCCACCGTGCTGGTGGGCGTGGTGGCCTACCGGCAGATCCCCACCACCGGCCAGCTGGCGGGCATGGCCCTGATCGTGGCCGGGGTGGTGATCGTGAAGCTTCAGGGGCCGGCCCAGGGCTGATTTCTCCCTAAGCTCATGGGCAAAGAAACCCACGCCATGACCACTGAAACCACCACCCCTGCCGAGCAGGCCGCCCCCGAAGCCGCTGCCGATCCCCGCGCCCTCACCATCGACAACGTGGAGCGCGTGCTCGATGAACTGCGCCCCTACCTGATGGCCGATGGCGGCAACGTGGAGATCGTTGAGCTCGATGGCCCCGTGGTGAAGGTGCGTCTGCAGGGGGCCTGCGGCTCCTGCCCCAGCAGCACCATGACCCTCAAGATGGGCATCGAGCGCAAGCTGCGGGAAGCCATTCCCGAGGTCACCGAAGTGGTGCAGGTGCTCTGAGCCGCCCCGTAGGCTGCCCCTGAGCCCTACCCGTTGCCCGTGCTGGATCAGCGTCTCCTGCGCGAACACCCCGAGGTGATTTCCGAACAACTGGCCCGCCGGGGCCTGGAAGTGGACCTCACCGGTCTGCAGGCCATCGCGCGCCAGGAACGGGATCTGGAAGAACAACGCAGCGGGCTGCAGGCCGAAGGCAACCGCATCGGCAAGGAGGTGGGACAGCTGATGCGCCAGGGCGGCAGCCCCACCGATCCCCAGGTGCAGGCCCTGAAGGAGCGCGGCAACCACATCAAGCAGCAGGTGGCCGGGCTGGAGGAGGAGGAGAAGGCCCTCGAAAAGCGCCTGCGGGAGCAGCTCCTCACCCTCCCCAATCTCCCCTCCCCCCTCTGCCCCCCCGGTCGCAGCGAGGCCGACAACGTGCAGGTGAAGCGCTGGGGCACTCCCCGCCTGCCGGCGCCAGGGGAAACCCTCGAAGAGCACTGGCAGATCAGCGAGCGGCTTGGCCTGATCGACACCGAGCGCTCCGTGCGCATCGCCCAGAGTCGCTTCGTGACCCTGCTGGGGCAGGCCGCCCGGCTGGAGCGGGCCCTGATCTCCTTCATGCTCGATCGGCATACCGCCCGGGGCTACCGGGAGGTGCTGCCGCCGATCCTGGTGAACAGCGCCAGCCTCACCGGCTCGGGCCAGCTGCCGAAATTCGCCGAGGAGAGCTTCCGCTGCGCGGAAGACGACCTCTGGCTCACCCCCACCGCCGAGGTGCCCATCACCTCCCTCCACCGCGAAGAGGTGCTCGAAGCCAGCCAGCTGCCCCTGCGCTACGTGGCCCACACCCCCTGCTTCCGCCGGGAGGCCGGCTCCTACGGCCGCGATACCCGGGGGCTGATCCGCCTGCACCAATTCAACAAGGTGGAGCTCTACTGGTTTTGCCACCCCGACGCCTCCGAGGCGGCCCACGAGCAGCTCACCCGCGATGCGGAAGCCATTCTCGAGGCCCTCGAGCTGCCCTATCGCCGCATCGAGCTCTGCACCGGTGATCTGGGCTTCTCCGCCGCCCGCACCTACGACCTGGAGGTGTGGCTCGCCGGGGCTGGCGCCTATCGGGAGATCTCCAGCTGCAGCACCTGCGGCGATTTCCAGGCCCGCCGCAGCTCCATCCGCGTGAAAGACAAAGGCAAAGGCACCCGCCTGGTCCACACCCTCAACGGCAGCGGCCTGGCGGTGGGTCGCACCATGGCGGCCTTGCTGGAGACGGGGCAGCAAAGCGATGGCACCGTGCGGTTGCCAAAGGCCCTGGTGCCCTACTTCGGTCACGACACCCTGGGAGACCCGCCCGGCTGAACCCCTCGGGCTGAGCGGTTGTGCCCCCAGAATGAACG
>JBJTQT010000210.1:0-9782 GCA_046075745.1 Cyanobium sp. | reverse complement strand
CGGAGGTGGGCGCCATGATCCGGCAGATGCAGGCGCGCGGCCTGCGGGTGTTCGGCACCCACCTGGGGGTGGAGGCGATCGACTACCGCCGCTGCGACTTCACCGGTCCCACGGCCTTTCTGCTCGGGGCGGAGAAGTGGGGGCTGAGCGAAGCGGCGTCGGCGGCGGTGGACCAGGCGATCTTCATCCCGATGCGGGGGATGGTGCAGTCGCTGAACGTGTCGGTGGCGGCGGCCACGCTGCTGTTCGAGGCCCTGCGGCAGCGGCAGGCGGCGGGGCTGGTGCCGGAGCGGGGGGAGGGGGTGGAGAGGGAGCGCTTTCGGGAGCAGCTGTTTGCCTGGGCCTATCCGGAGGTGGCGCGCTGGTGCCGGGAGCAGGGGCGGCCCTATCCGGAGCTGGATGGGGAGGGCGTGATCCTGGAGGAGCTGCCGCGCACGGTGCGGCTGCGCTGCTGAGGGGATCTCTGCCCTAGAAACCAAAGCTCTCATTAGTGATGTCTCGTGAGCCGTGGATGATCCTCTCGATCCTCACCAGCTCGGAAGAAGCTGTAAAAAAATCACGTAGCGCTGGTGAGCGGAGGAGCGCAGCCCCTCGACAAGCTCAGGCCTGGCGGGATGAGCCTCTGGGTGTTCTGCAAGCCTTTGGCTGTGGGCAAGCAGTTCCGCAACAAAGCTTGCGGCCCTCACTGGATTGTCCCTGGCGATGAAGTCACCGATCTCCTGCAGGTCGGCGCAGGCCTGGGGGGAGAGCTCACAGCGCATCCGCAGGTGCGCCTTGCTCAGCCCAATTCTGATAACGGGCCTGCAGATCGGCGCTCACCTCTTGAACCAACCTGCCAGGACCACTGTGGACCCCCTGCTGGATTTCGGCGCGGAGGGCTTCGAGCTTTGCGGCGCGGAGCTTCTCGCGATCTTCCAGGGCCCGAAGCCCTTCGCGGATCACCTCACTGGCGCTGGCGTAACGGCCTTGCTGCAGCTGGTCTTTGATGAACTGCTCGAAATGCTCCCCAATGACATAGCTCGATGGCATGGCGAACGAACCCGGCACGCCAATTCAGTTTATCAAAAATTGATAGTGCCTGATCCTCGGCGACAGCGCGCTCAGCCCCGGGGCCCCTGCTCGAAGCGGGAGGCGCTGGGGAGCCAGAAGGCGAGGCCCACCAGGGCCACTTCGAGCACCATCCAGCGGCCACCGAGGAGCACCACCAGCACGGCGGCGATGGCGATGATCTTCTCCAGCAGACCGATGGTGTCATCCCGGTGGTTGTCGCCCTCGATCCAGAGCACGATGCCCACCACCATCAGCAGCAGATCGATCCACCAGGGCATGGAGCTGGAAGTGGGGGTCCACCTGAGTGTAGTGAGAAGAACTCAGAGCGGGTCACACCAGGGGGGACCGAGGAGCTGGGGCGGATGGGCTGGCACATTTACAACATCCAGGGGATGGGGGATGCGCCGATGGTGCGGCTGAGGATTATCGGCCTTGCGTAGAAAGGTGAGTTCGATCACCTGGGGCACATCCCAACCGGCGAGATTCACGGTGCCGCAGCAGTTGTTGGCATGGGCGTGCACCACATCGAAATGGAGAAGGAGTTTGCGCAGCACGGGAAGGAATTTCATCTGCAGGAAGCGTGCACTGGCAAGGGCAGGCAGCAGGTGGAATTCGATCAGAGCGAGGCGAAAGCGGCTGAGCAAGACATCGGAGCAGGCCAGCAGGGCGTTGTATTCAGCCCCTTCGATATCCATCTGGAGGAGCAGGGAGGTGGCATCGGCATGGGCGCTGCCGGCCACCCAGGCGTCGAGGGTGGTGGTGTTGCCGCCGGTGAAGGAGCCCAACCACTGGGGTGTGAAGGTGTGCAGGTCTGGGATGAGCTGAAGCTGGCTGGCCTGCACCGAGGCATCACAGAGGTAGGAGGGGATTCCGTAGCGCTCCGCCAGTTCGGTTTCGAAGGCTGTCTGGGTGGACACCCCAGGGGAGAAGCAGGCCTCCACCCCTTCGAGCTGATCGGGGAGAAGGTAGGCGCCATCCCCCTCACCGCCGAGGCGGATGAGATCGGCGCGACAGCCGAAGGGAACGAGCAGTTCGATCGCTGAGCGAATGTCGACCTCTGCGGCGGGTGCGTCCCAATCGCTGAAGGTGAGCAATCGATCGATGGCGCTCTCCTGTTCCAGGAAAAAGGAAGGGGGCAGGCTCACCTGGAGGGGAATCACATCGGCCATGGATCAGCTGGCCCGCTGGGGCGAGGCGGAGAGCCACTGCTCAAGCCCTTCGCCGAGGAAGGAGAGGCCGAGCACGAGGATGAACATGGCCAGGCCGGGCCAGAGGGCGGTCCACCATATGCCGGTGGGCACGCTGGTGAGGGCCTGCTGAAGGTCGCTGCCCCATTCGGGCACGGTTTCCGGCAGGCCGAGGCCGAGAAAGCCGAGGCCACCGAGCACGAGCACCGCATCGGCGGCATTGAGGGTGAGCAGCACGGGCACGGAGGTGATCACGTTGCGCAGCAGGTAGCGGCGCAGGATCCAGAGGGGGCCAGCGCCGAGGGAGCGGGCGGCTTCCACGAACAGCTCAGCTTTCACCTGGGCGGTTTGGTTGCGCACCACCCGGAAGTATTGGGGCACATACACGATGCAGAGGGCCGCGGCGGCATTGGGCAGGCCCCGGCCGAGGAGGAAAGCAAGCACCACCGAAAGGAGCAGCACCGGCAGGGTGTAGAGCGTGTCCATCAAGAGCACGAGGGCCCGATCCACGGGGCCGCCGAGGTAGCCGCTCACCATGCCGAGGGGCACGCCGATCAGCAGGGCCAGCCCCAGGGCGAGGAGCACCACCTGCAGGGCCACGCCACTGCCGGCCAGGGTGCGGGAGCACACATCCCGGCCAAGGCGATCGGTGCCGCACCAGTGGCTCCAGGAGGGGGGGGCATCGATGGGATTGGCCAGGCCGGCGTTGGGATCAGCCAGCAGGCCGAGGTGTTGCAACAGGGGGGTGGCGAGGGCCACCAGGGCATAGGCCGCCACGATCCAGGCGCCCCAGCGGGCCATGCGGGTGGCCAGGGTGGGCAGGGGCATGGGCTCAGCTGGAAAGGCGGATCATTTGGGCATTTTGCCTGAGGGCACTGAATAAAGGTGATCCAGCGAACCTTTGCGGCGGCATCGCGTCAGGTAGGATTAGAGGACATTTGATTCAGGTTCATGCGTACGCGCACCCAGCTGATCCTTCTCGAAAGCCTTCGCAATCGCAAAGGTCGACAGAAGGGATTCACGCTGATTGAGCTAATGATTGTGGTGGCGATTGTAGGAATTCTTGCGGCGGTGGCCATTCCAAAATATTTGGAAGCCAGAAAAGCGGCAGCTGCAGGGGCGGTGATTGGAGAGAAGGTGGGCCTGGCCAAGGAATGCGCAACCTTCATTGTCTCCCAGGTGGGCTCGGCTCCCACCTACGCCGGCACGGGCAACAGCTGCAACTCTCTTGGCGGCACCTTCAGTGGGTCCTGGTCGACGGCAGGCAACATCGGAGGTTTGAAATGTCTGGATGCTTACACAGCAAATAACGGCTCTGGTTCAAGCGTCCGAATTGATGTGAATTCACAAGGGACCCTCGCCTGTTTAATATCCTGATTTCTCAATGTGCCGCATCTATAATGAAATTTCTGTGAAGCATCCCACTAATTTATCAGATAAATCTTTTCCATCGAACAGAGTACTAAGCATCGCCTTTTTTTGACGTTCTTGTTTCAATTTACGATTCTCCACCACATTACTAAGATTTTCTACCACTCTCTTTGTTTTTTGGGTAAGGCTTTGCTCATTTGAGATCGTCCACTCTTCTCCCAAGCCGTTTATCAGGGAACTGCTCATTCTTGCGGCCATGCATTCTCCACGGATCGCCAGAAGAGGCACCCCCATGGCAAGCGCTTCAAACGCAGTTGTTGCACTGCTCCAAGGTGTGGTATCCAGAGCGATATCCATAATGTTGTAATGATCCACATGGTCGTGCCACGTAGACACGGGAGTCATGAAACGGATGCGATCGCGATCTATCCCTGAGTTCACAAGGGCTTGTTCCAATCGCTCTCGAACAGTTGGATCCTGCAATCCACGGTCCTTCAACACCAATAGGGCCTCGGGAATGTATTGAAGCAGCTGACTCCAGATCGCCAACGTCGTGCTTGAAATCTTGCTCACCTGGCAGAAGGATCCCAGCACGGGTCGATCCGTTTGCATCAGGGGCTCGGCTTGCGGGAATGGGGGATCACTGGGGTAGGCCAGCCAGGGCCGGGGCAGCCGGTAGAGCCGTTCGCTGAATTGTGGTTGCAGATCGGCTGCGGCGGTCTCTTCGTCACCGATGAACCAATCAATGGTGCTCAGGCCAGTGGTGGCGTGGTATCCGATGTAATGGGCCTGCACCGGTGCACAGCGTTCCGCCAGAAGATGAATGCCCGTCCCACGGGTGTAGCCAGAGGTATCGATAATCAGGTCATACTCCTGCTGGCGCAACAGATCCCTGGCTTGGTCCTTGGGGATCCCCTCAAGGCTGTGAAAGCCATCGGCCAACTTGATCAAGGCCTCGCTGCTCGCTTCGTAGCGCCGTTGCATGGAAATCAATTCCAGTTGACACTGGCTCGGATCGTGATGGCGCAACACAGGATCCAGAAAACGACCCACCACATGGCTCCCGATATCTGCAGACAGCAGCCCCACTTTGATTGGGCGCCCCTGAGACCTGGTTTGCTTCGAGCGGGGAGTTGTGTTTGCGACTCCCTGCCGGCCCCAGAACGCGCGGGCGGTGGCCAGCACCTCATCGGGTGGGGCGACGGAGCTGATGGAGTAGGTGAACATCAGATTGTTGAAGGCACCCTGGGCATCGGGCACTTGCTCCAGCAGCTCCTTGTAGATCGCTACAGCTCCAGCGGCATCTCCTTGGTCACGGAGGGCAGCAGCCAGCCCGCTGCGACATTCGATGTCGCCTGGGTTGCTCTCCAGGCTTTCACGAAACACCTGTTCAGCTTGGCCGAACAGGCCCATTTCACAGAGGCAACTGCCAAGCTGGATAAAGGCATCAGCGTTTCCGGGCTTGATCTTGAGAGCCTGGCGAAACAGGTCCATGGCTTGAAACGGCTCGCCGATGAGCTTTAGTGCGGAGCCATTGAGGATCATCACCTCCGGATCATTTGGAGCCACGGCCAGGGCATTCATCAACCAGGGCAATGCCTCATCTGTCTGTCCCCGTCCAATGAGCAACCTGCTGATGGCCAGCAGCGAAGAAAGCTGATTGGGATCCAGAGCAAGGGCGCCCCCATAGGCCTCAATGGCTTCATCCAGTCGCTCGGCGCTTTGTTCCGCCAATGCCAGCAGCTGCCAAGCCTTCCCATCTTCTGGATGATCGGAAAGACGGGCCCGCAGGCCATCGCAGGCCATCTCCAGGTGCCGGTGGGCGTCATCCCGTTTCTCCAGCACCGAATACACCCGGGCTACCTGCAGATGCACCTCCCCATCCGCTGGATACAGCGCCAGGGCCTCCTCGCCGTAGGCCAGGGCTTGCTGGGGGTCGCCCTGCTCCAGGGCATCCACCAACTGGTTCAGCAGCAGCCGGAGGGAGAGGGGTTCACCGCTGGCCTCTTCCAGCCGGCGGGCCTGCTGCAGCCACAGGCGCCGCTCGGCCCGATCGCCCCGCTCACCGCAGAGCACCCCCAGGGCCATGGCGGCCTTCGGCAGGCGGGCGCCTTCGGCCACCAGGGCCCGCAACAGGGCTTCGGCTTCATCCCTCTGGCCAGCTTCCCCCAGGGCGATAGCAGTGTCCAGGCGATTGCAGATCTCCTGGGCGCTCATCAAAGTCGCACAATCCGATCGAAAAACACCAGCACATCTCCGTCGTAGATCGTCACCGATTGGCTGCCACTGCTCAAGTAACAGCGGCTGCGGCTGCAGGGGAGAGTGGATGTTGGGGAAAATTGGTTGGTGCGGAAGTCAGCGAAATTTCCCTTCAGGTAGATCACATCCATCCGTCCTGTGGATTTCGGCCCCTCGCAGTTCGGACCGAGCGTGCACTTGTTCACCTGGAGATCGGTGCCATTCGGCAGGCGATATTCCTTGATCCGCAAGGTGCGCTGCCCGCTCTGGGAGGCCACCAGGCAGGGGGGTTGCGTGGGGTTTGGTGGCTCCTGATTGCCAGCCGCATCCACGCTGGTGAGGCAGGAGTTGGCGTTGGAGAGATCAAATGCGGGGTTGCGGGTGGTGCGGATCTGGGTTTGGAACCCAGGAGTGAAGGCCGTTGATCCAATGGCTGCGTTGCCTGGAGAGGAATTCAAGGGCGGATAGGGGAGGTTTGGATTGGATCTGCGGCTGAGGTTCAGGCTGAGCAGGGCTTCCCGATCCCCCTTGGCTGGATTGGTCTCAAACACCCTCACCCTGAAGGGATCGGTTTGGGCAAGCTGATCGGTGATCACGCTCTCCTGAGGGTCGGCTGAATAGGCCAGGTTGCCACCCACGGCAGCCCTGAGTGAATCCTGTGGCGCACCGCCGCGGGCGATGGCCTCATAGGGAGGGCCGCAGCGCACCAACAGGTTGAATCCTCGCCATTCGGCGGGTTGATTGTTAGTCATCACGGCATACACCACACTCCAGGCTGGAATGGCCCTGTTGTTGGCGTCCACCCCCGTCGGTGGACCCTCCAACACCAGCAGGGGGCTCCCCGCCAGCCGGGTGCGGGAGGTGGGGCAGGTGTAGGCGCTGGGATCGGTGGGCGTTCGAATCCAGTGGGCCTGCTCCGCTTCATTGCTGATGAAGGCGATGGTTCGCGCCCAGTTGTCGCGCAACACCTGGTTCACCTCGGCGTCTCGGCCCATGCGAAGCTCTGCGATGAGGGCAATGGCAGCCAGGGAACTCACCACGACCACCGTGAGCACGCCTCCCACCAGCAGCTCCACCAAGGTGAAGGCATCCTGCTGGCCCGGGCTGATTCCCCTGTTGCGGAGCCTTCGCATCAGACGCTGGGGCAGGGCCATCTCACTGATCCACGGTGTAGGTGCACTGGTCCCCGTTCAACCAGCCCAAACGCACGGTGGCCAGGGGCGCTTGCACGTTGACGCACCAGGATCGACCGGGCGCATCCACCGAGCTGAGCTCCACAGTGGCGCTTCGAGTGGTGGTGCCTTCAGGGGTGAAGGTGAGGGGGAATGATCCTTGCCGAACGGTGGCTTGCAACTTGCGACTGCCTGCCAGGCCACCGAGCCGCACGCTGGGGGGCAGAAGCGGAGCGCCTGCGGGATCGACTTTGCAATCCGCGGCAGAAGCTGGTTTGAACGATCCCCCATTGGCCGAATCCAAGGCAATGGTGCAGGGGGTATTGGCGGCATTGGCCGCTGTCCTTGCCAGCTGCAGATAGCCGGCAAGCTCCACGGCGGCGGTGCGCAATTTCCGCTGCTCGTTGAAGACAAACATCGAGCGAAGCCCCATGGTGCTGAAGAGGGCCAACACCACCACGACCACCATCAATTCGATGAGCGTGAAGGCAGGATCTGGGCGATGGGAGTGGGGCGGCATGAACAGCTTGCCTTTGGGAATCAACACCAGAATTGCGCGCTCCTGTGGAACTCTGCCGCGCGGTGAAAGGCCAGGACCGGCGCCGTTGGATCGGCCAGCTCCAGCGTGTAGCTGAGCCGCACCGTGGGTTCTGAGGGGGTATTCACTTCATCCAGGGAACGAACCAAGCGATAGCGGCTGGCCAACGATTGGGGGAGGGCCATGGTTTGCCTTACGCCCAGTATAGCGGGCCTGCTGTTCATTTCAGCGCCAGGAACGCTTTGGTGCTGGGGGAGATCGCTAATGAAGAGAAGATTATAGGTTGATTTTTGATTGCAAGAACTACCGGAGTTTGTGTAGCTTGAAATCGGTGAATTGCTGGCATAGGGTACGATTGTAATTGTAAAATTTGGATAGGTGTTCGGGCCCGAACTCAACCGCCACAGGCGAGCGTATTGGCTGATGGCGTTGATGTCTTTGTTCACCAGTGCTTCCAGTTGATCCAGATCGCGGGCCCGCCGCGCCATTTCGATCTGTCGGGCAAACATGGGTGCAATCAGGGCCAGCGCCAACCCAGCGGTGGCGGCAGCCAACACGGCTTCAAGCAATAACGAGGCGGGCTCTCCCCGCCGGGATCGGCGATAGCGGAAACGCCCCATCAGTAGGCGCTCCTGATGCGATGGAGAAGAGGGTAGACGCCAAAGCGCGAATCGGCGACAAACTGTGGGTTGTTGGTTGGGCCCAGGAAATAGCCCCCGGGAAGAAGGCCACTCACCGCTTCTGGATTGCCATAGAGGGGCAGGATGAAACGCATGGGGCCGGTGAGATTCAGGGTCAGGTCGCCGGGTTGTGGGGTATTCACCTTCATGCTTCCGAGCCACCAGGAGCTCAAGAGCTCGGTGGGGGCTGGCTCAGGAGGACTGTCTCCCTTGCAATCTGGTGGCTTGGGGGGAAGATATGTTTTGAGTGTATGGACGCTTCCGGTGCCATCGTTGTTGTTGCCATAAAAGAGATTACCGCGGGGCAGCCAGAGGAATGTGCCAGCCAAGCTCGGCGGATCGCCGATGGATTCGCGGGCTCGGATGTAGAAGGTTTGATTGGTTGTGGCATCTGGCTTGACTCCAAAGATGCGGAGGCGGTTCCAAAAGGGCCTAATGGCTAGGTTAGTGTGGTTGTAAAAGGTCGTTCCAACCCTGTGCTTGATGGTCACGTAATTGCTATCGACTTTACAGACTCCACTAATCGGAAGGTTCGTGTTTGTGCTTGCAGCAGGATCACTCTTGCCCACATCACCAAGAATGATCAGGTTCACCGGCCTGAGTTCGGTGTTGACGGTGAGATTCACGCCAGGCCCTATGGACTGAATCCAGCAATCAATCTCACCTGGAGGCCTATTCGTAAGCTGTTCTGACCTAATACAACCAGGTGCAAGATTCCCGACATTTGGAGTGCCTGGGGTGGCGAAGGGATAATTAGGAGGGGGTGGGTTAGGGTTAGGAGTGGGTGGGATGATGAAGGTTTGGGGGGTGACCCCAGGGGGGAGTGTATCCGTATCAAAGGGATACTGAGGAAAGGAGAAGGGTAGATCCTTGTCATCGTCGGGGATATTGGTGGTCTGGCCGTTGGCGAACGTGCACGTGCGGCACATCGGCCGCAAGCGGCCAATCGATAGGTTGAGAGGGGTTGGGGAAGCATCCTCCTCAAAGTTTTGATAGATCGCGCTGGTCAGCTGCCCCACTCCCACTGCCGTTCCGGTGAGGCGCAGGGCAATGGGAGGCCCCGGGGAAAAGGACAGCGCCTCCCAGGCTGGAGGCAGATCGGGGAAGGGCGAGCCCTGCACATCCAGGGTGCGGGTGAGCGTGTAGCTGGCCACCTGGCGACCATTGCGCCAAACCTGGCCTTCCACGGAGATCCGCGCCGCGCCACCGTTCAGCGAGGTGGGTTGGTTGGTGAGCGGATCGAGGAGGGCATTGCAGGTGGGTGGCCACGCAGGGCTTCCCGGCCCGCTGGCGGAGGTGATCGGGGGGCTGGAGCCCACAATCCGATAGCGCATCTCGGTGTTGTTGGCTGGGGTGCCGATCACCCCGCCCAGCAAGGCAAGCAGATCTGCGGGGTTTCCTGCTGTTTGACTCGAAAAGCTTCCCCGCCTGGAGAGCCGGCAGTTCTCCAGTAGGTCTTTCCTGGTTGCTGGATCCAGGGCGGCCACGACCCACCTTTTGGCTGTGGCATCCCAGCCGGAGGCCAAAAGGAAGCCGAAATAGGGAT
>JBJTQT010000209.1:0-8727 GCA_046075745.1 Cyanobium sp. | reverse complement strand
CTTACTCACCGCAGTTCAGTTAAAGTAAATCCTGCCACACGGCAGATTGTGATCAGTGGCGTGGCACATACCGCTGACTTCAACAGCTTTCAGTGATCAAACCCCAGGGCTCAGGCCTGCTGATCCGCACGGAAGCTGAAGGCGTCAGCGAAGACCTCCTGATCGATGATCTCGAAGCCCTCCTGCGTCAGTGGGAAGCGATTCAGCAGGCTGCCGAAACCGCCACGCCACCTGTGCTGCTGAATCGGGATGAGGATTTCATCCACAGGGTGCTGCGGGATTTCTATGGCCCGGAAGTCGTGCGGGTGGTGGTGGATGCGCCCGATGCCGTGGCCCGGGTGAATGGCTTTCTGGGTGAGGATCAGGCCCAGCTCACGGTGGAATTCCATGAGGAATCCAGCGAGCTCCTAGAGCACTTCCGCATCAATGCCACCATCCGCGATGCCCTGCGGCCACGGGTGGATCTCCCCTCCGGCGGATACGTGATCATCCAGCCCACCGAGGCGCTCACGGTGATCGACGTGAACTCGGGCTCGTTCACCCGCTCCGCCAACGCACGGGAAACCGTGTTGTGGACCAACTGCGAGGCCGCCACGGAAATCGCGCGCCAACTCAAGCTGCGCAACATCGGCGGCGTGGTGATCATTGACTTCATCGACATGGAGTCCCGGCGCGACCAACTCCAGCTGCTGGAGCACTTCACCCAGGCGGTGCGCAATGATTCCGCCCGACCCCAGATCGCCCAGCTCACGGAACTGGGCCTGGTGGAACTCACCCGCAAGCGGCAGGGCCAGAACATCTACGAACTATTCGGTCGCACCTGCCCCAGCTGTGGAGGCCTCGGCCATGTCGCCGTCCTCCCTGGGAAGGACACCCTCCAGCCCCTGGCAAGCCTGCCGGGGGTGGTTCGCACCGTTCCCACAGCCAGGCCTGAGGCCACGGCTGTGGCCGTGGCTGCTGAAACCGGTGGAAGCCGGGGCCGGCGCCGGGGCGGCCGCGGGGGACGGACCGGCGAGAGTGCAGAGATGGCCCCGGCGGTCTCTGAGAACGGGGTGAGCGGCAATGGTGAAGGACCTGAAACCGCAAGACCTGAGCAGGAATCAGGGGGGCGTCGGCAGGACCTGGAATTCGTGGCTGTTCCCATGGATGCCAGTCAGGAGGAGGTGTATGGATGGATGGGCTTCAATCCAGCGCTGCTCCTCGATCCAGTTCCCACCGGAGACAACCTGGTGATGCGGGTGGTTCGGCCCGGCTCTGATCCCGAAACGGTCCTGGAAGAAGCCCGTCAGCTCTCCAGCGCTGCCGGCTCACGGCGCCGCCGGCGGGGCGGCCGTGGAGGCGGCGAGGGTCGTCCCAGTGGATCTGAGGTCAGTGCATTGCCCCCGGAAGGCACCGCCGAACCTGGGGCCGATGCCCCAGCACCGGAGATCCTGACCACTGAAGTGGTGACCGTGGCGGTGCCAGCCCACAGAAGAGCCAGCCGCACCGCAGATCCGGCCCCGGAGTCTGCTCCACCCGTGGGCACCGAAGAAGGGGGTGAGGATCCGGCTGGGGAACCCCGCCGCCGCCGCCGCCGCTCCTCCGCAGCGGTGTGAGCCCGCGGGCTCGCCCCATCGGCGCCATCGCCGGCGTGGATGAGGTAGGCCGAGGAAGCCTCTTTGGGCCGGTGTTCGCGGCAGCGGTGATCCTTCCAACAAAGGCGGAGCGACGGCTGTGGGCCGCAGGCCTCACCGACAGCAAGGCCTTGAGCCCCAGCCGTCGGTCGAAACTGGTGCCCCTGATCCGGCGGCTCGCGGGCGCCTGGGCCATCGGCCAGGCGAGTGCGGCGGAAATTGACCGCCTGGGCATCCGCAGTGCCACGGAGCTCGCCATGGTGCGCGCCCTGCAACGGTTGAACGAACCCTTCCAGCGGGTGGTGGTGGATGGCAGTTTGCCGCTGCGCACCTGGGAAGGGGCCCAGCAGACCCTTGTGCGGGGCGACAGGCTCTGCGCCGCCATCGCTGCTGCCAGCGTGCTTGCCAAGGAGGAACGGGATGCCCTGATCCGGCGGCTGGCCCTCCGCTTTCCGGGCTACGGCCTGGAGCGCCATGCCGGCTACGGCACAGTGCACCATCGCCTGGCCCTTGTGGAGCGGGGTCCGACCCCCCTCCACCGGCACTCGTTCCTGGGACGAATCAGGGAGCTCCCATCAGCCCGTGGCCCTGGCTGGTGCACCACTGTTGAAAATCCCTGAGCATCTGCTGGCGCACTCTGTTCCGCATTCCCACGAGGATGCCGCTCAACACGGAACGACCGGTGGCTTCCAACACCCGAGGGGGGATGAGTTTCAGGAGAGGGGGCTGGCTCACGCTGACCGCCAGGGTGGCTTCCCCCTCGAGGCCCTGGGCTGAAGGCCGAAGCCAGGAGCTCAGACCCAGCCTGAAGTCATCCACCAGGCCCAGACCCTCGAGCTGACAATCCAGCGCCTCCAGCTCCAGGCGATCACCGCGATGGTGGGTCTGCAAGTCCACGATGGGCTGGATCTGCAGCTGGAACACCTGCACCCGGGTCACCCGGTAGCGATAGTGCCCGGGGCCCAGGGCAATGAGCTGGGTGGGATCGAGGAGGGAGGCCACCACCCGCTCTTCATCCCTGAGATAGGCCGGCAGAAGGTCGATGCCCTCCTTCACGGGCAGCACAAGCTGCTGGCTGGAGCTGAAGGCCAACGGCATGGCCAGGGGAAGCCGGCAGGCCATGATCCTACGAATCACCCCTGCATCACCATGCGCCTTGCCTACCTGGGTCCAGCCGGTACCTATGGGGAACAGGCTGCGAGGCAGCTTGCCATCCTGGAAGGCATCCAGGCGGAACTGGTGCCCCAGCAAGGAATCCGTGCCGTGATCCAGGCCCTCGCCGCAGGCTCCTGCGAGGCTGCGGTGGTTCCAGTGGAAAACTCCGTGGAAGGTGGGGTGAGCACCTGCATGGATGCCCTCTGGGAGCATCCGGAGCTGGCGGTTCGACGGGCCCTTGTGCTGCCCATTCGCCATGCCCTCCTGGGCAGCGGTCCCCTGGATGGCGTGAGTGAGGTGCTCTCTCACCCCCAGGCACTGGCGCAATGCAGCGTCTGGCTGGGGGAGCACCTCCCGGGAGCGCTCCAGCTCCCCACCAGTTCCACCGCAGAAGCCGCCCGGCTGGTGAAGGGCAGCCGCTTCCGGGCGGCGATCGCCTCCCTGGAAGCCGCCCGCGACCATGACCTGGAGGTGCTGGCCTATCCCGTCAATGATGTGCCGGGAAACTGCACCCGCTTCCTGCTTCTGCAACGGAGCCAGCGAGAAGAAACTGGGCCCCTCGCCAGCCTGGCCTTCTCCCTGCGCTCCAACCAACCTGGAGCCTTGCTCCAGGCCCTGGTGTGCTTCTCGGCCCACGGACTGAACATGAGCCGCATCGAGTCCCGACCCTCCAAACGGGAAATGGGCGAATACATCTTTTTCGTGGATCTCGTGTTGCCCTCTGCTGGAGCCGAGCCCCTGAAGCTGGCGCTGGATCAGCTCCGGCCCCTGTGCGAGCATCTGGCGCTTTTCGGCACCTATCCCCTGAACACCCTCCCCGCGGAGGACGCTCAGGGGGCCTGAGCACGGAACACACCGAACTGCATCAGCCCATGGCGGAAGGCCCAGTCCATGAGCAGCAGGGTGGGCGTCTCCCGCAAACCCTGAAGCACCGCCCCTGGCCCGAGCCCGAGAACGGCCGCGGGGCGCCGAACCCCCTCCAGGATCGATTCCCTCCAGGAGGGCACGGTGGCCGCTGTCCAGTCGGCGCTCTCGACCACCAGACCCCGATTCCAGCCACTCTTCTGCAGGTGGGTCGTGAGGGAGGCGATGCTCGCGAATTCGGGGTGGGCCCATTGCTGCAACAGCTGCCGCATCACCCAGGTCTCGAACGGGGAGTCAGCCCCATCCGCCGGATCCCGCCGGTTCCAGTCCGCCAAGGCGAGCCTCCCACCGGGCCGGAGCACCCTGAGGAGTTCATCCACATAGCGCTGTTTATCCGGCATGTGGGGTGAGGCCTCCACACTCCAGACCGCATCGAAACAGCCATCCGCCAGCTGAAGATCAAGCGCATCCATCACAGCAAACCGGCATCGGGAGGCCAGAGCGGAGGAGGTGAGGGCCTGGGCGCGGCTGATCTGGGCCCGGCTGATGCTGATCCCCAACACATCCAGGCCGTAGTCACGGGCCAGGATGCGGGCACTCCCACCGATGCCACATCCCACGTCCAACACCGTGCTGCCGGGGGGGAGTCGGTCCAGTCCGCTCCAATGCACGAGTTCATGGACGAAATCCTCCTTGGCCTGGCGGAAATCCCTCGACCCAGGGGGGTCGCCGTAATGGCCCAGGTGCACATGTTCTCCCCATAGACGCTCCAGCAGAGCGTCCTCCGTCCAGCGGTCATAGGCCTGAGCGACGCTCTGGGTGCCCCGGAACCGTCTGGCGGATCGCAACCAGAACCAGACCCCAGCCAGTACTGCGGCCAGAAGCAACGCCAGGGCAATCGGGACAAACGCGGGATGACCAGCAGGCGCCGTGCTCACCCGTTGGCCTCGTTGCTGTCCTCCTGGGAGAAGGTGTCCTTCAGAACGGTGCGTGCGGCCAGTTGCCGACGGGTCTGGTCCAGAAGATTGAGTTCAGCGCGCAGGCGATCGCCGGTGTCGGTGATCTCCAGAAGAGCCTGTTGGTGATCAGCCACGGGACCGCCGAGATGGGAGCCGATCCAGTAGGAGAGTTCCCGTGGCAGATCGGGCAGATCATCAGGCAAAACGGTGGTCTTGCCAACGAGCTTGCCGGTGAGCTCAACAACATCCCGCAGGGCCTGACTCACCTCCTGGGTGAGCACCTGAAGGTCATCCGGATCGTCAGACACCTCATCTTCCACCCAGCTCACCATCGCCACCCGAAAAGGGGTTTCCCTGAGGATCTTGAGCACCCGGAATCGCTGCTGCCCCATGGTGACGATATTGCTGCGGTCATCCTCGAGTCCCTGACAGTGAAGGATTTCAGCGCAGCAGCCGATGGAAGCCATCTGTTGCTGCTGGGGATCCCAGCGCAGCACACCAAAACGACGGTCTTCCGCCATCACCGTGCGCAACATCATGCGATAGCGGGGCTCAAAGATGTGGAGGGGCAGCACTTCCTGAGGGAAAAGCACCACATCTGGCAAGGGGAACAGGGGAAGCTCCCGAACGGAAAGATCGCTCACAAGCAAAATCTGGCGAAAACCACAGCCTGAGGGTCAGGGCTGGGAGCGCAATGACGTCCACGAAGGGGTGGGAACAAGCCTCGCACCTCTCGATGGGACCGGGCACTGCAATCCTAGAAAGTTTTCAAGTGCGGTGTGCCTCGGGTCAGAGCTTCACCTCAATATCGACACCACTGGGAAGATCCAACTTCATCAGGGCATCGATGGTTTTAGAGCTTGGGCTGTAGATATCAATAATCCGCCGGTGCGTGCGGGTTTCGAAATGTTCGCGGGAGTCCTTATCCACGTGGGGAGAACGGAGCACGCAATAGATCTTGCGTTTGGTGGGCAGTGGGATAGGGCCGATGGCTGTCGCAGCTGTGTGGTCAGCTGTCTCGATGATCTTGTCGCAGGAGAGATCAAGCATCCGCCGATCAAAGGCCTTGAGACGGATCCGGATCTTCTGCTGGGGGATGGAGGAGGTCATGGAAAAGACCGAGGAAGGGGAGGAATTCGGTTGTCGAGGTTCGCTGGAAGGGAGGAAGCGCGGGTGGGTGGTCTCCCACCCGCGAAGGCTTCACTCAGCCTCTCATTCCACGATCTTGGACACCACGCCAGCACCGATGGTGCGTCCACCCTCACGGATGGCGAAGCGCATGCCCTGCTCGATGGCCACAGGGCAGATCAGCTCAGCACTCATCTTGATGCGGTCACCGGGCATCACCATTTCCACATTGCTGCCGTCGTCGGCGGTGAAGGCGGTGATCTGACCGGTCACATCCGTCGTACGGATGTAGAACTGCGGGCGATAGCCGGCGAAGAACGGGGTGTGGCGACCGCCTTCCTCTTTCTTGAGCACGTACACCTCGCCCTCGAACTTGGTGTGGGGCTTGATGGAGTTGGGCTTGACAAGCACCATGCCGCGCTCGATGTCCTCTTTCTGGATGCCGCGGAGCAGCAGACCGACGTTGTCTCCAGCCATGCCCTCATCGAGGAGCTTGCGGAACATCTCCACGCCGGTGACAGTGGTCTCGCGGGTGTCCCTGATCCCGACGATCTGAACGGTCTCACCCACCTTCACCTTGCCGCGCTCAATCCGGCCTGTGGCCACGGTGCCGCGGCCGGTGATGGAGAACACGTCCTCCACGGCCATCAGGAAGGGCTTGTCCACTTCCCGCTCGGGCTCGGGGATGGATTCATCCACGGCTGCCATCAGCTCATCGACCTTGGCTTCCCATTCCTTATCGCCCTCAAGGGCCTTGAGGCCGGACACCCGGATCACAGGGATGTCGTCGCCGGGAAAGTCATAGCCGCTGAGGAGTTCACGCACTTCCAGCTCAACCAGCTCAAGGATTTCCTCGTCATCCACCATGTCGCACTTGTTGAGAGCCACCACAAGGGCCGGCACGCCCACCTGTTTGGCCAGAAGGATGTGTTCCTTGGTCTGGGCCATCGGACCATCGGTGGCGGCCACCACCAGAATGGCGCCATCCATCTGGGCAGCACCGGTGATCATGTTCTTGACGTAGTCAGCGTGCCCCGGGCAGTCCACGTGGGCGTAGTGACGGTTCTCTGTTTCGTACTCCACGTGGGCGGTATTGATAGTGATGCCACGCTCACGCTCTTCAGGCGCACCATCAATCTCGTCATACTTCTGCGCCTTCGCCATGCCCTTCTTGGCAAGAACGTTGGTGATGGCAGCTGTGAGGGTGGTCTTGCCATGGTCAACATGGCCGATAGTGCCGATGTTGACGTGAGGCTTGTTCCTCTCAAACTTCTCGCGAGCCATGATAAAGAATCGGGGGGTTTAGGGTTTGGGGGTTGAGGGTGAAGATCAGGAATTGCCCTGATTCTTGGAGATGATGGCCTCAGCCACGTTGCGAGGAACTTCCTCGTAATGACTGAACTCCATCGAGAAGATACCCCGACCCTGAGTCATGGATCGGAGCTGGGTGGCGTAGCCGAACATTTCGGCCAGGGGCACCTTGGCCTGGACCTTGGACTGCCCATCATCGACGGATTGACCTTCGACCTGACCACGGCGGGAGGATAGATCACCGATGATCGGACCGAGGTAATCCTCGGGGATCTCCACCTCCACCTTCATCATCGGCTCAAGAAGAACTGGATTGCACTTCTTGACGCCGTCCTTGAAGGCCATGGATCCGGCAATCTTGAACGCCATCTCCGAAGAGTCGACGTCATGGTAAGAGCCATCCACCATGGTGACCCTGACGTCGATCATCGGATAACCGGCAATCACGCCAGATTCGCAGGTTTCCTTCATTCCCTGCTCAGCAGGGCCGATATATTCCTTCGGCACAACACCACCAACGATTTTATTGACAAATTCAAACCCCGAGCCAGGTTCACCGGGCTCCATTTCAATCACCACATGGCCATACTGGCCCTTGCCCCCGGTTTGACGGGCAAACTTTCCTTCGCCTTTGGCACTGCCCCTGATGGTTTCCCGGTAGGACACCTGAGGTGCACCGATGTTTGCTTCCACCTTGAACTCCCGCAGCATCCGATCCACCAGGATCTCCAGGTGCAATTCACCCATGCCGGCGATCACCGTCTGGTTGGTTTCGGGATCCGTGGAGACGCGGAAGGTTGGATCCTCATCGGAGAGCGATTGCAGGGCCTTGCCGAGTTTTTCCATGTCGCCCTTGGTCTTGGGCTCCACCGCCACGGAGATCACAGGCTCGGGGATGAAGAGAGATTCCAGGATGATGGGGTTGCTCTCCACGCAGAGGGTATCGCCGGTGGTGGTGTCCTTGAGGCCGAGCACGGCTCCGAGGTCTCCAGCCCGCAGCTCATCCACTTCCTCACGCTCATCTGCCTTGAGGAGAATCAGCCGTGAGATGCGTTCTTTCTTGTCCTTGGTGGAATTCAGGGCATAGCTTCCTTTCTGGAGCACGCCGCTGTACATCCTGACAAACGTGAGCTTGCCGTAGGGATCAGCCATCACCTTGAAGGCAAGGGCACTGAACGGAGCCGAATCGTCACAGGGGCGGCTGGATTCCGTGCCATCGGGAAGCAGCCCCTGGATGGGTGGGATGTCGACCGGAGCCGGTAGGTAATCGACCACAGCATCCAGGACCAGCTGGACCCCCTTGTTCTTGAAGGCCGAACCACAGAGCATGGGCACCATGCCGTGGTGAACCACGCCGTTGCGGATGCCGGAGATCAGTTGCTCTTCGTTCAACTCTCCGTTTTCCAGGAAGGCTTCCAGGAGTTCCTCATCCGTTTCGGCAACGGATTCCATCAACTTCATGCGCCATTCCTCCACCAGATCCTTGAGATCGGCAGGGATGTCACCTTCCTGAATATCTGTACCGAGATCGTTGGTGTAGATCACGGCTTTGTTGCGCACCAAATCGATGATGCCTTTCAGGTCACCTTCAGCGCCAATCGGGAGTTGGATCGGAACAGCGTTGGCCTTGAGCCGGTCTTTGATTTGATCGTATACTTTAAGAAAATTGGCTCCGGTCCGGTCCATCTTATTCACAA
>JBJTQT010000208.1:0-15504 GCA_046075745.1 Cyanobium sp. | reverse complement strand
CAAGCGATGCCCTGCCTGGCGCTGGCTCCGCTGCGGCCGAGGAGGCCCACCGCCACGGTGAGCGGTTTGAAACCTGGACTCTCACCAGCGACAGGCCCCTCAGCCGCCAGGCGCTGGAACGCTTCGCCAGAGAGGTGCCCGGGGGCATCGCCAGGGCCACGGGGTTTGTGGTGTTGGCGGAAGCGCCGGAGCAGCCCCAGCTGTTTCAGCTGGTGGGCCACCGCTGGAGCCTGGAGCCACGCGAGGCCGGCAGCATCCTTCCCAAAGCCACCTGGTGGTGATCGGACGCAGGGGGGCCGCCACGGCCGCTGGCCTCCAGGAGCTCCTCGCGATGGGCAAGGGGCCCGCGCACTGCGAACAGACATCTGGGCCCCTCCCCCAGCCGCCTCAGCCAGATGTCCACCACCCGTGCCCCCTCCCTCCCCATTGAGCATCTGACGGTGTACCGGGCCCGCCGCATCCGCACCATGACCGACGGCATGCCCACCGCCGAGGCGGTGGCGGTGGCCAACGGCCGGATCGTGTCGGTGGGAACGCTAGAGAGCCTGGAGCCCTGGCTGAGTCGCTTTCCCCACAGCATCGACGACCGCTTTTCCGGCGATGTGCTCTTCCCGGGGCTGATCGATCCCCATGTTCACCCCTCCTTGCCGGCGGTCACCACCCAGTTCCCCTTCCTCGCCCCGGATGACTGGACCCTGCCCAGCGGCTGCTTCCCGGGCGCCACCACCCCTGACGCTTACATCGCCCGGCTGAAGGAGCTCTACGGCCAACACCAGGATTGGAGCGTGCCCTTCATCGTCTGGGGGTTCCATCCCCTCTGGCATGGCGAGCAATACCGCCCCCAGCTCGATGGGCTCTTCCCCGAAAAACCCGTGGTGCTCTGGCACCGCTCCTTCCACGAGCTGATCCTCAACACGGCCGCCCTGGAGTGGTTTGGCCTGCGGGAGGAGGAGGTGCGCGGCCGGCCCGAATGCGATTGGGAGCGGGGCCATTTCTGGGAGAACGGCGCCCAGCCCCTGGTGGTGAAACTGGCGCCGGTGATCTTCGATCCAGAGCGCTACGGGGCCGGCATGCGCACGTTCTTTGGCCTTTGCCAGCAGGGCGGGGTCACCACCGTGCTCGACATGGGCATCGGCATCTTCGGCGATGCGGTGGGGGAGATCGCCCTGATCCGCGAGGTGGCCGAATCGAACCAGGTGCCCTGCCGCGCCATCCTCACCCCCACCACGGTGGATTTCCTGGCTCGCGGCATCCGCCCCGCCGACGCCCTGGCCCAGGTGGAGGACTGGAGCCGGGGCAACAGCCGCCGGGTGTTCCTCGATCGGCACTTCAAGCTGCAGGTGGATGGGGCGATCTTCGGCGGCCTCTCCCAGGCCGGTTTCCCCGGCTACATCGACGGCCACGTCGGCCAGTGGATGGCGCCACCAGAGGTGCTGCAGGAATTTGCGGAGGCCTTCTGGATGGCGGGGCACCAGTTGCACGCCCATATCAACGGCGATCTCAGCGCCGACCTCTACCTCGACATCCTGCGCCATCTGCACGAGCGCAAACCCCGCTTCGGCCACCGCACCACTCTGGAGCACTTCGCCTCCACCACCGAAGACCAGTGCCGCCAAATGCAGGAGCTGGGGATGCTGGTGTCAGCCAACCCCTACTACCACCACATCCTGAGCGATGTGTTCAGCGAGCAGTGGCTGGGCACAGACCGAGGTTCGGAGATGGTGCGCCTGGGCATGTTGGAGCGGCTCGGGATCCCCTTCACCTTGCATTCGGATTGTCCGATGGCTCCGCTCTCCCCCCTCACCCTGGCCTGGGCCGCCGCCAATCGGGTGACGATCAAAGGCCATCTGACGTGCCCTGAAGAGAGAGTGAGCCTGCATGCCGCCCTGCGGGCGGTCACGATCGATGCGGCCTGGATCCTGCGAAAGGAGAGCGAGATCGGCTCGATCCGCGCCGGCAAGCTGGCCGACTTCGCCGTATTGGCAGAGGATCCCTACGATGTTGGTGCCGAAGGGTTGAGAGATATCACGGTAAAGGGGGTGGTGTTCGAAGGAGAGGCCCATCCGCTTTGAGGTCTGCCCATGCCGGATTCCACTTTCCAGATTCCAGCCTATTTCGACTACGGCGCCACGTTCCTCTGGGCACTGAGCGGTGCCTTGCTGGCGGCGCGCAAGGGCTATGCCATTCCCGGCATCCTCACCGTGTCGTTCGTGTCATCTGTGGGAGGAGGCCTGTTGCGGGATGGGCTCTTTCTCCAGAACGGCCCGCCGATGGTGGTGCGCACCCCGGGCTATCTCGGACTGATTGGTGCCGCGGTGGTCGTGATCCTGTTGATGGGCGGCCGCATCCAGCGTCTGCGCCACTTGCCCCATCTGATCAGCCTGGTGGATGCGATCGGTTTGGGGGCCTATGCGGTGGTGGGGATGAGCATGGCGCTGGCGGCTGGCCTGAGCCTGCCTGGTGTGGTGCTGGTGGGCCTGGTGAACTCCGTGGGGGGCGGCATCCTGCGGGATGTGCTGATGCGTCGCGAGCCGAGCATGTTTCTGCCCGGCACTCTGGAGGAGAGCCTGGCCCTGTTGGGTTGCCTGCTGTTCGTGGGGCAGGTGAGCGGGATGGGTTGGCCCTTGAAAGCCGCCGGCTGGTTCACGATCGCCACCATCTGTCTGCTGCGGCTGGCGGCGATCCGCTTCAGGATCCGCTCCAAGCCCCTGCCTGCGTTTCGCGAGTCCTGGGATCAGCCCCAGGGGAAGTGAGCTGAACGCGGCGCCTGGACGCGAGAATGGGTTGGAGCCTGTCCACCTCTCAGTTGCCATGACCGTTGCCGTCCTCGGAACCGGCCTGATGGGCCGAAGCTTCGCGCTGCATCTCCTCGCCAGTGGCCAGCAGGTCCATGTCTGGAATCGCCGGGCCGACAAAGCCAAAGCTCTGGAAGCGTCGGGCGCGGTGGCCTTTGGAAGCGCTGCTGAGGCGGTTGCTGGGGTCGAGCGCATCCATCTCTCCCTCGCAGATGATGGGGCCGTTGACGCGGTGCTCGAATCGATCGCCGCCGCGGCTCCCCAAAACGCGCCGATCATCGATCACAGCACCACCGGCCCCGGGCCAACGGCGGAGCGAGCCGCGCGCTGGGCCGAACGGGGCCACATCGTTCTGCATGCGCCGGTGTTCATGGCGCCTGAAAATGCAGCAGCGGGCACGGGCTTCATGCTGCTCTCAGGCAACCCTGCTCACTGCGCCTTGGTGCTGCCCGCCCTGGAGGCGATGGCCAGCAAGGTGGTGCAGCTGGGGCCAGATCCGGGCCGGGCTGCGGCCTTCAAGCTGATGGGCAACCTGGGCCTGCTGAGCATGTCGGCCGTGGCTGGGGAGGTGATGCGCCTGGCCGCCGCCTGCGGCATTTCAGCGGAGGAGGCGGCTGGGCTGTTCGCGGTGTTCAATCCTGGGGACGTGTTGCCGGATCGTGCCAGGAAGGTGGCCTGTGGCCCCTATGAGCCCCCCTGAGCCACCGCGGCCATGATGCTCAAGGACCTGAACCTCATGCAGTCCGAAACGGAGCGTGCCGGTATCGCCACAGCGGTTTTACCTGTTTTGATCGATCAGGTCAGCCTTGCCCTCCAACGGGGGGAAGGAGGGCTCGATGTCACGGCGGCCTTCCGCTATCCGATCTCATCCAACCACTGAGAGGAAAGCCCCCATGCCCCAGCGCTACGGCATCGTGTCGCCCCCGGCGATCGGCCATCTCAATCCGATGGTGGCCCTGGCCCTGGAGCTCCAGCGGCGGGGGCACGGGGTGGTGGTGTTTTCGGTGGCGGATGGGGCCCGCCAGCTGGAGGGGTTGCCGCTGGAGGTGGTCACGATCGGCGCCACCGCCTTCCCCCCCGGCACCGTGGAGGAGGCCTATGCCACCCTTGGCCGACTGAGCGGAGGGGCGGGGCTGCGTTTCTCAGTGGACTATTTCCGGCGCGAGATGGCCATGCTGGATGCCGAACTGCCCGAGGCGGTGGCGGACGCGGGCATCGATGGGTTGCTGGTGGATCAGCTGTGCCCGGCGGCAGGCACGGTGGCCGAAAAGCTCGGGCTTCCCTTCATCACCGTTTGCAATGCGTTGCCGGTGAACCGGGAGGCGGCGGTACCGCCCTACTTCACCGATTGGCAGCCAAGCACCAAGCCTTGGGCCCGTTGGCGCAACCAGCTCGGCAATGCTCTGCTGGATCGGCTCACGGCCCCCCTCTGGCGCGATCTGCAGGAGCAGCGCTTGCGCAGGGGATTGCCAGCCCACCGGCAAAAGGAAGAGGCCCTCTCCCCTCTGCTGCAGCTGGCCCAATTGCCCCGCGCATTTGATTTCCCCCGGCAGCGCCTGGCGCCCCACTTTCACTACGTGGGCCGGTTGGCGGATCCTTCCGGCCGGGAACCCTTGCTGCGGGATGCCGTGCCCTTCCCCTGGGAGCGGTTGGATGGGCGGCCCTTGATCTATGCCTCCCTGGGCACGCTGCAGAATGGCCGCCCAGAACTCTTTGCGGAGATCGCCGAGGCCTGTGCACCGTTGCAAGCCCAATTGGTGATCTCCCTGGGCAATCCAACACGCAGGCCACTGGATCTACCTGGCGAACCCATCGTGGTGCCCTATGCGCCACACCAACAGTTGATCGAGCGCGCAACGTTGGTGATCAGCCACGCGGGTCTGAACACCACCCTCACCTCCCTTGGCTGTGGCGTGCCGGTGTTGGCGATTCCCATCACGAATGAACAGCCTGGCATTGCCGCCCGCCTGGTCGCCTGCGGGGCAGGCAGGGTGCTACCTGTTCAACGGCTTGCCGTGGAGCCCCTGCGGGCCATGGTGAAAGAGATGCTTCAGAGCCCCGCCTACCGGGAGCAGGCCCAGAGGCTGCAGGCGGAAAACCAGGCGGCTGGGGGCGTGGCGGTGGCGGCGGACTTGGTCGAAAGCGCGACAGGTGAGCGACTGGAGCCACAGCCTCACAGCTCAGCAATGGAGGCTTGAACCGCTCCGCTCGTTGCCAAGCCTACGAACGCTGCCCCTGAACGGCAGGCAAGGGAGACTGGGGTGAATGGCCATGGTGGATGACGTCTGCTCCGCTGAACCGTGCCATGGCTGAGGCGCCCACCACGCCCCTCCAGCAACGCCTGCAGGCTGATCTCACCCAACTGGCCCGGCCGCGCCATACCCAGTGGGATCCCCTTGGACTTCTGGCGGTGCGCGCCCTGCTCAGGGAGCAGCTGGGCGCGCTTGGGGAGGTGCAGGAGGAGACCTTCACCCAGGGCTCCGTGACGGGAGTGAACCTGATCCTTCGCCTTCCCGGCCGGCAGCCCCGCCTCACTCCCTTGCTGGTGGGCGCCCACTACGACGGCCCGCCCCAATCCCCCGGCGCCGATGACAACGCCACTGGGGTGGCGGTGCTTCTGGAGCTGGCCCGGAGCTGGAGCGAGGAGCGCCCCAGGCGGCCCATCTGGCTGGTGGCCTTCGACCAGGAGGAGGAGGGCCTGCTGGGCAGCCGGGCCCTGGCCTCAGAGCTCTGCGCGCGAGGCCAGGCGCTCCATCTGATGGTGAGCCTGGAGATGCTGGGCTACACCAGCCCCCACCAGCGCTACCCGGTTGACGCCATGGGCTGGCTCTATGGCACCCGCGGCGATTTCCTCGCCCTGGTGGCCAATGGCCGCTCCCTCCCTCTCCTTCCGGGCCTAGCCCGGCGCCTGGGCCGCCACGTGAGCACCAAAGTGCTGCCCGTGCCCCTGCGGGGCCGCCCCCTGCCCGACACCCGCCGCAGCGACCACAGCCCCTTCTGGGATCAGGGCTACAACGCCCTGATGGCCACCGACACCTCCTTCTTGCGCAATCCCCACTACCACCAGCTCAGCGACACCCTCGCCACC
This sequence comes from Cyanobium sp., assembly GCA_046075745.1. Classification (GTDB taxonomy): domain Bacteria; phylum Cyanobacteriota; class Cyanobacteriia; order PCC-6307; family Cyanobiaceae; genus Cyanobium. The sequence goes on along the minus strand of JBJTQT010000208.1, from coordinate 9,621 downwards.
CTCGACATGGCCTTCCTGGCGGCGGTGTGCACCGGTCTCCACGCCGCCTTGGATCCGCTCTGACAGGAAGACAGGCCGCCCGGAAGCCCCCCTCCTGGGCCTCCCTAAGTTGAGGCCCCTGGCCCGCCCCAGTGGGGCCACCGCTCCCGCTTCATCCAGCTGATCCAATCGGCGGAGATTTCCTTGGGGCAGGCCGCCTCGCATTCCAGGTGGCTGCTGCAGCTGCCGAAACCCTCCAGTTCCATCTGCCGCTGCAGCGCTTCGGCCCGTTTGCGGCGCTCCGGTTGGCCCTGGGGCAACTGGCCGAGGTGGGCCAACTTGGCCGCCACGAACAAGCTGGCGGAGGCATTGGGGCAGCTCGCCACGCAGGCGCCGCAGCCAATGCAGGTGGCCGCATCAAAGGCACTCGCGGCCTGCTCCTTGCCCACCAGCAGGCTGTTGGCCTCAGGCGCATGGCCGGTGTTCACCGAGCAGTAGCCCCCCGCCTCCAGAATGCGATCGAAAGCCGAGCGGTCCACCATCAGATCCTGCAAGACAGGAAAAGCCCGGGCTCGCCAGGGCTCCAGCACCAGCACATCGCCCTCGCGAAACTGGCGCAGGTAGAGCTGGCACACCGTGGTGGCCGCCGCCGGCCCATGCGCCTGGCCATTCACCAGGAAGCCGCAGGATCCGCAGATGCCCTCCCGGCAGTCGTGCTCGAAGGTGATCGGCGGCTCACCGGCACAGATGAGGCGCTCGTTGAGCACATCGAGCGCTTCCAGCAGGGAAAGATCCGGGCTCAGGCCCTCCAGCCGATGGCTCTCGAAGCGGCCCGCAGCCTCGGGGCCCGCCTGGCGCCAGATCCGGAAGGTGAGCGAAAGGGGTGAGGCCATCAGCGGTAGGAACGGGCCGAGGGGGTGAGGGTGGTGTAGGTGAGGGGTTCGCTGTGGCGCTGGGGTTCAGCCTTGCCGCGGAACGCCCAGGCGGCGATGTGGGAGAAGCGCGCGTCATCCCGCAGGGCTTCCCCTTCGGCGGTCTGGTGTTCTTCGCGGAAATGGGCCCCGCAGGATTCCTCCCGGGCCAGGGCATCGCGCAGCATCAGATCCGCCAGGCCAAGAAAATCCTGCAGCCGCAGGGCCTTCTCCAATTCATCGTGGAGGCCCCGCCCGCCCCCGGCGGGGGCCTCCGCCACCCCACCCTGCTCGGCGAAGCGCTGCCCCAGCTCGGCCACCTGGCTGATCGCCTGCCGCAGCCGTAGCGCCGACCGGCTGATGCCGCAGGCCTCAATCATCAGCAGCCCCAGCTCCCGATGGAACCCATCCACGGGCTGCCTTCCCTGGCCGGCAGCGGGCGGGGCGATCAAGCTCTGCAGGCGTGCTTCCGCGGCAGCCAGGGCTTCCTGGCAAGCCGGATGATCCACGCCCACCTCGGGGTGGGCCGCCCCGGCCAGCCAGGCCGGCACGGTGGCGGGCGCGATGAAATAGCCATCGGCCAACCCCTGCATCAGGGCACTGGCCCCCAGGCGATTGGCCCCAGGTTCGGAGAAGGGGGCCTCCCCCAGCACGAACAAACCGGGGATGCTGCTCATCAGGTGATAATCCACCCAGAGCCCGCCCATGGTGTAGTGGGGGGCGGGATAGATGCGCATCGGCGTGGAGCGGGGATCGTCTCCCGTGATCCGTTCATACATCTCCAGCAGGTTGCCGTAGCGGGCCTCAATCGCCGAACAGCCATCCCGACGGATGGCCTCCGCCAGATCGAGATACACCGAACGGCCGCCGGGCCCTACTCCCTGCCCCGCCAGGCAGAGCTCCCGAGCCCGGCGGGAGGCCACATCCCGTGGCACCATGTTGCCGAAGGTGGGGTATTGCCGCTCCAGGAAATAATCCCGCTCCTCCTCCGGAATCGCCTCTGGCGGGCGGCTGTCACCTGCCAGCAGGGGCAGCCACACCCGGCCGTCATTGCGCAGGCTCTCGCTCATCAGGGTGAGCTTGCTCTGATGCACATCACCACTGGGAATGCAGGTGGGGTGGATCTGGGTGAAGCAGGGATTGGCAAAGCAGGCGCCCTGGCGGTAGGCCCGCCAGATGGCGCTGGCATTGCTCTTTACCGCATTCGTCGAGAGGTAGTAGACGTTGGAGTAGCCACCACTGGCCAGCAGCACGGCATGGGCCGTGTGCACCTCCAGCTCTCCTGTGATCAGGTGGCGGCACACCACCCCCCGGGCCACACCATCCACGCAGATCAGCTCGAGCATGTCGCGCCGGGGCAGCAGCGTCACCCGACCTGCCGCCACCTGCCGCAGCAGGGCCTGCACGGCGCCATAGAGCAGCTGTTGGCCGGTCTGGCCCCGGGCGTAGAAGGTGCGGCTCACCAGGGTGCCACCGAAGCTGCGGGTGGCCAGGGTGCCGCCATACTCCCGGGCGAAGGGCACGCCCTGGGCCACGCACTGGTCGATGATGGCGGTGCTCAACTCCGCCAGTCGGTGGCAGCCCGCCTCCCGGGCCCGGAAATCGCCGCCCTTCACCGTGTCGCGGAAGAGGCGCTCCACGCTGTCGCCATCATTGGCGTAGTTCTTCGCCGCATTGATGCCCCCCTGAGCCGCCACCGAATGGGCCCGGCGGGGGCTGTCGTGGTAGGTGATCAGCGTCACCTGGTACCCCTGCTCCGCCAGGGTGGCGGCCGCGGAGGATCCCGCCAGGCCACTTCCCACCACAAGGATCTTCAGCCGGCGCCGGTTCGCCGGGCTGATCAAGGGCAGTCCATCGCGGGTGCGCTGCCAGGCCGTGGCCAGGGGCCCTTCCGGCAGGCGGGGATCCAGAGGAAGAGCCGGGCTCATGGCAGGCCCCGCTGCAGCAGGGCGAAGGGCAACAGGGTGAAGGCCGCCCCGATCAGCAGGGCCAGGCCCCTGCCCGCCAGGCGAATCGGTCCGCCGTTGCGGGGATCCAGCAGGCCGAGGCGCCGGTGGGCACTTTCCTGCCCGTGGGCCAGATGGAAGGCCACCGCCACCCCAGCCGCCCCATAGAGCGCAAGCCACCGCGGCTGCTGCAACACCGCCAGCAGCGCGGCCAGCTCCTGCCCCCCCGCGGGCCGGTGCAGGCGCAGCTGCAGCAGGTGCACCCCCAGGAACACCAGCAGCAGGCCGCCGCTCCAGGGCATGAGGCGGCCGGCGAGGCTCATGATCCCCTCCGCTCCCTCCTGCCGGCGGCTGCGAAGCGGTTCGGCGATGGGGCCGCGGGCCGCCCGGTTGGCCAGGGTGCGCCTCAGGGCCTGCAGGGGATGGAGCAGCAGGAGCACGAGCAGGCCCACCTCAGCCACGGGCACCCAGGCCGCCTGGTGCAGAGCGGTGGCATACCGCTCAAAGCCAGCGGGATCCCACCAGGCCTGGCCAAGGCCTGCCAGGTGCACCAGCAGGAAGAGCACCAGCAACAGCCCGGAAGCAGCGATGGCCAAGCGGGCGCCCAAGACAACAAGGGCATTATCGGGGCGCCGGGCCTGGATCCGCAGTGCCATGGGAAGCTGGGCAGCCTCCGCTGGGGCAGCACCCTGAGCCGCGCGCGCCGCACAATCCTCTTCAGTGCCTTTCTCACCCTCCTCAACGACAGGCTGGGGGAAACGCTGATCTTCCCCCTGCTGCCCTATCTGCTGGCCAACCTCACCAACGACGGCAGGGTGCTCGGCCTGCTGGGGGGCAGTTACGCCCTGGCGCAGTTCGCCTTCACCCCCCTGATCGGCGCCCTCAGCGACCGCTTTGGCCGCAAACCGGTGATCACCCTGTGCGTGGCGGGCTCGGTGGTGGGTCTGGGGCTCTTTGCCCTCACCCTCAGCCTGCCCTGGCAGCGGCTCTGGCCCGCCGCCGCCACCGCCGGCGTGCCCCTCGCCCTGCTGTTCACCGGCCGACTGATCGATGGGATGAGCGGCGGCACCGCGGCCACCGCCAGCGCCGTCCTGGCGGACATCACGCCCCCCGAACGGCGGGCCAAGGCCTTTGGGCTGATCGGCGTGGCCTTCGGGTTGAGCTTCATCCTCGGTCCCGCCCTGGGCGGCCTGCTCTCCGCGGTGTCGCTGCAACTGCCCCTGGCCCTGGGGGTGGGGTTTGCCGTGTTCAACCTGCTGATGGTGCTCACCCTCTTGCCGGAAACCCACCCGCCCCAGGCCCGAAAGCCCATGCCCGCCCCCCAGGAGCTGCAGCCCTGGCACCAGCTGGTGCGGGTGTTGGGTCACCCCCGGGTGGGACGCCTGTGCCTGGCGTTCTTCCTGTTCTTCTTTTCGTTCAACAGCTTCACCGGCATCCTGGTGCTCTATTTCAAGGAGGCGTACGGCTGGGGACCCCAGCTCGCTTCAGGGGCCTTTCTGGTGGTGGGGGTGGTGGCCATGGTGGTGCAGGGAGCGCTCATCGGCCCCCTGGTGAAACGCTTTGGGGAAACCCGGCTCAGCCTGGCGGGCCTGGGCTTCTCCTGGATCAGCTGTCTGCTGATTCCCCTCACCCGTCCCGCGAATGCGATTCCGTTGGCCTTTGTGGCGGTGGCGGGCCTGGCCCTGGGCACCGGCCTGATCACCCCCTGCCTGCGCTCCCTGGTGTCGCGCCGCCTGGATGAGGGCGGGCAGGGGGCAGCCCTGGGAAGCCTGCAGGGCTTGCAAAGCCTGGGGAGCTTCCTGGGACCCCCCCTGGCGGGCCTGGCCTATGAGGGCCTGGGGCGCAGCAGCCCCTTCTGGCTGGGCCTCGGGCTGCTGCCCCTGGTGGCCCTGTTGGTGGGGGGGCGGCCGGGCCAATCGCAGGAAGGGGACGGGTGACCAGAACCGCCCGGTCCCTGTCAATCGCAGAAGTGGCCGTGGATCCAGCCAGAAAGCGGCGATCTATCCATTATCGATTGTGCAACAGTTCCCCGAACATTCCGAATGCTGAAGCGATTCTCCTCCCACTCCAAGTCGCAGCGGCGCACCTTCACGGGCCATCGGGCTTTGGTGCTTGGAGCCACCAGCCTGGCCAGCTTGACCCTGCTGCTCAGCGCACAGGCAAGGGCTGAAGACCTGGGGAACAGCAAGGGCTTCTACGGGACCCTTGGGCTGGGAGCCAGCTGGCTGAGCGACCAGACCACCGACTTCTTCTCGCCAGCTTCCGGACACTACGAGTACAACGGCGGATTCGCGGGGGATGTGGGTCTTGGCTACGACTTTGGCGCCCTGCGCGCTGAAATCACTTATGCCTACAACCGTTTCACGGCGGATAGCCTGAGTTCTTCCGTGGGCACCTTCGACAATGACGGAGGCATTGGCAATCTCAACAGTGGCTACGCCAGCCTCTACTGGGATCTGCCGGTGGGTGGCCGGCTGGTGCCTTACCTCGGCGGCGGCATCGGTTACACCAACTACGGATTCGGCAGCGGCTCTCAGGGTGGTGAGTCCTATCGAGGCAGCAACGTGGGTACCTTCGCCTACCAGGGGAAGGTGGGCGTGTCCTACACCGTGAGCCACCAGGCGGATGTCTTCCTTGAGGGGGTGTATCAGGGCGGATCGTCCTTCTCGATCGGCAGTGAGTCCTATGGTCCGCTCAACAGCTGGGGCGGCCGGCTGGGTGTACGCTGGCGTTTTGGAGGACCAGTGGCACCGCCGGTGGCCGTGGAGCCAGCTCCCGCCCCCCTGCCAGAACCCGCATCGGCCCCCATGCCCGAACCGGAGCCCGCACCCGCTCCCGTCCGTGGTCTCTGGTAAACCAGAACCCTTGGCACGCCCCTGGCTTCTGCCAGGGGTGTGATGCCGGGACAACGAACCAGTGACAAAGCACTGAGGCAGAACCGAGACACGGCCATCTCTCTCTGGCCCCAACCAAGATCTTTCATCGTCAGCTGGATAGGCAAGACAAATAACACTTCAAGCCCTATAGCCCACAACACCATTTGCGGTTTTCAACCGTCTGCAAGGGGCAGAAGCATCTGCTCACAGCGTGTTCCAGCGCACGTCGGTGCACCAGGCCTCGATTGCTACGCTGACTCCGAAGGCCGGGGTTGCCATGAGCCAGGCGAAACTTGCAGCGGTGGTGGCGCCTGAGCTTTACATCAACCGAGAGCTGAGCTGGATTGCCTTCAACCAACGGGTACTCGCCCAGGCTCTGGACCCGGAAGTGCCACTGCTGGAGCAGGCCAAATTTAGTGCCATTTTCAGCAACAACCTCGACGAATTCTTCATGGTGCGGGTGGCCTCGCTGAAATCCCAGCAAGAGGCAGGCGTTAACCCCCGAAGCGACGACGGGCTGACCCCCCTGGAGCAGCTGGAAGCCATCCAGGAACAGCTACGACCCTTGCTGGAGCTGCAGCAGCAGCACTACCGCCAGTCGCTCAAACGCCAGCTGGCGGAGCACGGCATCTACCTGCTGGATTACGTGAAGCTCAATAAACGGCAGAAAGAATGGCTGAGCAGCTATTTCCACACGGAAATCTTCCCTGTGCTGACGCCCCTGGCCGTAGATCCTGCCCATCCCTTCCCGTTCATGAGCAATCTCAGCCTGAACGTGGCCGCTCTGATCCGAGATCCCGAATCGGGGCAACAGCAGTTTGCCCGGGTGAAAGTGCCTCAGAAGATCCTGCCGCGCTTCGTGCCCCTGCCCAACAACCTCTGTGATCGCCATCCCATCCCTGTGTTCGTGGCGGTACCCCTGGAGCAGGTGGTGGCCTTCAACCTGCAGATGCTCTTCCCCGGCATGACGATCGAAGGGCACTACTTCTTCCGCATCACGCGTGACGCCGATCTGGAACTGCGCGACCTGGAGGCCGATGACCTGATGGAAGCCCTGCAGGAGGGGTTGCGAAAACGTCGGTTGGGGGGAGAGGTGGTGCGACTCGAGGTGGCCAATGAGATGCCGGAGGAAGTGGTGCGCCTTCTGATGGAAGGCACCGACGTGGAACCGGAAGACGTCTACCGCATTAACGGCCCCCTGGGCCTCGACGATCTGATGCATCTGCTCAACATCTCCCTGCCGGAGCTGAGGGACACGCCCTACAAGGGGCGCACCACACCAGCCCTGATGCGGGCGCAGAAAACCCTCTTAGAGGATGGCTCGATCAAGGCGGAGGAATTTCAGAGCATCTTCTCCGTGATCCGCCGGGGAGACGTGCTGCTGCAACACCCCTACGACCTGTTCGCCACCTCGGTGGAGGAACTGCTCAACCAGGCCGCGGAAGACGCCTCCGTGCTGGCGATCAAGATGACGCTGTATCGCGTCTCGAAGGATTCAGCGGTGATCGCCTCCCTGATCCGTGCCGCGGAGAACGGCAAGCAGGTGATGGCCCTCGTGGAGCTGAAGGCCCGCTTCGATGAGGACAACAACATCCAGTGGGCCCGTCAGCTGGAGCGTTCAGGTGTGCATGTGGTCTATGGGGTCCTCGGTCTCAAGACCCACACCAAGGTGCTGCTGGTGGTGCGGCGGGAGAAGCAGGAGCTGCGCAGCTACATGCATATCGGCACCGGCAACTACAACTCCAGGACCTCCACGCTTTACACCGATCTCAGTCTTCTCTCCGCCGATCCTGTGATCGGTCAGGATCTGGTGGAGCTGTTCAACTACCTCACCGGCTTCTCCAAGCAGCAGAGCTTCCGCAAGCTCCTCGTGGCTCCCGTCACCCTGCGCCGGGGCGTTGAGGAGCGCATCCGCCGCGAGATCGAGCATGCCCGTGCCGGCCGCGGCGGCCACATCCGCGCCAAGATGAACTCGCTGGTTGATCCGGCGATCATCGCGCTCCTCTATGAAGCCTCCCAGGCCGGCGTGAGAATCGAGCTGGTGATCCGTGGCATGTGTTCGCTGCGACCGGGCCTCGAGGGCATCAGCGAGAACATCAGTGTCTGCAGCATCATCGGGCGGTTCCTGGAGCATTCCAGGCTGTTCCGCTTCGCCAATGGCGGAGCGCCGGAGCTGTTCATCGGCAGCGCCGACTGGATGCCACGCAACCTGGACCGCCGTGTCGAGGCGCTGGTGCCGATCGACGATCCCAGGCTTCAGCAGCAGCTGGAGCAACTTCTCGATCTCTATCTGCAGGACACCGCCGCCTGGCACATGCACAGCGATGGCCATTTCAGTCAGCGCCAGCCGGAAGGAGAGCAGCAACAGGTACAGGCCGCACTGATGAAAGGTTGGCGGGGAGGGTTCCGTAACGGCTGAGACAAAGTCGTTGTCAGTGCGCAACAACGCTGTGCAGGCGCACAGCGAATCTCGCGATTGATGCAGGAAATCTTCCGTTTCTTTCCGGCCGCTCCCTGAGCGTGGTGCTACATTCCGGCCAAATTCAACCGGAGACCTGGGGTGAAGGGGACACCTCTGCATTCCGCATCCGTCGACCAGGATTCCTTGCGATCCTCGTCGGCCGATGGTGGTTCTGCTGATCCGACCCGCTCGGAATCGACCAGTCCGTCTGTAGCGACGACCCGGGGAGTCGCCCGTCAGGCCGCTTCGCGTCAGAGCACGCGTCTGAGTTCCGATGCCATCGGCTGGTATCTCAGCAGCATCGGTCGTGTGCCCCTGCTCACTCCTGCAGAGGAGATCGAGCTGGCCCACCATGTGCAGGCCGCCAAACGCCTTCAGCAGGAGCATGCCGCTCCACTCACGCCCAAGCAGAAGCGTCAGGTGCGCATGGGTCAGCGGGCCCGCGATCGCATGATGGCCGCCAATCTGCGCCTGGTGGTGAGCGTCGCCAAGAAGTATCAGAACCAGGGCCTGGAGCTGCTCGATCTGGTGCAGGAAGGCGCCATCGGTCTGGAGCGGGCCGTCGACAAGTTCGATCCGGCGATGGGTTACAAATTCTCCACCTACGCCTACTGGTGGATCCGCCAGGGGATGACCAGGGCGATCGACAACAGCGCTCGCACCATTCGTCTGCCGATTCACATCAGCGAGAAGCTCTCCAAGATGCGGCGCATCACCCGGGAGCTCTCCCACCGGCTCGGCCGGCAGCCGAACCGTCTGGAGCTGCCCCATGCCATGGGGATGACTCCTGAGGAGCTCGAGGAGCTGCTCTCCCAGAGCGCCCCCTGCGCCTCCCTCGATGCCCACGCTCGCGGCGAGGAGGATCGCAGCACCCTGGGAGAGCTGATCGCCGATCCCGCCAGCGGTGAGCACTTCGACTCGATGGATCGCCATCTGCAGAAGGAGCACCTCGGCACCTGGCTCTCCCAGCTCAACGATCGCGAACAGCAGATTCTGAAGCTGCGCTTCGGTCTGGAGGGCAGCGATCCGCTCACCCTCGCCGAGATCGGCCGTCAGATCAACGTCTCCCGTGAACGGGTGCGGCAGCTTGAGGCCAAGGCGATCATGAAGCTGCGTCTGATGAGCAATCGCCACCAGGCCGCCTGAGCGCGGCCGTGGACTGGCTGCTGGCCCGACCGGACTGGCTGCGTCAGGCGGTCGGCGTGGGGGCTGTGGCGGGCTGGCTCACCCTGCTGGCCGTGGTCGCCGTGCAGATCCGCCTGCGCTGGAACGCCCATGGCGAGTGGAGTCGCAAGCTGGTGCACATCGGTGGCGGAGCCGTGGTGCCGCTGGCCTGGGTGTTCGGGATCGATCGCTGGCTGGCGATGCCTGCGGCCGCCCTCATCACCCTGCTGGCCCGACCCACATCCTCAATCGCCGGCAGCAGGCGGCGGCGATGGTTGGCCAGG
>JBJTQT010000207.1:0-6015 GCA_046075745.1 Cyanobium sp. | reverse complement strand
CCCTGTCCTGGAGCCAACGAGGATCCGCGAATCGCGTCTTTCTTTTGTTCAGTGGCGTTCTGGTGGGCGTCGGCGTGGCGGTCCACGGCATGCTCCATGGGATGGAAGCTCCTGCCGATGGAAGTCGTCTAATGTGGTGGGCCGGGGCTTTGATCAGTTCCGTGGTGATCTGCGGTGGCACGGCCCTGGCGCTGCGTCAGGTTCCGGGTGAAATGGGAAGACGTCTTGCGCTGGCGCTTCTCATGGCAGGTGGCGTGTTGCTGGTCGGTTGAGCTCCTGTCGACAGAGCTCGGCTCCCACCAACAACCAGATCAGGCTTTGACCTTGCCCATGACCTGGAATCCATGCCTGGATGGATGGGGGAATCCAGAGGGACAACGCCATCAGGACGCCCAGGATCAGGTTGCCACGGCAGGGGGCGCGCAACAGGTTGCGCAAGCACGCCAGCAGGGCCGGAACCATCATGATGTTGTCGGAATGCAGGTGGTAGAAGATCACTCCACCGAATACCGCACAACATCCGGCCAGTTGCAGGGGATCCTGCTGCAGACGCTGGAGCGTCCACCAGCCCATCGTGAGCCCCAAACCGCTGATCGACAGAAGAACAACAGGCAAAACAGCAGGGGCGTTGTTCAGCAGGCTGCCAAGAAGAGGCATGAGGGCTGTGAGCAGATTGGTGTTGCCCTTGGCGATGAAGGTCGGCAGGGTTTGCAGCCAATCCATCAAAAAACCATCGGGAGATGTGCCCGTGTGGGTGAGGGCCTCAGCTGTGAGACCCGCCAGCACCCCTAAACCAAAAACCAGTCCTGAGATTTGGCGCTTTTGCAGGAAGGGAAGGGCAAACCCAGCGGCAATCTGTGGTTTCACCATCGCCAGAGCCCAGAACAACCCTGCCGGGAGGGGACAAGCTTGGAGGAGCAGGAGCCACTGCAGGGTGATCAACCCCATGCAGGGGATGGAGAATTGCCCATGGGCGAGGGCGTTGGAATTGCTGGTGATGGCCAGGGGGGAGAGGGCTCCAAGCCAGCCAGCCCAACGGCTCCAAGGCCGAAGAGACTGCCAGCCAACGCAAGCCATCAGGCCAAGGGAGGCCAGGCTGGCAAGCAGGATCACCATTTTTCCCTGGGCCAGTCCCCCCCAGGAAAAGAAAAGGCTGAAGAGGGGGAGGGCCCAGGGGAGATAAACCGTCGTGCGGAAGAAGGAAAGAGTGCGCTGCTCTGGGGTGGCGAGATCCGCAGATGGGTAGATGTGGTTTCGGTACACCCGCCATTCGTCGAAGCGTTCAGCGAGATCAAACGTTTTTTGGGGCTGCGCCAGATAGTCGGCCTGCAGCAGCAGAATCACCCCCTTGACCGTTGCTGACACAGCGAGCAGGGTGAGCAGCACCAGGGTGGTTCGGATCAGCAGACGGCTGAGTAGGGGGCGCCTCCGCAACCAGAGAGGCAATCCCAGCGGGGCCTTCAACGACTCCACGGCGTTCACCCCAAGAAAACTCAGCGTGGAGTAGATCAGATACACAGCATGCAGGGCCGCTCCAGCCACCGCCAACGGGATCCCCCCCTGGCGGAGAAGGAGCGCCAGAAACGACCGGTTGATGAACCACAGGAGGCCCAGGGCTCCTATTGCCACGAAGGCCGGCCAGGCCCCATCCAGTGGGAGGAGAAGCAGGACTGCTGCAGCAGGGATCAGGAGGCTGAGGGCAGCACTCCAGCGGGCGGCGAGATCGAGATTGAGTGTGTTCGGAAGCTCCCGGCGCTTCAACAGCAGGCGGCTCCAGGGGATGGCCCGCTGCGTGATGTCGGTGTGAAGCATCCGTCCGAGGGTCCACTGTTTGTGATGGGTGCCCTGGATCGCTGGATCCAGCAAGATGCGCTGGCCGGTCTGATGGAGCCGGAGGCCGAATTCGATGTCTTCGATCGAGGGCTGGGCATAGGTCTGGCCGTCAAAGCCCCCCAGGGCCAGGAACGGTTCACGGCGCACGGCCCCACAGCCGGCCCAGAAGGTGCTCGCCGGGCCCGGATGGCTCGTGTGGGTGTGGTGGTGCAGGAGGTTGCGAAACCGACTCACCAGGCCCGGTGCAGCTGGATCGGCGTCGTAGCTGCCGAAGATGGCAGACAGGCCTGGGTCGGCCTCGAAGGCTGATCGGAGGCGGGCGCCGGCATCGGCGTGGAGCTCTACATCGGCATCCACGAACCACAGGATCTGCCCGCGGGCTTGGGCCGCAGCCCGATTGCGGGCCGCGGCAGGGCCCTGTCGGTGGTTTGTCTGCAGGAGGGTGGCGCCGCTGCTCAGAAGCCAGTCCGGCGGCGGCGGGGCGGTGCCGTCAAAGACCACGATCAGCTGATCCCCCTGGTGCAGGGCGTTGGCGGCAGCGAGAACACAGCGCTGAACGATTGGCCCCCATTCGATCGTGGGCATGATCAGGCTGATGGTGTCTGCGCTCATGGCTGGGCGAGGGGAACAGAAGAGGGGGTCTGTTGCTGGATCTGCCAGAAAGCGGCGTAGCGGCCGCCGGTGGCCAGCAGGCTCTCGTGCGTTCCCCCATCTACGATCTCCCCCCCCTCCATCACCAGAATCTGGGAGGCATCGCGGATGGAGCTGAGCCGATGGGCGATGGCCAGCACGGTGCGGCCGCTGCTGAAGGCCTGGATGGCTTGATGCACCTGGGCTTCGGAGTGGCTGTCGAGGGCGCTGGTGGCTTCATCGAGGATCAGGATTTCGGGCTCGCGCAGGATCGCCCGGGCCAGGGAGAGGCGCTGGCGCTGGCCGCCGCTGAGGCGGTGGCCGTGTTCCCCGATCAGGGTGCCGTAGCCGGCGGGTAGGTCACGGATGAAGTCGTCGGCGCAGGCGGCCTGGGCGGCCCTCTGGATCGCCTCCAGGGGAATGGCCACGTCCATCCCAAAAGCGATGTTGGTGGCGATGGTGTCGTTCAGCAGAAGCACCTCTTGGCTCACCACGCCCAGGTGCCGTTGCCAGCTGTTGAGATCCAAACGCTGCAGATCGACCCCATCGATGAGGATTTGGCCTGTGGTTGGGTTGAGCAGACCCACGAGGAGATCGGCGATGGTGGATTTGCCCGCACCGGAGGTTCCCACCAGGGCCAGGGTGGAGCCCCGGGGGAGGGAGAAGTGCAGCTGGCGCACGGAAGCCTCGGGCCGTTCGGGGTAGCGCAGGCCCACCCCCTCGAACCGAATCGCGTGCTGCAGTCCATGGAAGGGACGTCCACCGCGCCGGCGGAAGGTTTTGCCTTCAGGCTGCATCAGCTCATCCAGCAGCTCGATGCGGGCCTGATTTTCCGCCAGCAGGTTGAGGCTCAATCCGAGCTTGGCAAACCGGAGGTTGAGCCGTTGCAAGGCGAGCACGAAGGTGGTCAGGCCAGGAATCAGCACTTCCGGTCGCCCCCCGCTCAACTGCCAGCTGAGAACTCCGAGGCAGACCGCCGCCAGCATGGGAATCAGTTCGCCGCAGGGTTCCATGAGGCTGCGAACCAGGCTCAGCCGGCTGAGCTTCTCCTCCAATCCCTGCAGGCGGCCCTGAAAGTGGGCGTTGGCCTGGTCGGTGGCGGCGCTGCTGTGAAGCAGCCGCAACACCTGCAGATCAGCGGTGAGGGCTGAAGCGATCTGGCGTTGGTGCTGTTCCACCTCCCGGGACGCCCGGCGGATGCGGGGACGGAGTTGGGATTGGGTGTAGGCCATGCCCAGGGCCAGGACCGTGGCCAGGAGCATCATCCAGGGGGAAATCAGCACCCGCACCACCAGATAAATGGCCCCCAGCAGGGCATCGCTGAGGATGAGGCTCGCCTGCTCGATTTCGGTCTGGATGGCCAGGGGGGCGAGGGACGCGCGATGGGCGAGGTCGCCGATGCGGAAGCTGCTGGCGCAGCCGTAGCTGAGATTGAGGATGAAGCGGTGCACCTGGGGCACCACTTCGGCCTGACAGCGGGCAGCGAAGCGGCCGGAGAGGGTGCCGGTCATGGCGCGGCTGACGCTCGCGATCGTTTGCAGCACGAGGAGGGCCCCCAGGAGCAGGAGAAACACCGTGCCCCGTGGTAAGCCAAAAGAATCAGGCAGGGCCGTGCCGGTGAGGACGCGCAGGGTGCGGTAGATCACCGCAAAGAGGCAGCCTTCCGAGACACCGAGCAGAAGGGCGAAGGCGAGATTGCCCAGAAGCAGCTGCTTGTGCCGGCTTGCGGTCTGACGAATCAGCCTGGAAACCGGTGTGGTGGCCGTCCAGGTTGCAACGATTGGCGGGAAATGGAAGGGGACCACTCAATCCTGGGCGGCTCGGTGGCTCGCTTCGATGTATTCCGCATCCTGGTTCACCAGCCAGGGATCCAGGGGGGAGGAGGGATCGAGAATCGCCCTGGCCGCGAGGATCCCGGTCATCATTGAATGGTCCTGATTGTTGTAGCGGTGCATGCCGTTGCGCCCCACCTGATGGAGCCCGGGGCAGCGGCTGGCCAGGGAGGCTCTGATGACATCAATTTGGTGCTGGTAGTGCTTGTCGTAGACGGGATAGGCTTTGGCTTGGCGTACCACGCAACCGTCGACGACCTCGCCCGAATCAGCCAGTTGCAGCTGAATGAGTTCTTTGGCGGCGAAGGCGATCAGATCCTGGTCGGGCAGGCTCCAGAGAGCATCATTTTCAAAGCAGAAGTATTCCATTCCATAGCAGAGGCGCCCAGAACCATCGAGCATTGCTGGCGACCAGTTCTGGAAATTCTGAATTCGCCCGACTTTCAGGTCGGGGTCGTGAATATAAAGCCACTGGTCGGGAAATGTGGGCCGATTCTTGAGAATCAGAGCCACCAGCACGAAGTCGCGATAGGTGAGGTTGGCGGCGGCTTCCAGGATGTTGGTGGGAAGTTTGGGGTGCACGGCGCGGATCACCGCGCTCAAGGGGGCCGAGCTGATCAGATGCTGGTAGGGGCCATGCCGTTTGGAGGATCCCTTCACCTCCAGTTGCCAGGTGCAGTGGTGGGGATCGTGATGGAAGCCCACGATGGGGGTGTTGAGGTGGATCGTTCCCCCCCGGGCTTGAATCTGGTCGGCTGCCGCCTCCCACATCATCCCGGGCCCGAGGCGGGGATAGCGGAAGGTTTTGATGAGGGTTTTGATCTGTGCGGATCGGTTGCCGTTGTTGGTTGGTGGGGTAGGGCGCAGGGAGGCCAGGGCTGCAGTGGTGAGGGATAAACCCTTGATGCGCTGCGCTGCCCAATCGGCTGCGATTTCGGTGCAAGGTCTTCCCCAGACCTTTTCGGTGTAACTCTTGAAGAACGTGCGATAGAGCCGTGCACCAAATTTACTGGTGACCCAATCCTCAAGATTTTCCGGCTGGGGATTGGGTTGTAGTTTTGCCTTCAGGTAAGAGATGATGCTTAACAAGGATTCACGTTTGCCAAGATTTTCAATAACTTCGCCGGCATCCAGGGGATAACTGTAAAACTTGCTTTTGTAATAAATGCGTGACAAGCGCTCGTTTTCAAGCATCTCTTCGGGTAGAATTTTATTCCACAGGTGTTCGATCTCCTTAGATTTTGAAAAGAAACGATGGCCTCCGATATCAAAACGAAAACCTTTGTACACGACGGTACGGGAGATGCCGCCAATGCTGTCAGCAGTTTCAAAAACATCAACGGCGATTCCCGATTCCGCAAGAATGTATCCGGCTGTCAGTCCAGCAGGGCCAGCCCCGATGATTCCAACCTTCAATTGGGGCGGCTGCAAGTGGAAGGTGCCTGAATCGAAATGAAGTCTAAGGGATGGTCGCAATCCCGACCGAGATGTTAACCTAGATGTGGAACCCTAGAGATGGCATTCATGATTGGATGGCAGCCAAAAGCTCGGTCAGGTAGTCGTATCCATGCTGCTCATCGGGCTCCAGGTAGGCACCCTCAGCCCATTCATTCCAGGCATTGACAAAGATGAAGGGAGATCCATCCCGTTGAGCAATGCTGATGAGCTTGGCCATGTATCTGCCAAACTTTTTTGGCGTGGAGCCTGCCACGATCGTTGA
>JBJTQT010000206.1:0-3899 GCA_046075745.1 Cyanobium sp. | reverse complement strand
GACATTCGACGCAGCTATCTAGAAGGCCGTCTCGGCGGCATCCCCCAACTGCTGATCCCAAGCTAATGGCTCCCAGGGGGCAAAGGCAGTTTGTTGGCAAAAGGCCCTTGGCTCACGCAGGTATCGCAGATCATTGTCGTCGCCACAGAAGGAAGAGAAACAGAGCCCAATTACTTTGCTTTTCTCAACAATACGCGTTCAACCGTGAAACTGATTTGCCTCTCGAAAGGTGATCGGAGCTCTCCCGAGCATGTGCTCAAGCGAATGACATCCCATCTGGCCATGAAGGATATTTTGAAGCCTGAAATGGGCGATGAGGCCTGGATCGTTGTTGATGTCGATTGCTGGCCAGCAGAAGCCCTCCAACGTCTGAGTGAGTGGGCTTCCAGCAAAGATTGTTATGGGCTTGCGGTCAGTAATCCATGCTTTGAATATTGGTTGCTTCTCCATATTGAAGAGAGCCAAGGCGCGGCGACGGCAACACATATCGTTAAGCGGCTAGAAAGATACGGCGCCACGAGAGGCAAAAATCTTCGTCGAGAAATGTTCAATGAGCAGCGTGCTGTCGAGGCGATCACCCGCGCCCGCGCCAGAGATACACCACCCTGCACCGACTGGCCCCGCAATGCTCCAGGGACAACAGTCCATCGGTTGGTTGAAAAGTTCTTCGCTGATGATGCTCACTAAGCACCCACAGGCAAAAAGCTTGCAGCACTTCACAGCAGTCAGCTCGGCTGGGTCTCGGCCCTCTGGGTCTCGGCGCACCGGGTCTCGGACCTCTGGGTTTTTGCGCCCTCGGACTTGGCCCATTGGGACTTTGGCATTTGGCTGAAAGAAACCGAGCAGCTGGAGAGGAAGCTGGCCGGAGGCCATGGCAAGTGAACGCGAAGCTGAGACAGCTCAACGCCAAAGCGCAGAGCTTGCTCGCCTGCGTCGATCAGCTCTGCGTTCCGCCCGAGTCCAGCTCGACCCCGCAGCCAGCAACCGGGTCCGATTGCAAATCTTTCTCGCTTTGATCCGTGATCGGGGACAACCCATGAATCTGGTGGCACAGTGCGATGGGGACCCAGCCCCGCAACGCCGCCTCCAAGCCCTTGCCTCCAGCCACATCCGGCAGTCCGGAGCCGGCCGGTGGCGGCGAGGGGCCCCTGGTTCCGCCAGAATCAGAGCCAATACCTCCCTCCAGCCCGATCGTTGACGCCTTGGGTCTTGGCCCTTTGGGCCTGGACCGCCTGGGGCTGACGGAAGCCATCGGTGGCCTGGCTCTCGGCCTGATCGCGCTCTTCTCCTCCTATGACCACATCAACCTCGGCAAACGCACCCTCCACATTGAGCAGCAATGGGGCATCCCTTTCATCGCTGCCTCGGTGGCGATTGTTTTTATCGATGCTGAATTGGCGTCGCGATCCCGGTTACGAGCAGCGCGTGATGCAGTACGAGCAGCGCAAGATCGAGCACGAATGGCGGATGAAACAGCTCGAGAGCGATATCTTGCGAGTGAGGAAAGAGACCGAGCAGATCAAGAAAGAAACCGAGCAGCTGAGGCAAGAGAACGCCAGGCTGAAAACGATCAACGCCAAAATGCAGAGCTTGCTCTCCTGCGTCGATCAGCTCTGCTTTCCGCCTGACACCAGCTCGACCCCACAGCCAGCAACCGAGTCCGACTGCAAACCTTCCTCGCCTTGATCCGCGATCCGTTCCCGCCGGAAGAAGACAAGCTCTGAGGAGACGTTGCACAGAGGCTCGCTGCATGAGGATGGCAGAGCGACTGCTCCCGAACGATCCAACGCCATGGCCACACCCATCGAAGCCCACGCCCCCCAAGATGCGGCCAGCGCTGATCTGCGGCCCCGGGGGCGAGTGTTTCCCAGCCCGCTGCTCTGGCGCAACCACGTGTTTTACCAGATCCTGCCGGATCGCTTCAGCGATGGCCGAGAGCACGAGCGGCCCCTGTTTGACCGCGACCATCCCGAGCGGTTCCGCGTGGAGGACAAAGCCGCCTGGATGAAGGCGGGGCTGACGTTCACCGGCGGCACCCTGCGGGGCATCCTCTCCAAGCTCGACTACCTCGAAGGCCTGGGCATCACCGGCCTATGGCTCAATCCTCCCTTCAAGCAGCGGATGGATCTGAACACCTACCACGGCTACGCCATCCAGAATTTCCTCGACATCGATCCCCGTTTCGGCAGCCGCCAGGACCTGCGGGATCTCGTGGATGCCGCCAACGACCGGGGCATGGTGGTGGTGCTGGATGTGGTGATCGACCACACTGGCAACAACTGGTTTTACGGGCCCGATCTCACCGGCCGCAGCGAAGAATCGCTCCCCTACC
This sequence comes from Cyanobium sp., assembly GCA_046075745.1. GTDB lineage: Bacteria > Cyanobacteriota > Cyanobacteriia > PCC-6307 > Cyanobiaceae > Cyanobium. The sequence continues at coordinate 1,567 of JBJTQT010000206.1, read as the reverse complement.
GCTACGAACCGCCCTACACCATGGCCGGCTGGCGCTCTGGCGAGGGGGCCTGCATCCCCACCATTGGCGGGATTGAGGATGGCTGCTGGCCCCGGGAATTTCAGCAGCTCGACGCCTACAACCGCCATGGCGCCATTCAAAACTGGTCGAATCCTGATCCCATGGATCCGAATGCCGAATTCCGCCGCGGCGATTTCTTTGATCTCAAAAAACTCGATGGCTACCACGGCCCCACCTTGCAGGCCATCATCCGCTGCTTTCAATACTGGATCGCCCTCAGCGATTGCGATGGCTTTCGCATCGATGCCGCTAAACACATCCCCAAGGAGATCTGCCGACAATTCAGCCAATCCATCAGCTTCTACGCCACCTCCATCGGCAAGGAAAACTTCCTGATCGTCGGTGAAATCACCGACAACGTGGTGGCCCTCAGTTATCTCTCTCTCTTCAGCAGCTTGCTCGATCGGGCTCTCACCGCCGTGCTCGACATCAACAATTCCCCGATCCTCCTGGCGGGCGCGGCCAAGGGCACCCTCGATCCACGGGCCTTCTTCAGCCGCTTCCGGCTGGATTCCCAGCTCACCCGCTACATCCAAACCGGCCGGGTGCATGTCTCGGTGCTCGATGACCACGACATGTCCTGCAAGGGCCAGAAAGAACGCTTCTGCGCCCACAACTCCACCCCCCATCGCTTTTGGCAGGTGGCCCACGCCACCGCGATCCAGCTGCTCACCCCGGGCATTCCCTGCCTCTACTACGGCACCGAGCAGGCCTTTGACGGCAATGAGGGCTACCACGACTACAGCATCGAGCCCCAGCGCTTCGGTGAAGACCGCTACGTGCGGGAAGACATGTTTGGTGGCCCCTTTGGCGCCTTCGCCACCAGCGGCTGCCACTTCTTCGACACCAACCACCCCACCTACCTGCGCATCGCCGCCATCGCCCGCCTCCGCCGCCAGGAAGATCCCATTGGCCGCACCCTGCGCCTGGGCATCTGCTTCCCCAGGGACACCTCCATCTGCGGCGCGCCCTTTGGCCTGCCCGGAGCTGGGGAGGTGTTCGCCTGGTCGCGGGTGCTGCCCTACGTGGAGGTGGTGATGGCGCTCAACACCCATGGCCTCGAGGCCCGCGGCGCCGATGTGACCATCGATGCCACCATCCACCAAAACGCCACCCTACGGGTGCTCTACCGGGCCGACTGGAGCGATGAGCAGCTCCGCGCCCTCTCCAGCGAGGGGGATCTCCCTGCAGCAGAGGAGCTGCCCATCACCCGCCACCCGGATGGGCGGGCGACGGTGCGGGTGGAGTTGCCGCCAGCCGGGATGGTGATCCTGGCCTGAGCCCCAAGGCCACCCCAGCCCAGGGGGCCAGACGCAACGCGCCCCCCGCCGGATCTCCTCCCTCCAGGGGCGCCGTGAGCAGCAGGGGTGTGGCCGGACCCCAGCCTGCAGGCAACGCCACCTCAGCGGCGCGCTCGCCATTGTTGAACACGAGCGCCAGATCGCCGCAGCGCACCCCCAGCAAGCCCTGCCCATCCTCCAGCAGCCAGATCTGGCGCTCATCTTTT
>JBJTQT010000205.1:0-9161 GCA_046075745.1 Cyanobium sp. | reverse complement strand
AGCGCTGAGAGGGTTTCTAAAAATTCGAAATATTTGGGAGTTCTGGAGGGAGTGGCCGTGATGCCACTAGGAGAGGGGTGACGGGCTGACAGCCCGCACCCCCGTGGCTAAGAAGAGAACGCGCCTGTTCTCCTCAGGGATGCCCCTGCCCACCCCACCCCCCGGTCTTGCCGCGGCGGCCAGCCTGATGGCGGTCACCACCTTGCTTTCTCCCGGCGCCTTGAAGGCGGAAACGCTCTACAGCCTCGAGAGTTTCTGCAGCCTGAATGGCACGAACGCCGTGCCCTGCCGCATCGAGGCCATCGATAGCGGCGACAGCACCGAATACCGCCACCGGCTGGGCGACAAGGAGGTGCGTTTTCGCGTCAGCGACAAGCCCTACACCCGCATTGAACTCTGGGATGCCGAAGGCAAAAGCTGGCGCAGCGTGCGCAACGCCTCGGCCTTCTTCGAGCTGAACGCCCTCTGCCTGGATGGCACGAGCTTCTGTGCCATCAACCCCAACTACCTCAACAGCGTGCGGCAGGACCTGGGCCGGGCGGCCAACGGCCGCAGCGTGCTGGAAGTGCACTTCGGCAAGGACGGCCGCATCGATGCCAGCTGCTACGACGCCGGCTGCCCGGATGGGGGGCAGATCACCAAAACGCCCTGAGGCCATGCGATCCCTTGCTCCTCTCCTGGCCCTGGTCCTGGCCCTTCCTCCAGCCCACGCCGGAAGTCTGATTCCCCTCTCTGCTCTGCCATCGGAGGATTTCGGCAGCCCAACCGGGGGGGACACCCCCCAGCTCCTGGCCCGGGAGCGGGGGGGGCGCGGCGGCGGGCGGCAGATGGGGGGGCGCGGCGGCTCCCGGGCCCGCACGGGGCTGGGCCAGCGCCAGGGCAGCTTCGATCGCGGCAACCGCCGGCCCACGGGGGGCTGGAGCAATCGGCTCGGCGATGGCAACCGGGGTCGACGTGACTTCGACCGCGCCCGCGGCCAGCTCAGCAACCGCATGGGCAACGTGGATCGTGATCGGATTCGCCGCTCGGTGGATCGTGGCGAGTGGGATCGAGCGCGGAATCAATGGCGCGACGGTGTCGGCAGGATCGACCGCGACCAGGTGCGGCGCAGCTTTGATCGGGTGGACAGGAACTGGGATCAGGTGCGCGACAACGTGCGCAGGGACTGGGGTGACAACTGGCGCGACGACGTGCGGACCGTGGGTCGGGGGGTGGATCGGCTCAGTCGCTGGGACAATGAGTGGCCGGGCTGGGCACGGTCGGGCTGGCAGCTGGCCAGGCCCTGGAACTATGGCTGGTATGGCAACTGGAACACGCCGCCCTGGGGCTGGTGGAGCGCCCGTTCCGTGGCCTGGGGGGTGGGGAGCCTGGCCACCGCGGCGGTGATCACCAACGCGGTGAACCAGGCCATCGCCGCCAGCCAGCCCACGATCGTGGTGCAGGACGCGGGCTACACGCTGGATTACACCAGCGTTGAACCCACCGGAGAGCAGGCGATCCGCTTCACCGCCGCCACCGGCGACACCCCATTCGAAGCGACGGGCAACTGTGAGCGCGGAGAGCTGAACGGCCGCGAACCGGCCAGCGCCGCCCAGGCCCAGCTGCTCAACGCGGCCTGCCAGGTGGCCTTCGGGAGCTGAGGTCTCAGCTCCAGGCCCGCCGCGCCCGCCCCCCCTTCAGCAACTGGGAAGCCGTGGCGTCATACACCGCCTGGGCCTCGGCGTCGCTGCCTCCGATGCAGGTCATGCCGAGCTTGCCGTATTCCGAGAGGCAGCCCAGCAGGTGAAACACACTGCCCCGCAGGCGGGCCGGATCGTAGTGCAGGCCCGCCTCGGCAACGATGTCGATCAGGTCCATCGGCAGCAACCCCCGCAGATCGGCGTCGCAGAGGTTGTCGGTGGATCGGTAGTACAGGGGCTGGCTGGTGGGAGAGAGAAACAGCCCGGTGGCCGGATCGAGGGCGCCGGTGGTGATCGCCCGCAGGGCCATCATCGGGTGGGTGGTGCCGCCCTGGCGCAGGTTGATCTCGATGGCCTGCAGATCCCAGCGTTCGCCGAAGCGCCTCGCCAGCACATCCACTCCGAAGCGTTCCAGAGCCCCCTCCGCCGCCAGGGCCCGGCCTACCGCCTCGCCCATGCGCATCAGCTCCTGGCGGTAGACGTCGGCGGCTGGAAAGGCGCAGCCCTGGTAGGTCTGCCCGCTTGGGCCACCGAGGATCTGCTCATGGGTGGAGAGCATCTCCACCGCACCGCCCGGGTGGAGCATGCCCTGCACGCTCGGCGATGTGAAGGTATCTCCCCCCTCCAGCCAGGCCTCCACCAGGGCCCCCTGGCTCGTCACCAGCTCCCGCCACTGGGGGGACGGCATGGGCAGGGTGTCGAGCGTCTGGCGCACCAGCCGCCGCCGCTCGGCCCCACTCCGCTCCGCCAGGGCCAGGGGCTCAAGGGCCAGGGGAGCATTGCCCTCGCCACTGATGCCCTCATTCAGCTTCACCACACAGCGCCGCAGCTGGGGCTGCCGTTCCCAGAGCGCCACCACCGCCTCGGCCAGATCGTCGAGCTGGTGCACCAGGGGGCTGCCATCGGGGTGGGGGAGGCCCGTGCGGGCGAAGAGCTCCCGGCTGCCCGCCTTGCTGCCCCAGTGGCTCAGGGCTGGATCGGTGCCGAGCAGGGGCACCTGCAGCCGTTCGGAGAGTTGTCGCTCCAGATCGGTCACCGCGTAGCAGGTGAGGAAGCTGCGGCCGGGGCGGAGGCGTTCAGCGATGCGGGCCAGCAGGGCGGGACGCTCCAGCAGCTTGGCAGTGAGGGGCCGGGGGGAGCCGTCGTCCGCATCGAAGAGATGGAGGCGGCGACGGGCGTGGGCGGTGGGCACGCCGGGGAGTAGCTCCAGCACCGCATCCACCACCAGGTCGGGCAACAGCTTGCTGGTGACGACTACCATCCGCACCCCCGGATCCCGCAGGCGGATGAGGGAGAAGAGCTGGCGCTCCTCGTAGTGGTGCACCCCGGTGATCAAAGCCAGCTCGGCGGGATCTACCGAGAGCGAGGGCACCATCAGCAGGTCGATGTCCAACCCGCTGGTGCCGTGCTCCTGGCCCCAGCTGGGTTGAAGCTGGCTCTGGAGATCACGGAAGCTCAGGGGCATGGGGGGAGAGGGGCGTCCAGGGTGGGATGGCGCGGTGGTGGCGCGGACGGGGGCATGCCATTTCAACAAAGCACTCAAACTCCTTTGGAGGTGGACGTTTCCCACCAGGATTCGGGAAAGCCCTCGCGAAACATCAGCCAGGGCTCCAACAGCGACAGCTCCTCAGGTTGAAGGGAGGGAGGGGTTCGTCGTTTCAATTGCCAATGGGTGCGCTGACGCAGGGCGAAGGGGAGACGGCGAAGTTCGGGCAGGGTGAGATCTTTCCAGTGGTTTCCCTTTTGCTCTTGCAGCAACGTCAGGAGCCGAGCGCAGGCTTGAGGGGAAGCCCCCAACGACGTGTAGAAGAAATCCAGCAGGTTGAAGGCTGTGTTGAGGTAGCCGGCCAGGGCAGTGATCTCCGCTGCTGGAGCTCGAAGGCGACCCAGATCCAGCACGGGTCTGCCCGCCAGTATCTCGGGCGACAACGGCGGTCGCTCCACATACCATCCCCCCATTCGCTCAATGCGCTGTCCCTTCAGCTGGTTAGGCACATACCAGCGAAAGCCCTCAACCCACAGGGTGATGTTCAGTTTGGTGGCCATCTCACAGATCAGGGGGATCCAGGAGTAGCTGGCAGCATCCTCGCCGAACTTGATTTCACAACGCTGGAGCATCGACGTTTTGGTCCGGTCCCCATCCGTGCAGGGGGTCTCCAACACATCGCGCAGCAGATCATGCATCCGCTTCACCAGGTCGCGGATCGTGGGATTTGGGGGATCGGGCGCACAGCCCTGGCCATACACAGCCAGGCTCTTGGTCAACCAGCTCCAATGGGCAGCAGCTTTATGGAGATTCAGCTGACTGATGGTTGCGCTGAGGTCATCATCCGTCCTGAGCAACTGGAGCGGCAGCTCCATCGCAGCAGTGGCCAGGCCTTGGCCGGAGCCACGGCGGGGCCCGATCTGAAGCTGAACCAGGAGATCGCGCACATAATCCGCATGGCGGAGCTTGCGGATGATGGGAGGCTCCGGCTCAATCTGCTTCTGCAGGTCGTAGTCCTGCACCGGAAGGGTGATGAGATTGGCGGCAAAGGCGGGGTCCACATCCGGGCCCGGGATCAGCTCAAAGACCATGTTGCGAATCAGGTGGCAACGCTCCTCCCCGTCGCCCATGGCTGGATCCGGCGTCGCGCTGCGACCGGAGAGGTCATAGGTTTGCTGCAAGTAGCCGTAGGTGAGGGAACGGGTGCGTTTTAGATAGCCATTGAAGGCCGGCAGCAACTGGCCAACACGACGTTCCAGGGTGGCAGCTTTCAAATCACCCCAGCGGTGAGTCCGATCAGGCCCCTTCACCATGGCCATCGCCGCCCGGAAAAGGAAGGAGGGGATATCATTGTCGATGCCCTGATGGTCAAAGTTGCGCGACAGGCCCAGGGTCTGGCGCCAGGTTTGGGTGGAGGTCCGGGACGCTCCGGTGAGCAGTGCCATGCCTCTGGAGATCACGCTTCGGATCGAGGCCACACCACGACGGAGCCGATGCCTGAAGGCCCCCACGATCCAGCACGCCACCAATCCCCCCAGCACGACCAACCCACCGATCAGCGCGGGCAGACCAGGACGCACCCACCCAGGCCACAGATCGACAGGAAAGGAGATCCGCGGTGTTCCTCCAAGCACAACGGCCAGCAGCAGGCCAAGCAGCACGCCAAGCACGAGCATCACCCCAGGCGTCAGCACCAAGGCCCCCAGGAGTCCCCGCAGCACCCCCCCCCCAAGGAATGGGTCGCCGCACTCCATGGCGAGCCGCCGCCCTCTGAGGGATGGGGTCAGGGTCCGGAGGGTCCAGCCCGGCCTCCTTGTAAAAGCCGATGCCTGGCTGGATGTTGTCGACGTCTGTGGCGATCACATAGTGAATGGCCTGTTCTTTTTCCTGCCGTTGCTCAGTCGGAGTTGAGGAAGGCTGGGGCCCATGACGAAGATCTCTTTGACGGCGCAGGAGGAACTGGCGGATATCCTCAATGCTGGCAAGACCAAGATTGTCGTACAGACCCCCATCGAGGAGCGCGACGTAGTCGTTGCGATCGCAGATGAGAGATCCTCGGAATTCTTCACGTGCCGCCTCCGCATCCCCAGCCGATGGATAGCCAGGGCGGAAGTAATCATGGGGGAAAATAAGCGGCTCAAAGCCCCCGGGAAAGGCAAAGGACGCGGCGACGCAATCGCCAAGACGGAGATTGGCGGCATGGCGATACAGCTCATTCACCTTCCGCGGCCCACCTTCCGACTGGAGGTAGTAGCGGTTGAGCACATAGACAGGTTCAGCCAGATGGTGGGGATCGTTCGAAGAGCTGCCCCGCTGGATGCCGAAACGGAACAGATCAAGGGATGCGATGTTGGCGCTGTTGAAAAAGACGTAATCAGGAGACAACGACACGTTGCGCAGCATGTCGGTGATCGCCTGATTGCCCAGACAGGCCTCCTGGCCAAGCAGAGAGCTGAGAAACCTCTGGGTGGAGTCCGCCGCGTGCAGGATCAGCTTTTCGCCCTGCAGCAGCAGGGGGAGTCGCACAAAGGCAGAGGCCAGGGTTTCCCCTGACAACGCGAGCATTAGGGGATCCCAGAAACGCTCGTAGAAAGGAAAGTCGGCTTCCTGGCTCAAGCGCGCACCTGCCTTGGCGCATATGTAGGCAGCCAGGGCCAGCGATCCCCCCGACACGCTGGACATCACCCGTGCCTTGCTCAAGAGCCCGAGATCCTGCAGCAACGCCATGGTGCCGAGGGAGAAGGCTGTGGCCCTGTAGCCGCCTCCAGAGAAGGAGAGTCCGATGTAGCCACGGCCCGGTTGATGCGGCGGCGGCTGGTGGCTGGACTCGGCTGCCATGAATTAAGTCGCTGCCCGAAACCCTAGCCAGGCTGAACCACACTGAAAGCAGCTGCACCCCGAGGCCGTCGGCTCAAAGCCAATGGTGGGGATAGGGCTCCCGATCCCCCCGCAAACGGCTGAAGCCGGCAGCCAGGGCCGTGAGCGGCAGGGACCCCAACAGGATGGGCATCACCACAAACACGGGGCGGGCCCGCAGCAACACCCCCAGTAGCGCCACCGCACCCGCCGGCGGATGGAGGCAGCGCAGGCCCTGCCCCGGGCCCGCTGGGCCAGCACCCAACGCCTGACCGTAAACTTTGTATCGCTTGATACAGTTTATGGTCAGTTTTTCGGAGCTGCTGGCCCAGGGGGCAGGATCTTCGGCTCCGCCAATACCCTTTGTATCCAGGTGTTGTTCAAGGGTGCTACGTAGTGCCAGGGCAAGCCATTGATCTGCACGAAATTGCGGCCTCCGCTTGCAAAGCGATCCCGTGGCACCAAGGCTCGCCGCATCTCATTAATCGGCGTGAAAGAACCGATGGCCAGAATCAAGCCGAGCCCCAGGAGGGCATAACGCCCCAGATTCATCGGCTTGGTGAGCACAGCGAGGGTGGCACAGAACAGTACGGTCATCGCCGGGATGCCCCCGCGCATGACCAGATCATTGGATACCCCGAGATGGAACAGCGGCAGCACCAGCAACGATGCGGCCGCCAGACCCAGGAGCCAGGACCCCTCTTCTCCACGGAAGATCAGCAGAGCGATCAGGGCCCACTCCAGAACCGCAAAGAGAACAAAGAGGATCAGCCAGCCCCCCACCGACCCCAGAGCCTGCCAGGACATTTGCAGCGACTCGGAAGGAACCCCAAAGGTCATGAACCGACAGATGAATACTCCTGGGAGCACCAATGCCAGCAAGCCAGGATTCCACCACTCCCGGATCCAGCCCGGAACGGACTGCCCGCGCCACGTGCAGGCCAGCAACAGCGGTGCCAGGCCAAGGGCCACCAACGGCGCCCAGCTCACTACCCCCACCATCAGCAAGGCAGCAGCGCCGAGTGTGAGCCCCTGCTGTCGATGCCGCCAGACCAGGGTCCCCGCCATCCAGCCGGGCAAGGCATGGTTCGGCACCCAGATATTGAAACAGGCCGGCCCACCACTCGATATGGGCGCCCTGGGGAGGCCAGGCACGACGCATCAGCAACCACCCCAGCAGATCCATTCCGCTGAAGCCGATCAGCAGAAGAAGCGGCAAGAGCAGATAGGTAACGCGAATCGGCCTGGTCTGCGGAAGCGTTGCGGTGAGGGTCAGTCCGGCGAACAGCACAACACCGAGGATCGTCCACGGCACCAACAGCCATCGCCCGATCGCCTCCGATCCGCCCAGGGCTTTCGCCAGCAGGGCAGGCACGAGGTAGAAACCCATCGGGAACCGCAGGATCAGATTCTGATGCGCCTGATCAGCGCTCCCGTATCCCACAGGCCAATCCCCCAGGGAGAGATCCCGCAAAACAGACATGCAGAACTGCCAGTCGTCGTTGAGATGAAACGGAGGCACCAGCCCACTCATGGCTACCCAGAGCCCCACCACTCCGAGCAACAGGAGGGCACTGCTCCTGCTGAGGCGAGGTCTCGACAAGGATCGCTTCCAGGGCGTGAGCGCCCAGCCGATGGCCGCCAGACCTCCCAAGATCGGGGCGAAGGGCCAGCGTAACCACCCCAGCAGGAAGAGCGGCACCGGCAGGAAGAGATAGGACACAGCAAGCCATTCGAGCCGATCCAGATCGCGGACGATCTCAGTGTTGGAAGACATAGTGCAGCGATCCGCGGAAATCGGTGGGGAGGGGCTTGCTGGCCTTCCTGGCTTTCTCAACAGCAATCCCATGGTTCATGTCGGCCGGGACGAACAGCACGGGCTTGCCAGCCTGGCGAGCGGCGAGCACCTCGTCGCGGGCCACCTCGCCGCCACCGATCGCCACGAAGGCATCACTGCTCGTCACGATCGCCGCGGAGGTGGGCGACAGCTCTCTGGTGCCCTGCACTTCCCCCCCCCAGCTGGAATCCCTCACGAAGAACACAACGTCGACACAGGGGGAAAGGGGCACCTTCTTGTCGCGGGCCAGAGACGACACGATGCCAATCGTCGTGAATCCTTTCTGCTTCGCCAAGTCATACACCACGCCGATCCCCTCCGCCGTGGCGCCGATGTTGATCACGGTTCTGGCAGGATCCTTCTTCGCCAGAACCTGCAGCGCCTGTCGCTTCATCGCCTGGGGTGATTCGTAGCCAGCGCCTGAATACCCCATGAAGGTGAGCACCTCCTTCCCCTGGCGGCGGAGCGTCTGCTGAATCACAGCGGGGGTGGCATCGCGCAGCTCCTTGGGGCCATCACAGGCCAGGGCGACCATCGGCGCCAGAGCGGCGATGCCAACGCAGCAGGCGGCATGGCGCCTGAGCGGAACTCGACAGATCATCTCCATCCATCCGACAGCCTCAGGAGACGTCACTGTAACGATGGGGTCAGAAACGATGGCGTCAGAGGTTGATCTCCTCCCTTATTCCGCTCCCATAGGGGCCACACTGAAGGCCACCCCCACCAGGAGCCCCGGTTGCTGGCTGCCACCACGGACACCATTGCCGCCATCGCCACCGCCGTTGCCCCTGGGCAGGGGGGCGTGGCCATCGTGCGGCTCTCCGGGCCCCGGGCCGAAGCCATCGGCCGCCAGCTGTTTCAGGCGCCAGGCCAGCAGGAATGGGACAGCCACCGGGTGCTCTATGGCCACGTGGTGGATCCCGCCACGGGCGAGCGGGTGGATGAGGCCCTGCTGCTGTTGATGCGCGCCCCCCGCAGCTTCACCCGGGAAGACGTGGTGGAGCTGCACTGCCACGGCGGTCTGGTGGTGGTGCGCCGGGTGCTGGAGCTGGTGCTGGCCGCCACCACCGACACCATTGCCGCCATCGCCACCGCCGTCGCCCCTGGGCAGGGCGGCGTGGCGATCGTGCGGCTCTCCGGGCCCCGGGCCGAAGCGATCGGGCGCCAGCTGTTCCAGGCACCGGGCCAGCAGGTGTGGGACAGCCACCGGGTGCTCTACGGCCACGTGGTGGATCCCGCCACGGGCGAGCGGGTGGATGAGGCCCTGCTGCTGTTGATGCGGGCCCCCCGGAGCTTCACCCGG
>JBJTQT010000204.1:0-19098 GCA_046075745.1 Cyanobium sp. | reverse complement strand
GCCAGGACCATGCTCACCGCGGCGCGGTGCTTCACCGATTCCCATGCCGCGCCGGCGATCATCCGCACTTGCTCCGCTGGCCTGGTAGCAGGCATACACCGCCATGCAGCCCAGGGTGGATACCGCCAAAAACTCCCCGTTGCTGAAATGGCCCCCGTTGAAATTCACATCGAGGGCAGCCAGACCCGCCGCCGGGGCCATCTCGATGCCGGCCCGGGGAATGCGGAAGGGATCACGGGCGCGGCCCATGGCGGTGAACACAGAGGAGGCGCCCATGTTGGCACCGGATCCGGCCAGGATGGGGTTGTGAGCCATTCCTTCCGCAGCTGCCTCCTCAGCGGGGGTGCCAGCCGGCGTATGGGCCGCGACAAGGCGCTGCTGCCCCACCCCGAAGGCGGCACCTGGTTGGAGCACAGCCTGGAGCTGCTGCTGGAGCTGGGGGAGCCCGCCACCCTGATCAGCCGGCACCATGCCCATCGGCTCCAGGCGGAGGCCCTGCTGGCACGGCGAGCGGCCCAGGGGCTCTCCTCCCCTCACCTGGCCGTGGTGCTGGAGCCGCCCCCCTGGGAGGGCCCGCTCCGGGCCCTGGCCCGCCTGATGGCCCATCACCCCGGAGAACGGCTCCTGCTCTGCCCTGTCGACATGCCGTGGCTGGATGGGGCCACCCTTCGGGCCCTGCTTGCAGCGGCCCAGAGTGATCCATGCCGGGAGCGGATCCTCCTGGCCCACGATGGCCAGCGGCTCCAGCCCCTGCTGGGGGTGGTGTCTGCCCAGGCGGGCCGTCGCCTGCGGCTGGAGGCGGCTCTAGAGCTGGGGGAGCGGGGGCTGCAGCGCTGGCTGATGGGCGAGGACTGGGCGCCGGTGCCCCTGCCCTGGGGCCCCCTGCGCAACATCAACCGACCCGAGGATCTGCCCCCTAGCGTTTTCCCCTCCGCAGCCCCCGGCTCCTGAGCCTCGACTCCCCCCACGACCGCCATGGCCGCCCCCTCGGGGTGCTGCGCCTGTCGCTCACGGCCCGCTGCAATCTGGCTTGCCCCTACTGCCTTCCCGATGGCGCTGAACCGCCCGGGCTGCTGAGCCAGGCCGAACGCCTGGCGGTGGTGAAGGCCGCCGTGGCCCTGGGTGTGCGCCGCCTGCGGCTCACCGGAGGGGAGCCGCTCCTCCATCCGGGCCTGGAGGCCCTGATCGCCGCCGCGGCCCCTCTGCGGGCCCCCCTTTCCTCCGGCGGCGAGGCCCCAGCCCCCCTCGGGCTCCAAGAGATCAGCCTCACCAGCAATGGCGCCCTGCTCACCGCCGAGCGGGCCCTGGCCCTGCGGGTGGCGGGGTTGGATCGGCTCACCCTCAGCCTGGATGGCGCCACCGGGGATGCCGTGGCGGCCATGGCAGGCCTCCGAGGCGGGGCCGGGGCGGGGGAGGCGCTGCTGGCCAAGGTGCTCGCCGCGCTGGAGCACGCCCGGGCCGCCGGCTTTGATCCCGGCGCCGGCGCCCTCAAGCTCAACGCCGTGATCCAGCGCGGCCGCAACGACGACCAGCTCCTGCCCCTGGCGGCCCTGGCCCGGGAGCGGGGGGTGGAATTGCGTTTGATCGAATTCATGGATGTGGGCAGCCGCAATGGCTGGCGGCCGGAGGCGGTGTGTACTGCTGCTGAGATGGTGGAGCGCATCGGCGCCCGCTGGCCCCTGGAGCCCCTGGGCCGGCCCAGCCACGGCACCGCCAGCCGCTGGCGCTACCGGGATGGAGGCGGCCATCTCGCCGCGGTGGCCTCGGTGAGCGCCCCCTTCTGCGGCGACTGCGACCGGCTGCGGGTCACCGCCGATGGTCTCGCCTACACCTGTCTGTTCGCAGCCCCGGCCAGTGGCCTGGATCTGCGCCCCTGGCTCCAGCCCGGCGTGCCGGCGCACGAGCTCCGGGAGACGATCGCGGCGCTTTGGCGGGGCCGAACCGATCGCTGGAGTGAGGAGCGGCGGCTGGCCTGGCGGGAGGGGGAGTCAGCCGCGCCACACCATGCGGAGATGGCGTATTTGGGCGGGTGATCAGCTCACCAGCAGGCGGTAGGCCGCATCGATCCGTCGAAAGGCCTCCGCATCGCCCCCGAGATCGGGGTGGTGGGTCTTGGCCAGGCGCCAGTAGGCCCGTTTGATCGCCTGGGGGGTGGCGCCAGTCTCCAAACCCAGCAGATCCAGGGCTTCCCGGCGGGGATCGCCTCCTGGATGTCCCCCAGGCCGGTGCCTCGATCCTTTCTTGTGGTCTGAATTCGAGCCGGAGGGCTCCTGTTGGGCCTGCTCCTGGCGGGCCTGGCTGTGGTTTTCGGTGCGGGTGCCCCGCCGTTGCCCCCGGCCCTGGCGCTGCTCAAGCCGCTCCACCCGCTGCCGCAGCTCTTCCACCACCCGCAGGGGGTCTTCACTGAGCCATTCCATGGCCCGGGGTCCATAGAGGGCGAAGGCGGCCCGCACGGCCCAGCGGCCGCGGCTGTGGGGGCCCCGCAGGGCCTCTGCCAGTTCCGTGCCCAGGCCTGGGTTGTGGCGGTTGAGCTCCTCCTCCAGGCTGAGGGCCGGGTTCCACCATTGCAGGCGCAGCTCATCGATCAGGCCCCGCAGGCCCCCGGGCGGGCCCAAGCGCAGGGTCCCCCAGGCCGGGTGGCGGGCCATGGCCTGGCACCAGCGCTCCACTTGCTGCAGGGTCAGGCCTGGTGCGGCACCGCTGGTGACCCGGGTGGGCCCCCGGCTGCGTTGCTGTTCGAGCTGCTGGCGCAGGGCCCAGACCTCCCGCCGCAGGGCCTCGTTCTCCGCGAGCAGGGCCTCCACATTGGCGGTGATCGGCCGGCTGCGGGGGGGCGACCGCCAACGGCGGGGATCAAAACCCATCCGAATCGGTCTGCCGTGCGGAGCCATTGTCACCCGCGTCGGGACCTGGCGATGGGCGGTCGGTGGGGGGATGACCCGCCCTACCCCAGCTCCAGGCAGGCCAGCCCATACACATCCGCCAGCGACCCCCGGGGCACCTCCCCCCGGTACATGCGCAGGGTCTGGGAGAGGGGATCAAACCCCAGTGTTTGAAGAACGGTCCCGGCCTCGGGGTTGGCCCCCGGCACATCGATCAACACCGTTCCGGGATGGCGCTGCAGCAGACCCTCCAGGAGAGCCCGGGCGGCCGTGGGGTGGTCAGCCACCACCGGCCCGATCCGCCAGCCGTCCCCGTCCTTCAGCAGACAGGGGCGGATGCGTCCGAAGCCATGGCAGGTGCCCGCCCGATCCAGCAGGGCATGCACCGTGCCCGCCGGATGGTGCAGCCATTGGTGCAGGAAGTGGGGACGGGGGGAGGCTTCCCGCTGGGCATCGAAGCGCTGCACCACCTCCTCCGGGATGGCCTCGCCCGTCACCAGGCACCAGGAGGGTTCCGACCCCTGGGAGCTGAAACCATCGTCCTGCGAGGATCTCCGCTCCAAGTTGCCGGGCTCAGCGCCACCCCCGGGCCGCTGCCAGCGGGTGGTGGGGGAGGCTGGCTGGAATCCCCAGCCGCCGTAATCCTCCACCCGATCCAGGGCGGCCTCCAGGCCAATGCAGGGCACATCTTCCAGGTGTTGCAGGGCATGGCGCCAGAGCTCCAGGCCGTAGCCATTGCCCCGCTGCTGGGGCACCACCAGAAACAGTCCGATGAAGCCGTAGGCGGCGTCGTAGCGCACCCCGGCGATGCACCCCACCGGCTCTCCGGCCAGCCAGCCCACCCAGAGCCCCTGCCGGTCCGTCTGGCGGTAGATGGCCACATCCCCCGCACCGGGCGCGAAGCCTTCTTGCCGGGCCCAGGCGGTCACGGTGGGGATGTCCGCTGGCGTGAGCGGGCGGATGGTGAGGGGGGAGTATCGCATTGAGCCATTAATGTTGGAATACCATAAATGTTGGAGTAAGGTTAAGGTAATGGAAAGGTATTACTGTCTCCCATGCAAGTCGGCCAACAATTATCCATGCGAATGTCGAGATTATGGTCACTGAACTGGCTGGGAGTGGCCATCATTCTTTTCGCTATTTTCTTTCTAATTTTGTTTGGCTCGATTGAATGGCCTGGACTGCATATCGATGCACCTCTCTATACTACAGCTTCCATTAATGTTGCGAGAAATTTTGGCTGGCACTTTGGAGGCACGACAGATCGTCTTCTCTGGAAGCCAGATGCTCTTTATGATCATCATGGTGTTCTTCAGGCCATCTTGTATGGATTAATCCTAAAGACTGTTGACTGGTTTCGCTATAATGCAGCTACGACTCTTATAAATATTCTTACCTACCTTCTCTACGTTTATTTGTTAGCGCAAACTTTGCGTCGCAGCCTTCATCGGCCATGCCTTCCTCTCGCCTCCAGTGCCGCCCTTCTGCCCACCTTGCTTCAGCTTGGGGTTCAGGGTCGGCCTGAGCACCTTGTGACGCCCCTGATCGCCTTGCCTTACCTTGCCTACGAGTGGACCGGCGTTGGAAGGAGTGCCTATTGGGCCAGCCTGCCCACCGCAGCACTTCTGTTCCTGGCTAGTCCCATGGTGGGGTTGATGTTTCTCGGGTTGGCAGTTGTTCTTCTCCTGGCCTTGAAGCCCTTCCGTTCGGCCATCGCCCCCATCGTCCTTCTTATGGCGTCCACCATCCTGTTTGCCTCCGTCATTCTTAGAGTAGCCACCCCTTTCGATTTGCTGGGCTGGATCAGGACAATCGCAGAGGCATCAAAGATCTGGGTGCTTACGTTCCCCATTGAAGGCACAGTCGCCACCTTTAAAACAGGGATTCTGGGATCTTCTTTTCCTTCCCTTGCTTGGAACTGGTCCGTTGTGTTCATTGTTTTGACCGTCGTCGTCAGTCTCATTAAGTTCCAGCGTTGGCTGGCCTTGGCCCTCTTCCTTTACATGGGATATACCATTGCCGACCGTGCAAGTGATTACACCTATATCGCTTTTCTCCCCTTGGCTTGGCTCGTGTTTTGCAACTTCAATCTCAGCCGCAGTTTGCCCCCGATTCAGTATTTATCCTCTCAAACTCACGGTCGTCTGATTGCTGGCATAACAGCCCTTTATGTTGGGTGGTTTGCATCCTATTCAGCCATATCGATCGCCCTTGCTTTGAGCCATACTGATGCAAGCCATGCTCGTACATTGATCCAACAGCATATTCAAGCAGATGCAAACAGATACAAAGAAGAACTCCCAGAACGCGAAGTGGCAATGGCTTTTAAATATAATCATACACCATCTTTTGTTTCCCTGGGAACACCTTTTGAAGAAAAAGGTGCCCATTTTGTTGACTCTGTTGGTGTCGATCAGGCCGTTTGTAGTGGCAATGAAATGCAGGTTTTTGAGAATCAGTTTAAGGTTGGCTTTCGCTACTACCTTCACCCCCTACATCCATCTTTGCTTTTCCCCGACAAATTAAAGTCGAGACCTATGCCTCCCAAGTTGTGTGTGGGTGGCCAACCCTTTGAACTCATCGCAGGCCCTCTGAACGCTAACAAATCTGCTTGGGGTAGGTTGATTCCTGGCCGCTTCAAGGACTTTTACGCGTTTGCCATCTATCGACGTTCCCCCACAGGGTCCAGCCATCAATCATCAGGATTGTAGCCACCAAGGCAGGCTTTTACAAGAATCTTGATCAGGGAAAGGTTCCCCTTTACTGCACTGATCTTGGTAGGGACTTCACCCCGTGGATAGTCGCGCTTGGCGGGTAGTTCGATACATCGATAGCCAAGTTTAGGGAGGCGATAGGATAAATAAGCAAGTAGTTCGTATGTAGAGAAATCATCACGGAATATCTTCACTCGCTCATCAAGCAATGCACTTGAACTATAGGCTCTGAAGCCTTGAGTTGTATCGGTCCAATCAAAACCTGAGCTGAGGCTCAAGAGAGGGGCATGCAGCAAGCGGATGGCTAAGTAGCGGGATTGAGGTGTGTTTTCGTGCTGGCCACCATTGATAAATCGTGACGCTTGCACAAAGTCATAGCCACTCTCAATTGCAGAGATGAAGGAGGGAATAGCAGAAGGATCATCTTTATTGTTGCCATCAATGGTGATGATCCCCTGATAGCCCTGGGCTAGGGTAAAGGCATAACCTACACGGAGTTGTGCACTTAACTTCCCGGGTCCGACCTTTGTTAACAGACCCCGAATTCCTGCTTCAATCAATTGGGCATGTTCCAGGGAGCCATCTGTGCTTCCCCCATCGACGATGAGGATATCGGCTAAATCGCTAATTTCAGTCATCCGCATTCTCTCCACAAAAGCTCTTATTCTTTCTCCCTCATTTATGACAGGGATGATGACGCAATGCGATTTTGTTTTCCCTCGCCAGAACTCAGTGCGAAGGTCTGGGACTGCCCATTCAGGCGGGATGGGTTCCGACGTTGTTGCTGGTGCCATGTCTTTCATCGTCCTGATGTTAGAAGAATGACTCCAAAGATCATAAATCCTATGCCAAGAAGCATGGTGGGCCTCATGGCTTCTCCAAGCACGGCAACTGATAGTACGGAAACGCTTGCTATGGCACCCGATGTGAGCATTGGATGGGCGACATTAAGGGGAAAATATTTCAGAGCGAGCACATAGAGACAAAAGGCAATGACATAGAAGATCATCCCTAAAAGTAAGGGAATATTTTCAAGTATCACCCATGGATTGGTCGGCGTGGGGAACTGCCGCGGTGGCAACAAGCCTACCTTGATGAGGACGCTGGCGGATGCATTGGAAGCGATTCCAAGAACGAGAATAATCCATTTCATAAGATGGACAAATAGGCCTGTTTGGCGAAACGAACTGATGCCTCGATTGTTGCCAAGGGCTCCGCCTTGGCCGCTGTCAACATTTCAATGCAAACCAAAGCATCTGGAAAATAGTGCCTGATTGCTTTCGCGCATGACCCATGACGGCATGTGCCTTCGCCAACAGGTTTGAGTTCCGGCTCGCTAGCATGGATGTGGCCAATCAGATGATGGAAGCTATCACAGATCTCATTGGGATCTTCTTGATTCATGGTCAGCGAACCCGTGTCCAGTTGCATACGGATGCAGGGATGGTTAACTGCAGCCACGATTGCCGCAGTTTCCTTGGTTGTGGTCATGAAATTACAGCCATAATGTTTAGGATTAGGTTCGAGACAGATCTTGACGTTATTCGCTTCGGCTATCTTGGCTAGCTGAAGGAAGAACTCGCATCCTTTGTCAAAGGCGACTTGATCGGAAAGACCTGAGCGATCGCGGTTCTTCGGGGAACCAAACACAAGTCTTCTCGCATCCAAAGCATCTCCAATCCTGCAGATGGCGCCAAGATGATCCAGTAGGCTTTCTTGACTCTCTGCTGAGCCAAACACATTCAGCCCTCGGGTACCGTAGAGAAGGGATTGCATCCCCAAAATGTTGATGCCCCTTTGCCACCACCAGTCTTTGACAGCTTTGCACTCTGATATGGTTGCTGATTTGAAGTCAGCAAAATATTTTCCAGGTGCTAGATCAATCCAGTGGATGCCCTCCTTCTGAAGTATGGAAGCCACATTGTCATCTTCTTCGACTTCCCAGGCGATGTTGGAAATGGAAAGTCTCATTGTTTACAACCACTATGGCTTGTTTCGCTTTGTGCATAGGCACGGATCGCCTGAATGGTTTCACGCTTGCTATATTGATATAAGCCCTCACCACCAAACATTGAGGCATAAAGGGTCTGAAAATCATAGTTTGGAAATGTTTTGCTGTCTTGTTGGTGCTCAAAGACTTGGCCGAATCCTTGCTTGCTTACTTCTGCAACGCTGATGGGCTCAGCAGTGAGATGGACAAGCTCTAGTTTGCTTGACAGGGCATCTTGAAGATCAAACCAAAGATTTACCATTGGATAAAATTGAAATACCGCACGGCGATCAACCTTGTGGGGGTCATTGTTGTGGTGAATGTCATAAATGATATTCTTTCGTAGTCCTGGTCCTACAAGCCCCGGGAGTCGGACAATCAGCTTGTTTTCAAACTGTTCGTTCACAAACGTTTCAAGAATTCGTCGATGTGTGCCGTAGGGATGTAAGCCATCGATTTTAACTACGGACTTCTCATCCACGCCAACGGGTGTCATGAATACATCCACAGTGCTGATTAATATGAACTGTTTGGCCTTAATGGTCTGTAAAGCCTGTATCAGGGTGTTGATGCAAGCCAAATCTTCATCTGGCTTTTGATTTGCAACCCATTTCTGTGCAGGGGCTCCGGCACAGATCACTAGGTCGAAGGTGCCGCCGCAGATGGTGTGGATATTGGTGGATCGGTAGAGATGATTGAATGAATGTTGATTTTTGAGTGTAGAACCCACGAAACCAGAGTGGCCAATAAGAGCATGTGATGCTTGCTGATTCATTTCTTGACAAATGATAGGTTGTTAATGCGCTCTAGAATATCATAGATGTTATCTAACTTGCCGCCCAAAATAGAATACATGCCTTGAACGCTGGGATCTTCTCTAAAGAAAATGGGACGCCCGTCGTCCACTTCATTTTTGCTTAGGATCGTTTTGACTTCATACAAGGATTCCACATAATTGCTTTTCGCAAGCAGCGGTATGTAGCGCGCGGCGTCTCTCACCATGCGATCAACTCTGCTGTCCTCAGTATGGTTCTTTAGAATTTTATAGGGGGACAACCCATGGCGATCCTCCCAGTTGCAGTGAGGCGTGTAGCGTACGTGGGAGAGGCTATGGATTCCGCGTGCCGGGAACGGCATGACGGAGAAGTAGGGGCCATCCATGACGGTGACACCGATGTGCGCCAGGGCTTGGGGTACTTTGATAAGCGATAGTTCAGCGACTTCATGTTTTAACTTTATCCCATTCTCTCCCACAGGCTCCTTTTGAACCTGCCCTAATCCGCTATAGGTGCAATTGAAAACCATGTCTGTCGTTATGGTCTCTATTTCCCCGTTCCCGCTTGCAACTTCAAAGGTGATTGAGCCCCTATCCCCAGGTCTAACATTATGGACTATGTGACGTAGATGGACCTGGATTTCAGAGTTTTGGAGCTCGGCGACGATCCAGGCCCTTAGGGCATCTGCATTAAACGCATACTCTTCAACCTTGAACACTTTTTCAACCAGGGTTGGATTGAAAAGTTGATTGATCTCACGACCTGCCACCTGGAGTGGAGCACCGATCTGTTCACAAAAGCGAATGAACTGGGCGCTGGTTACTTTTGAATTCCGACGAGCAATTGCGTAGTACTTTTCAAAGTGGTTATGGATACTCCCCTTCCAATCCTTGCAAAACCGATCAAAGTTTGCGTGGCTTCGATAGGCGGTAGTAAAGCTACGTGGGTAGTGATATCCATTGTGGACACGGGCTTGATTGATGAAGGAAGCTCGCCTCAACAGGTCTGTCTCTTGTTCGTAAATCGTGACCTTAGGGATCCTTTTAACCTGTTTTAGAAAGAGTGCAATCGTTGTGCCGTAGAACCCTCCTCCGATCACGCAGACATCATTAATGTTCATCGGATTGATTTCCATCCTCAATATTCAAGCGATGCTTCCTTAGTAGCTTGGCAGAGGTGTATTCGGCGGCAATGTAATAAGTGGGCCCTGAGTTGGCCTTTCTGGAAATCTCTAGTACATATTCAGATAATACTAATAGCACTAAAGATATCAGAAAAAACATCAGAGACTGTTGCATTGAAAGGCTCACCCATCCTGGAGCGATGTCCTTCTTGAAGATCCAGACAAGAAGGATATAGATTGAGTACAGAATGCTTATTCCTGCCCCTAGTGCTGAGAGTGCAGTGGCTACGCGTAGGGGCATGGTGCTCGTTGCTGTAATCAGTTTGATACCACGCGAGATGCTTTGCTTCAGGTTGATCTCTTTTGTGTGCTTCGGGTTTGCATACGTCTCCAGGGTCGTCCGTTTAAATCCCGCAGTCCCGGCCAGATTGCGAAACTTGATCTGTGGATCTGGGAACTGCAGCAGATAGCTCACGATTCGACGACTCATCACAAGAAAGGATGTTGAGTAGGTGTTCAATGCAAGCCCTGTTGAAAGGCGGGTGGCAATTGCAAAGAGGTGATACAGGGAGTGACGTAGGTTTCTGCGCCTGGTAGCAATTGGTAATCGCTTTGTGAACACCAGGTCATATCCTTCCCCAGATTTATGGATGATTTCTTCAAAAAAGTCTAGATCTCCTTGTTTCCAGTCTAGGCAAATAACCAGATCTCCTAGGCTGTTTTCAATGCCAACCCACTGAGCAGTGATCGCATCTACCCTACTTGCCAATGAAAAAATTTGTAGATTCGGCAGGCCATCATCAGCTGTTAAACGATGGAGAAGATTGATCGTGCCGTCGATAGAACCATTGTCCACCACGATAATTTCGTAGTCACTGACTAAACGACTTGCCAGCAAAGTGATCTGTTCTAGGCACGCCCTTAAGTCGTGCTCATCGTTTTGCGTTGTCACGATAATGCTAAGGAGAACAGGGAGCGCCTCATTGCTTGTATTTTTCAAACGATTTGGGGGCATGATTAACATCTTTATTATGGACTTGCCTTATTCGATAATCTTACCGCGCCTGCTCCCTGGGAGCACTGAGGTTCTGGGCGCTCCACCTGCTTACCTCGTTCGGTCGCTCTCCGCAGGAGAGTGCGGATGCTTTCCAGCATGGCCCCGCACCAAAACGGGCACCCGCTTGAAGGCCGGCGTGCCGCTCTCCGCATCGATCACGGGCCGTATCAGCACATTGGCTTCGGGGTAGAACATCAGGGCGGCGCCACTGCGGATCGAGCCCGGGATCACCTCGATGGCCTCCAGCGCCCCCGCTTCCCCCTGAACGGTCACCCGCTGGTGGGCGGTCAGGCCGCTGGCGGCAATGTCGGTGGGGTTCATCAGGATCGTCTGGCGGTGCGGCATCCCGCGATAGCTGTCGGCGGTTTTGTACACAACGGTGTTGTGCTGGCCGTAGCTGCGGGCCGTGATCAGGCTGAGCACCAGGCCCCGCTCCCCCGCCGCCAGGCCGCCGAAGTGGGCCGCAGCGGGCAGCCCGAGTTCGGGCAGGGGGGTGGCCGCCAGCTGGGCCCTGCCGCTGGCGGTGGGGAACCAGGGCTCGCTGAACACCCGGCCTTCCACTTCGAATTCGCGGTGGCTCCCATCGATGCCCGCAATGGCGCCGTAGCCCGGCACGGTACGGGCAATCAGCTCCCGCACGTAAACGGGGTCCTGCAGACGGCGCCAATCGATCGGCGAGTCGCCGTGCAGCCGGTGGGCCAGCTCCGCCAGAAGCGCCACCTCGCTGATCAGCTGACCGCCGCTCAGGTGGGTGGTGCCGGGTTCGTTCAACCGCACCCAGTTGTTGCCCGATTCCACCGTGGTGCGGTGGGGTGTTTCAAAGCGGTTGAACACGGGCAGCAGGAGGGTCTGGCGCGCCCCGAGGCCATGGAAATGGCCGGTGTTGGGCTTGGTGGCCAGGTAGATCACCGTATCGATCTGCCCCAGGGCCCGGCGGGCCTGGCCGCTGTCGGGGTTGGCGCCGAACAGGTTGCCGCCGAGGCACAGCAACGTGTCCACGCCGCCCCCCTCGGCCGCTTCGATCAGGGCCCGGGTGTCGTACCCGGCGGTGCGGCTGAGGGGCCGACCCAGCAGCTCCTCCAGCGCCAGCCGCATCGGCTCACGCAGCTTCGCCGACACCCCCATCGAGCCGAAACCCTGCACGTTGGAATGGCCCCGGATCGGCATGGTGCCCGCCCCGTGCCGGCCCACATTGCCCGTGAGCACGGCGGTGTTGGCGATGGCCTGCACATTGCTGGTGCCGTTGGCGTGGTGGGTGATGCCCATCGCCCAGGCGAACACCACCGCTTTGCAGGCCGCCAGGCGGCTGGCGGTGTGCTCCAGCTCCTGGCGGCTCAGGCCGCAGCAGCTGCTGATCGCCTCCCAGCTGGTGGCCTCGATCTGGGCGCTCACCGCCTCCCAGCCATCGGCATGGGCCTTCACAAATTCCCAGGGGATGGCGCCCGCCTGCAGCAGCGCCTTCTGCAGCCCGAGAAACACCGCCACATCGGAGCCGGGAATCGGCTGCAGAAAGAGCGAAGCGATCTCGCTGCCGCCGCCCAGCATTGAGCGGATCGGGAAGGCGGGCGAGCCGAATTTGAGCAGCCCTCCCTCGAGAATGGGATTGATCACGATCACCGTGCCCCCCCGCTCCCGCAGGCGGATCAGCTCATTCATCAGCCGGGGGTGGTTGGCCGGCGCGTTGGAGCCCACCAGCACCACCCCATCGGCCTGCTGCAGGCTCTCCAGATTCACCATCGAGGTGCCGCTGCCGAACACCCGGCCCAGGCCCACGGTGGAGGGGGCATGGCAGAGATCGGAGCAGTCCGCCAGGTTGTTGGAGCCCAGGGCCCGCAGCAGCAGTTGCAGCAGGTAGGCGGCCTCATTGGAGGAGCGGCCCGAGCTGTAGGAGGCCACCCGCTCCGGCCGTGGAGTGCGGAAGGCCTCGGCCGTGAGGGCGTGCACCTCCTCCCAGCGGATCGGCTCGTAGTGCTCCCTGCCATCCCGGAGGATGAGGGGCCGATCCAGGCGGCCCAGCCGGTCGCACTGGGCGGAGCTCAGCTGCTGCAGTTCAGCCAGGGAGCGGCCGGCGAACACCTCGGCCGGCACCGCAGTCTGCAGCTCGGCGCCGATGGCCTCCACGCTCTTGAGGCAGCGCTGCAGGGGTTCGCCCAGCTCATCGCGGAAGCCGCCGTTCTGGCCCCCCGTGCCCCAGGCACAGGAGAGGCAGGCGCTTTTGTGGGTGAGGGTCTGCCAGAGGCGGGGGCCGGTGGGGGAGAGGGTGGCCCGTGCCCAGCCCTCGATCAGGGGCCAGCCACCGCCACTGCTGGCATCTTCCGGGGTGGGATTGGTGGGCATGGCGGGGGGCCGGCAGGCTGGAGTCCATTCAAGCCACGGTGGAACCGCCCTGGGGCGGGCCGACTTCTGCAGCAGGCAGACTGGCCGCCATGCCCAGGCTTTTCTCTGCCGCGACGTTCTGGGGGGTGCTCATCGGCGCCCATCTGGCCTCCTTTCCAGTCTGTGCCCAGCAGGCCCCACCGGCATCCCGATCGGCGGGGGCAGCCGAATCCGCCGTGGCGGCCAGGTTGGAGGCCAACCGGCAGCGGCCCACGGCCCTGCGGGCGTTTGTGCAGCGCCTGCCGAAGGGAGGGGATCTGCACTCCCACCTGAGTGGTGCCGTCTATGCCGAGCGCTATCTCAGCTGGGCGGCAGCAGATGGCTACTGCGTCGATCCGGCGGGCCCCACCCTGGTGGCACCGGCGGACTGCGCCCGCGGCAGAACGGTCTTCCCCGCATCGGAGCTGATCCAGCGCCCTGAGCTCTATGCCCGCCTGATCAATGCCTGGTCGACGCGCAATCTCCCCTTCGCCGGCCGCTCAGGGCGCGACCAGTTCTTCGGAGCTTTCACCGGCTTCGACCTGATCTCTTCGTCTCCATCCCGGCAGGACGACATGGTGGTGGACGTGGCGAACCGGGCCGCCGCACAGCACATCTCCTACCTGGAGCTGATGCTCACGGTGAAGGGCCCTGAAGTGCGGACGCTGGCCCGTGCCGTTCCCTGGACCGGTGATCTTGCCCAGATGCGGGAGCAGCTGCTCCAGGCGGGGTTGCCGGCGCTGGTGGAGCAGGGACGGGCGGAGATCACCAGGCTCCAGCAGGACGTTGCCGACACGATGGGGTGCGGCACCGCTGCGGCCCAGCCGGGATGTGCGGTGACGATTCGCTATCTGCAGCAGAGCGTTCGCACCCGCTCCCCCCAGGAGGTCTTTGCCCAGTTGCTGTTTGCCTTCGAGCTGGCCAAGGCCAGCCCGGGGGTGGTGGGCATCAATTTGGTGGGCCCGAAGACCACCCGCAGGCGCGGCGGGATTACGGGCTGCACATGCAGATGCTGCAAGCGCTGAAGCAACGATCTCCCGAGGTGAAGGTGGCCCTGCACGCCGGTGAACTCACCCTGGGCCTGGTGCCGCCGGATGAGCTGCGCTTCCACATCCGCCAGGCCGTGGAGACGGCCCAGGCCAGCCGCATCGGCCATGGGGTGGCCATGGCCGATGAGGAGGCTCCGTTTCAGCTGATGGAGGAGATGCAGCGTCGCGGGGTGCTGGTGGAGATCTGCCTCACCAGCAATAAGGTGATCCTCCAGGTGGCTGGCGACAACCATCCCTTCTCCGCCTATCGCCGGGCTGGAGTGCCCCTGGCCCTGGCCTCCGATGATGAAGGGGTCTCCCGCATCGATCTGAGCCACGAATTTCTGCTGGCGGTGCAGCGCTATGGCCTCTCCTACCGGGATCTGAAGACCCTGGCCCGCAACAGCCTGCAGCATGCCTTCCTGCCGGGGGAGAGCCTCTGGGAGTCGGCGGAGTTCACCCGGATCAAGGCCGTCTGCGCCGAGGATCTGCCCGGAGCACCCTTGGGCCGTGAAGGCTGCGCCGCCTACCTGGCCCGGAACGAGCGGGCCCGGGCCCAGTGGACCCTTGAATCCCAGTTCGCCACTTTCGAGGCCCTGCCCACCTTCCAGGCCACTCCGCTCAGGCGTTCCCCGCCGGCCGGTCCGGTGCCTCCCGCAGGCGCGGCAGCAGTTGCACCAGGTTGCAGGGCCGGGTCTGGCTGTTGAGCTGGGCGCCGATCAGCCGGTCCCAGGCGGTCTGCACCGCATCGAGGGAACCGGGCAGCACGAAGATCAACGTGCCATTGGCCACCCCTGCCAGGCAGCGGCTCTGCAGGCTGCTGGTGCTGATGGTTTCAAACGACAACACCCGAAAGAGTTCGCCGAAGCCATCGATGGTCTTGTCCAGCAGGGGAGCCACGGCTTCGGGGGTGCCATCCCGGCCGGTCAGCCCCGTCCCGCCGCTGCTGATCACCACTTGAACGGTGGGATCGGCGATCCAGCGGCTCACCTCGGCGCGGATGCGGTAGCGGTCGTCGGGCAGGATCAGCCGCTCCTGCAGACGGTGGCCCGCCGCCTCCAGGCGTTGGTGCAGGGCGTCACCCGAAGGGTCGTCGGCCGGAGTGCGGGAGTCCGACACCGTGAGCAGGGCGATCAGGAGGCTCACGCGGGGCTGGCGGGGGCTCGGGCCATTGTGGGCGCCGGGCGCCGGCACCCGCAGACTGGGGATCCCCGCCGCGACCGATGGCCGGCTCCGATGCCCAGATCCGTGTCCGCCTGTTCGCCGCCCTGCGGGAGGCGGCGGGCTGGAGGGAGCGGCTGGTGATCCCCGAGCAGGGGAACGCCACACCCCTGGAGCTCTGGCGGCAGCTGGGGCTGGGGACCCCTCGGTGCTCCTCCCTTCCCGCTGGCGTGCGGGTGGCGATCAACCAACAGTTTGCTTCTGCCGATAGGCCCTTGGCCGATGGCGATGAGGTGGCCTTTCTGCCGCCGATTACCGGTGGCTGACCTCACCCCTCTGGCCAAAGAGGGCCCGGACCTGGCCAGGGTGAGCGTGAGCCTGGAGGCCGATCCGATGGCCCCCCTTCAGCTGGTGGGGCAATGGCAGGCCCAGCTCTGGCCAGCCGCATTGGACGCGCCGGCCGCCATGAGCCTGTTTGTGGGCCGGGTGCGGGGCACCACGACGGCGGGCCTGCCGCTCGATGCCCTGGAACTCGAGCACTACCCCGGCATGAGCGAGCGGCAGCTGGAGCAGCTGGCCCGCTCCTGCGCTGGGCGCCATCGCGTTACGGCCGTGCGGGTGGCGCATCGGGTGGGGCGGATCCTGCCTGGCGAGGCGATCGTGGTGGTGGCGGTGCTCGCCGATCGGCGGGGCCCAGCCCAGCGCTGCTGCCAGGAGCTGCTGGAGGCCCTGAAGCACGAGGCGCCCTTCTGGAAGCGGGAATGGAGCGGTGGTGCGGGCACCTGGGTGGCGGGCAACACGGCCCTGGAGGACCCGCCCGGCTGAGGCCGATCGGCCTCAGAGGATCCGCGTCAGAGGATCGGCAGCCGCAACAGCTGGGCCCAGAGTCTGTGGCCCACCTCAAGAGAGCCCAGCTCGGCGGGGAGTTCCAGCAAAAGGTCTGCCCCCTGCAGCGACCCGATCCGGGAGGAGGCCTGGCTGCCCTCTACCCGGGCCAGCAGCTCGCCGCCGGCCCCCACCACCAACCGGGCCCGGGCCAGCTCGGGCCGGCCGGCACCCCGCTTCAGCGGCGCCTCAAGCCGCACCTGCAGGCGGGGCAGCAACTCCGGCTCGGCGCCCTCCAGCACCTGCAGGGCGGGCCAGAGCAGCTGCAGGGCCGTGATGGCCGCCGCCACCGGGTTGCCGGGCAGGCCGAAGAAGGGTTTGCCGCCCAGCTGCCCAAAGGCGAAGGGGCGGCCGGGCTTGAGGAACAGCTTCCAGAAGGCCACTTCACCCCGCTCCGCCAGCAGGGGTCGGATCCAGTCGGTATCGCCCGCCGACACTCCGCCGGTGCTCACCACCACATCGTTCGCGGCGGCCAGCTGCTCCAACGCCACCGCCAGGGCTTCCGGCCGATCGGGCACCACCCGCCGCTCCGCCACACCCTGGCCCAGCCGCACCAGGAGGGCCTCGAGCAGGGTGCCGTTGCTCTCCCAGATGGCCCCGGGGCTGCGGGGGGCTCCAGGGGCCACCAGCTCATCGCCGCTGATCAGCAGCCCCACCCGGGGCCGCTGCCGCACCGCCAGGGCGGCCACACCGCAGCTCGCCAGCCGGCCCAGATGGGCCGGGCCCAGCCGCACCCCGGCCTCCACCAGACGCTGGCCCGGAGCCGCCTCCTCATCGGCGGCGCGGATCCAGGGGTTGGAGCCCGCCTCACCCTGAAGCAGCAGGGTGTCGCCCCGCAGCTCCACCAGCTCCTGGGGCAGCACCCGCGCCGCCCCGTCCGGCACGGGGGCGCCGGTGAGGATGCGACTGGCGGTTCCACCGGCCAGGGCGCCGGCAAACGGTGCCCCCGGTGCGGAGCGGCCGATCACCCGCCAGCTGGTGCCGGGGGCCGGAGGCACTCCATCCGCCACGGCATAGCCATCCAGGATCGCGGCGCGAAAGCCCGGCACCGCTTCGCTGGCCAGGCAGGCTTCGGCACTCACCCGCCCCAGGCAGGCGGAAAGAGGCAGAGGCTCCTGCCCCGCCAGGGGGGTGAGCGCCGCCAGCAACCGCGCCCGGGCTTCCGCCAGGGGCAGGCCTTCGGGGGGGAAGGGTTCAGCCATCGGACGGCTTGGGACCCCGCTCCAGGCCCCCCTCCTGGGCCAGGGCGGGATGCCGCCAGCTGCCGTGGCGACCGCCGTGTTTCTCCAGCAGGCGCACCGGACCGATGGTCATGGCGGGATCGGCGGCCTTGAGCATGTCGTAGAGAGTGAGCAGGCCGATTTGCACAGCGGCGAGGGCTTCCATCTCCACGCCGGTGGGGGCGGTGGTGCGGGCGCTGGCCACCAGGTGCAGCCCGGAGCCATCGGCGGCGGGTTCGATGGTCACCGTCACTCCCGCCAGGGGAAGGGGATGGCAGAGGGGGATCAGCTCGGCGGTGCGCTTCGCCCCCTGGATCGCCGCCACCCGAGCCACCGCCAGCACGTCTCCTTTAGGAGCGGTGCCCTTGCTCACCAGGGCCAGGGTGGCGGGGGCCATCGACAGAAAGCCCTCAGCGGTGGCGCTGCGGGCGGTGGCCGGCCGATCGGCCACATCCACCATGCGGGCGGCGCCGCGCTCGTCGAGGTGGGTGAGGGCGGTGGAGGGAGAAGGTTCCAAGGGCCAACGCGGGGTAGTGGGATCGGCAGTTGGCGGCGCCAGCCTCAACCGACCCATCCTGCCCTTGCCAAGACACCGTTGGGGATGTTGTGCCTGTCTGATCGAAATCAGATCACTGGGCGCTTGCATTTAGATTGGGGTCCGATCCGTGGCGCTTGCTCAAATTTGTCGAGTCACAAGTTGTCGCAGATCAAAGAATTGGTGGCGTTGACGGTGCTCGGCTTGTTGTCAAGCATGAGTGCGTCTCTCTTGCTGAAAGAAGCCACAAGCGGCTTTATGTCTCAACATGGCAACCCACTCATTCGTGCCTATTTTGACTTTGCCCGTCTGACGCATCATCCCCTCAATGGTTTGATCGTCTTTTTGGCTCCGGCGATCTGGCTGTTGGCTTTGTTGACCCACTATCGGATCCCGAGATTGGTCTTGGATTGTTTTGGTGTTTATTTTGTGTTTCGGATGGTGATTGGTCTCATTTTTGTGAATGCGCTTCTCTTTGTCCCGGCGGCAAGCCCGAGCTTGCTGTTGGGACAAATTCTGGCCTTCCTTCCATTTTTTGTGAGAGATGGGGGTCGGATCTGCAGGATCAAAGCCGCCCACCGCTCAGTCATCCGCATCATAGATCGCATTCAGGGTCTCCGAATCGGTCGCTCCGCTGCAGCGATTCAGGCCGATCCGGTCCGGCCATGAAAGGACCCAGACGTGAGACGTTCGGGAAGCTTCCCTGCCAACCAACAAGAGCGCTTGCATGGCAATGAGTCTCAGGGGCTTGCAGGGCTGGATGTGAGAAGCTCCGTTCAGCGGTAGTGGTAACGGCAGGCCAGAATCACAAGTGTGGTGCCCTCAAGCCGGTAGATGAGCCGATGCTCGTCGTCGATCCGGCGCGACCAGCAGCCCGAGAGGTTCTCCCTCAGCGGTTCCGGCTTGCCGATCCCCCCGAATGTGTCGCGCAGACAGGCCTGGATCAGCTGGTTGATCCGCTTCAGCTGTCTGCGGTCCTGCCCCTGCGAACAGAGATAGTCCTCCCAGGCGGCGGGGGTCCACGCCAGGCGCTCAGCTGCCGGCATCGAGCGGGTCGGCATCGATGAGGGGGTGCGCCAGCAGCTCCCCGCGTTCGGCCTGCTCCAAGGAGCGCTGCAGGTGGGCGGCGTTGGCGGGAGAGCGGAGCAGATGCACCGTTTCCATCAGGCTGTTGGACTAAGCCGCTACGCGGCAGATTCAAAGCCATCATAGCCAAGGCTCTGCAACTTGCCGAAATGCAGATGAATTGATCGCAGGTGAGCTGGGCTGCAGGCAGAGCCTACATCCCCAGTTGGTCGCCCAGTTCCACAGTGAAGGATGCACGTCCTCTCATCGGCGTGTGTTGTCCTTTGCCCCCTCGGGGGAAACGCAC
>JBJTQT010000203.1:0-6594 GCA_046075745.1 Cyanobium sp. | reverse complement strand
CCCCGCAGGTTGGCCACCATCACCAGCAGCACCGCCGCCAGGCAGAGGGGCACCCGCTCCGCCTCCAGGGCAGGGAAATAGGAGGTGAGGGCCGCGATGCCCGCCGCCACGCTCACCGCCACGGTGAGCACGTAATCAATGGAGAGGGAAGCTCCTGCCACCAGGCCATAGATGGGGCCGAGATTTTCCTCCGACACCCGATAGGAACCCCCACCCTGGGGATAGGCGCGGATGGTTTGCCGGTAGCTGGTGCCCACGATCACCATCAGGCCCACGATCAGGGCCGTGATCGGCAGGGTGTAGGCCAGGGCGGCCGCCCCGGCCATCCCCAGCATCAGCACGATCTCTTGGGTGGCATAGGCCACCGAAGAGAGGGCATCGGAGCTCAGGATCGCCAAGGCTTCGGCGTTGCCGTAGCGCTCCTCGTGGTGGGCGCTGGTGGGCAGGGGTTGGCCGATCAGCAGCTTGCGCAAGGAGGTCAGGGCCTGAAAGCGCGCCATCAACGACGAATGCTCAGCTGCCCAAGCAACCTACGACCCACATTCTCGATCCTCAGAATGGGCAGACATTGCTGTCTATAAGTCGGCGGCAGAAGAGGAAGGGCGTTAACTTCCTGCGGATCAGCACGTGATGCGTGACCCTGTCTCCTGTCCGGACGTCCTGGCATGCCCTTTCCCCCCAGGACTGCCTCCAAGAGCTCGATGCCAACGAGCAGGGACTGAGCACCGCCCAGAGCGCCGAACGGCTTGCCCGGGTGGGCCTCAACCGGCTGGAGCTGGCCGCGGGCCGCAGCAACCTGCGCATCCTCTGGGATCAGTTCAGCAACGTGATGCTGATCATGCTCCTGGCCGTGGCGGCGGTATCCGCCGGGGTGGCCTATGTGGAGCAAAAATTTCCCAAAGATGCCATCGCCATCGTTCTGATCGTGGGCCTCAACGCCCTGCTGGGCTATCTGCAGGAATCCCGCGCCCAGAAGGCTCTGCTGGCCCTGCGGGAAATGGCCCAGCCCCTGGTGATGGTGCGCCGCGACGAGGAGTGGCAGCGCCTTCCGAGCGAGCAGCTGGTGCCCGGCGACCTGATTCGGGTGGAGGCGGGCGATCGGGTGCCGGCCGATGCACGGGTGATCGAGAGCGTGGAGCTGGGACTGCGGGAGGCCGCCCTCACCGGTGAAGCCGAGGTGGTGAACAAGCAGGCTGATCTCCTGCTGGAGGCATCCACCCCAGTGCTGGAACGGCAGAACTGCCTGTTCCAGGGCACGGAGGTGGCCCGGGGCCGCGGAACGGCGGTGGTGACCTCCACGGGGATGGGCACCGAGCTGGGACAGATCGCGGAATTGATCAACACGGCTGGCGGCGAGTCCACTCCGCTCCAGGAGCGGCTTGATGGCCTGGCCAACGTGCTCGTGGGCTCCGCCCTTGCCCTTGTGGCCCTGGTGGTGCTCGGCGGCTGGCTCCTGGGCCAGCCCCTGCTGAATCTGCTAGAGGTGGCGCTCTCCATGGCCGTGGCGATCGTGCCGGAAGGGCTGCCGGCGGTGATCACGGTCACCCTGGCCATCGGCACCCAGCGCATGGTGCAGCGCGCCGCCCTGATCCGGCGCCTGCCAGCGGTGGAAGCTCTGGGATCGGTCACCGTGATCTGCTCCGACAAGACCGGCACCCTCACCCAGAACCGCCAGGTGGTGCAGGAGCTGCGCTGCGGCACCGAAGCCATCACGGTGTCCGGCCAGGGCTATCAGCCCACGGGCACCTTCACGCCCCGCCCCCTCACCCCACCGGCGGGCAGCCACGGCGGCCTGCCGGATGGTTGCCGCGACCTTCTGCTCAAGGCTGGGGTGCTCTGCAGCGATGCGGAACTCACCAAGGAAGAAGATGGCCGCTTCGAGATTCTGGGCGACCCCACCGAGGGGGCCCTCCTGGTGGTGGCCGCCAAGGCGGGCATCGATGGCTTCGCCCTGCGCAGCCACTACCCCAGGGAGGCGGAGATTCCCTTCAGCTCGGAACGCCAGCTCATGGCCGTGTGGGTGCACGACCGGGACGGGCAGCTGCAGGCCCCTCTTGGGACAGCGGCTGATGGATCCCGCACCCTGCTGATCAGCAAGGGAGCACCGGAAGTGCTCATCGGCACCTGCAGCCGCTGGATCGATGGCTCCGGCGTCGTGCCTCTGGAAGCCAACGAACGACGCTGGTGGCTGGAGCAGGCCAAGGAGCTGGCCGCCAGCGGCCTGCGCGTGCTGGCCTTCGCCTGCGCTCCCCACCACCCCAGCCCCGAACTCGAGCTGCAGGATCAGGTGCTGCTGGGTCTGATGGCCCAGCTGGATCCCGCCAGACCGGAGGTGGCCCTGGCGGTCAGCCGCTGCCGGGAGGCGGGCATCCGGCCCCTGATGATCACGGGCGATCACCCCCTCACCGCCAAGGCCATCGGCGAGGGCATCGGCCTGGCCGGGCCGGACAGTGAGGTGGTGCTGGGCCGGGAACTGGAAAGCTTCGATGAAGCCCGCCTCAAGGATGTGGTGGCCTCCTGCAACATCTATGCCCGGGTCCCCCCCGAGCAAAAGCTGCGCATCGTGAAGGCGCTGCAATCCAATGGCCAGGTGGTGGCGATGACCGGAGATGGGGTCAACGATGCCCCTGCGCTCAAACAGTCCCACATCGGCGTGGCGATGGGCATCACCGGCACGGAGGTGAGCAAGGAAGCCGCCGACATGGTGCTACTGGATGACAACTTCGCCACCATCGTCAACGCGGTGGAGGAAGGGCGCCTGGTGTATGCCAACATCCGCCGCTTCGTGAAATACATCCTGGGCAGCAATGTGGGTGAGCTGCTCACGATCGCCGCCGCGCCCCTGGTGGGCCTCTTCGGGGTGCCCATGACACCCCTCCAGATTCTCTGGATGAACCTGGTGACCGACGGCGTGCCGGCCCTGGCCCTGGCCCTCGAGCCCGGCGAGAAAGACCTGATGCAGCGGCCCCCCGCAGAGCCCGGAGAATCCATCTTCGCCAGGGGCATCGGCAGCTACATCCTGCGGATCGGCGTGGTGTTCGCCCTGATCACCATCGTGCTGATGGTGTGGGCGTATCGCACCTATGGCCCTGATGGCCCCTGGCGCACCATGGTGTTCACCACCCTCTGCCTGGCCCAGATGGGCCATGCCCTGGCTGCCCGCAGTGATCGCCCCCTGATCCAGGTGCCCGCCTTCTCCAACCCCTGGCTGATCTGGGCCGTGGTGCTCACCACCGCTCTGCAGTTCGCCCTGCTCTACGTGCCCGCCCTGGCCTCCTTCTTCGGAACGGTGCCCCTTTCCGGGCACGATCTGGCCATCTGCATCGGCTTCAGCCTGTTGCTCTTCCTCTATCTGGAGCTGGAGAAGGTGTGGCGCCTCTGGCGCCGCCGGTCCCAATCCCACGTCTAAAGGGGCCCATGGATCTTCTGAGCCTCCTCAAAACCCTGGTCGAGGCTCTACCCCGCCTGATTCAGGAGGGTGCCGATCGACATCCCCTGATGGGCTACGGGTTGATCGGCCTTGGCATGTTCCTGGAAAACCTCTTTCCGCCGATCCCCGCTGAACTGATCATGCCCCTGGGGGGCTACCTGGCCCACAAGGGGCAGCTCCAGATCGTGCCGGTGATCGTTGCCGGGTTACTGGGCACGGTGCTTGGGGCCTGGTTCTGGTATGGGATCGGCCGATTGATCAACGAGGAGCGGCTGGAACATCTCATCGGCCGCCATGGCCGCTGGCTGGGACTCACCCCGCAGGGGCTTCGCCAGAGCCGCCGCTGGTTCAACCACCATGGCGCCGCGGTTGTGTTCTGGGGAAGGCTGGTGCCCGGCGTGCGCACCCTGATCTCCGTGCCGGCAGGGATCGAGCTGATGCCCCAGCCTCCTTTCCTGCTCTGGACCACCGCCGGCAGCAGCATTCTGGTGGTGATTCTGGCGCTGGCCGGCAAAACCCTCGGTGAGAACTACGGCAAGGTGCTCGCTCTGGTGGAGCCGATCAGCGAGCTGGTGGTGCGTCTGCTGCTCGTGGTGGTGCTGGGGCTGACGGTTCTGGTGCTGTTGCGGCGCCTGCGCCCCAGGCCCTGAAAACCCTCGCGATCATTCTTCCCTCTGGGCCTCAACCTGCCGTTCAGATTGCTGCCCCAACCTGCCGGCGGTGCGGATTTCGTTGACGAAGGAGAGCAAAAACATGGATCCGCCGATGCAGGCCATGCCCATCAGCGTGATCGCTCCCCAGAGACGCTTGCGCTTGAGCACCGCGCACTCCCGCTGATCCACGGGCTGGCCGCAATCCGTGCAGATCAGCATCGGTGTGGCGCGCCCCACCTTGGTGATCATGTGGCAACCGCAGCGATGACAGGCCATGGCTGGGAGGCAAAAAAAAAGTCTGGCACCGCCCGATGCCGGCGCTTTGCTCATGGCGAGCCATAAACGGAGCTTTTCACAGGCATCAGCAGCTCCTTGTAAAGGAATTGCCCAGTGCCGGCCAATCACCCCTAGCCTCTCTCGCCAACTGGGCCCCGCGGCCAGCCTCCTCCCGTCGCCATGACCCTGCTCTTCGCCCAGATCGCCTGGCTGGTGCCGCTCTATCCCCTGGTGGCCTCCCTGCTCTCGTTGTTGTGGTCTCCCGGGTTGATTTCCCGCACGGGTCCTCGCCCCTGCGGCTACATCAACCTGCTGATGGGCACCCTGGCCTTCGTGCACAGCGCCGTGGCCCTGGTGGCCCTGCATTCCAATTCCACCGCAGGCTCCTCCGCCATCTATCGGCCCCTCACCTTCGGCTGGACCTGGCTCGACACCGCAGGCCTGCGGATCGGCTTCGACGGTCTGATCACCGAGCCCGCCCTGGTCGCCATGACGGTGATCACCGGTCTCCACGTGCTCGTGCAGATCTATTCCATCGCCTACCTCGAGATGGACTGGGGCTGGCCAAGATTTTTCGGCTCTCTGAGTTTCTTTGAGGCGGGCCTCTGTGCCCTGGTGCTCACCGATTCGCTGTTCTTCAGCTACGTGATCCTGGAGCTCCTCACCCTGGGCACCTATCTGATCGTGGGCACCTGGTACAACCAGCCCCTGGTGGTGAAGGGAGCCCGCGATGCCTTTCTCACCAAGCGGATCGGCGACCTGATCCTGCTGGCGGGGGTGATCGCCCTGCTGCCGATCACCGGCACCTGGAATTTCCACCGTCTCCAGGGCTGGGCGGCCGACATGGCCAACAACCACATCCCCCTCAGCCCAGGCCTCACCCTGATCCTGCTCGCCCTGATCGCCGGCCCGATGGGCAAATGTGCCCAGATTCCGCTCCACCTCTGGCTGGATGAGGCCATGGAGAGCCCCCTGCCCTCCACCGTGCTGCGCAATTCCGTGGTGGTGGTGGGCGGCATCTGGGTGCTGCTTCGCCTGGAGCCCCTCATCGCCCTGAGCCCCCTGGTGCAGACCGTGCTGGTGGTGGTGGGCGGCACCAGCGCCCTGGTGGGTTCCCTCATCGCCCTGGCCCAGATCGATGTCAAACGGGCCCTGTCCTTCCTGGTCACCAGCTGGTTGGGGCTGGTGTTCATGGCCGTGGGCCTGGGCGGCATCAACGTGGCCGACCACCTGATCCTGGTCTACCCCCTGCCCATGGCCCTGATGCTCATGGCGGTCGGGGCGATCGTGTTCACCAATGTCACCCAGGACCTCACCCAGCTGGGCGGACTCTGGAAGAAACGGCCCCTGATGGGCCTGGCCTTCCTCAGCGGAGCCGCAGGCTTTGTTGCCCTGCCTCCCTTCGCCGGCTTCGCGGCCCTGCGGGAGCTCGTGGCGGTGGCCACCAGCAGCAGCCATCCCTGGCTGCTCGGTGGCATCGTGCTGATCACCAATGCCCTCATCAGCGCCGGGCTGATGCGGGTGTTCGGGCTGATCTGGGCAGGGCAGCCCACCCCATTCACCATGCGCTCTCCTGAAGCCCTCTGGCTTCTGGTGCTGCCCACCATGGTGCTGATGGGCATGGTGCTCCATCTGCCCCAACTGCTGGTACGCAACGGGGTCTTCCCCCTCACGCCCCTGGCCGGTTGGGGCCCCATGGCCTGGCCCCTGCT
The DNA here is from genome assembly GCA_046075745.1 of Cyanobium sp. GTDB lineage: Bacteria > Cyanobacteriota > Cyanobacteriia > PCC-6307 > Cyanobiaceae > Cyanobium. The sequence goes on along the minus strand of JBJTQT010000203.1, from coordinate 523 downwards.
GGCCAGCACCCTGATTGGAGGCGGGCTCTCAGCCCTCTTCTACCTGCGCCCCCACCCTCTGGCCCACCTGCCTTCCACCCTCGGTGGCCTGCAGGACTGGCTCGCCCACGACATGCAGACCGAGCGCTTTTACCACCGCACCATCGTGGGGCTGGTGGTGGCCCTGGCCAAACTCAGCGCCTGGTCGGATCAGCAGATCGTGGATGGATTCAGTGGCACCACCGGAGAGGTGGCACTCCAGGGGGCCAAGCGCCTCAGCCTCACCACCTCCGGCCGCTCCCAGACCTACGCCCTCACCCTCGTACTGGGTGTGCTGCTGATGGCCGCCTGGCTGCTCACCGGCCAGCCATTCACACTCCCCAACCCGCTGTCCACGCTGCGCTGATGGCCATCCTCATCCCCCTGCTGCTGGCCTTCCCCCTGCTGGGAAGTCTTCTGCTGTTCCTTCTCCCCACCAGCGCCGAACCGACACGGGTGCGCAGCTTTGCCGCCCTGGCCGCCGGGCTGCAGCTGCTTGTCGGCG
>JBJTQT010000202.1:0-25523 GCA_046075745.1 Cyanobium sp. | reverse complement strand
CATGGTGCAGATGGCCGCCATGGCGCAGATCGGTGCTGCAGCCATGAAGATGCAGGTGGGCGCCCTCCTGGGGCACGGTCACCCGTCCGCTTGCCGGATCGCTGTCGAAGAAGCCGCAGCAGTCCCACTGCATCGAGCAGCCCAGGAATCGAATCGGATCTGAGGGATCCCCTGGATCCTGTGGTGAGAGGCGGAAGTGGGTGAGCAGTTGGTAGATGCTGCGGGATGCGGTGCTCTCACTGCTCTCGCTACGGGCGATGGAGGTGTTGCGGCGTTGCTGCCCCATGCAGAGCTTGGAGGCCACGGTGATGATGAGGGAGTGCCAGCTCGCCGTGAGCCGCAAGCCATAGATCGGTGCCTCAGGCAGTCGCCCTGTGGTGCGCAGCTGGCCGATCGCTTCGCCCACCAGCTCCTGCAGAGGCCGCCCTTCGCTGTCTCCCAGGTCCCCCACCGCCACTGGCGTGCGAGCGGCCGTGGCGTCGTCCGTGAAGCAGACGTATGGGAAGTGCCCGCTCCCATCACCGGAGCGCAGGGCGCGGATGCCGCCATCGCTGGCCTGGCACTTGTAGATCGTGGTGAGTCCCTTCTCCTTCTGGAGAAAGGTCAGCTCTCCGTTGTCGATGCTGGTGGTGGTCCCAAGGCCAAGCACGTCGCCCTTGAGGGGAATGCGTTCCAGGGGCAGATGTTCCCGCACGTCCCCCTGGATCAGATCGCGCACACTGTTGGCAATCCAGAGCTGGGCCATGGCAGGTTCAGCGGCTTGCGAAACCCCATTGTTTCGCTTTGCGCGATCCCCCTACAACGGGCAGGTGGGCTGTCCTTGGATAGAGGGCAGTGCCACTGGCCTGTTTTGGTTCCCATGACCACCACCCTTCAGCCCCCCGCCACCGCAGGCAGTCCCCCCCAGGCCAGCCACCGGGATGATGGGGAAGGCAGCGTACAGGTCCATCAGGATCCAGGCGTGCGCATTGAGGAGGGGGCCCTGGTGATTGCCGTCTATGGCAAGGGTGGTATCGGCAAATCCACCACCTCCTCCAACCTCTCGGCTGCCTTCTCCAAGCTCGGTAAGCGGGTGCTGCAGATTGGTTGCGATCCCAAGCACGATTCCACTTTCACACTCACCAAGCAGATGGTGCCCACGGTGATCGATATCTTGGAAACCGTGGATTTCCACAGCGAGGAGCTACGCCCGGAAGACTTCATGTTTGAAGGCTTCAATGGGGTGCAGTGCATCGAAGCCGGTGGCCCCCCTGCCAGCACCGGTTGCGGCGGTTATGTCACCGGACAGACGGTGAAGCTGCTCAAGGAGCACCACCTGCTGGAAGATACCGACGTAGTGATCTTCGATGTGCTGGGTGATGTGGTCTGTGGAGGCTTTGCTGCGCCTCTCCAGCATGCCCACTACTGCCTGATCGTGACGGCCAATGATTTTGATTCCATCTTTGCCATGAATCGCATCATTGCGGCTATCCAGGCCAAGGCCAAAAACTACAAGGTGCGTCTGGGTGGGGTGGTGGCCAATCGCAGTCGGGAAACGGATCAGATCGATAAATTCAATGATCGGGTGGGCATGAAAACCATGGCCCATTTCCGCGATGTGGATGCCATTCGTCGCTCCCGCCTGAAGAAGTGCACCATCTTTGAAATGGAGCCCAGCCCAGAGGTGGAGGTAGTTCAACAGGAGTATCTCAGCCTGGCTCGCACTATGCTCCAGAATGTGCAACCGCTTGAGGCTGAGCCACTCAAGGATCGCGAGATCTTTGACCTGCTTGGTTTTGATTGACGGCCCAAGTGACGTGCAAGATTAGAGCCGAAACTGTGGGCGTTTGATCTGATCAAAACTGCGGTTGAGAAGTTGACCGAGGGTAAGCCCGATGGGTAGATCTCCCTCAAAGGCTGTGCCAACGATCTGCCGGGATAGCTTGGTCTTTACTAATCGATACTGGGAATCTGAAAGAGGGACTGATCCTTCTTCCTCCACGATCTTGCCTGCATTGTTCAGGAAGTAGTGAATGAAAGATCGCAGGCTGGGATTGCCAACCATTTGCTTGGCATTCACATAGATGAACATTGGTCTGGAGAGAGGCTGGTACGTTTCATTTTGTACAGTTCTCAAGGACGGCAACACTTTTCCCTTAGGTCCGCCCACGGCGAGCGCCCGAAGTTTGCCTGTGTTGGCTGAGTAGTAGGCAAATCCGAAATAGCCGATCCCATATTCACTGCCTGCCACACCTCTGACAAGTTCCTGATCGTTTTCACTGCTGATGGCATCGGTCCTTGCATTGCCTTCCGCGCCGGTGATGGCTTTCGTGAAATAGTCAAAGGTCCCTGAGTCACGGCCAGGGTTGAACAATCTGATCGGTTTCGCCGGCCAGCTGGATCGCACGTGATCCCACCGTGTCACCTTGTTCTCCGCAGAGCGTGCCCAGAGCTTTTTCAGCTCAGCCACCGAGATGTCTCTTGCCCAGGTGTTGCCTGGGTTCACTACCACTGTGATCGCATCAAAACCAATCGGCAGTTCATAAAAGCCGATGCCAGCCGTTCGGCAGGCCCTCAGCTCCTTGGTGTTGATGGGACGGGAGGCATTGCTGATGGCCGTTTTGCCGCTGCAGAACTGCCGAAAGCCCGCGCTGGTGCCGTTTTCGACCATCGGACTGAAGCGTGAGGATCGTCCTGACCCTGTTGTCTGAAATCCTTTGATGGCCAGTGCCGTCACGGGCCCCACCGTGCTGGATCCACTGATGGCAATCGGAGCAACGGGCTGTGCCTGCCCTCCTTGCAAGAGCAGAGCGCATGAGAAGGAAAGTCCGTCAGCCGAGAACCAGACGAACCTTTTGAGAGTCCTGACCGTCTTAACCATTCTGTGCTCTGCTCTCTGCCATCTTCTGTGGATCAGGCAAAGGAGGCATTAACGGGCCATTAAGGGTCGCGCCTCACACATCTCTGCGGCTGAAGGTGTCGCAGCTGTTGATGTCCCCGGTTTTCAGACCGGTGGCAAACCAGCGTTGTCTCTGCTGGGAGGTGCCGTGGGTGAAGGAATCAGGCCGCACCCGCCCGGTGCTCTGCCGCTGAAGGGCATCGTCCCCGATGCGTGCCGCAGCATTCATCGCCTCCTCGATGTCGCCTTCCTCCAGGGTGCGGCGTTGCTTCGCCGTGGCGTGGGCCCAAACTCCTGCCAGGCAATCCGCCTGCAGCTCCAGCCGCACCGAGAGCTGGTTGGCCTGGGCGGCCGGCAGCTGTTGCTTCATCTGCGTCACCTTCTGTTCGATTCCCAGTTGATGTTGCACGTGATGGCCCACTTCATGGGCCACGACATAGGCCTGGGCAAAGTCTCCAGGGGCTTCAAGCTGTTGCCGCAGCTGGCGATAGAAGCTGAGGTCGATGTACACCTTCTGGTCCCGGGGGCAGTAGAAGGGGCCCGTGGCTCCGGAGGCCTGGCCGCAGGCCGAAGCCACCACCCCGTCGAAGATCACCAGGGTGGGCGGGCGGTAGTTGCGCCCGATCTCTCTGAACTCCTTTTCCCAGGTGTCTTCCGTGTCGGCAAGCACCACCGACACGAAGTCGGCCAGTTGGTTTTCCTGCGCCGTGGGAGGGCGGGGCCGGCTGCTCTGCCCTCCCATGGGACCCATGCCCCCGCCGCTGCTCATCTGCTGCAGCACCACCATGGGATCACCCCCGAGCAGCCCCACCACCACGGCCAGCAACAGACCTCCCAGCCCGATGCCACCTGCCGCCATCACGGGGCCAGGTCTGCCTCGGCGGTCATCAACGTTGTCGCTGCGGCGACCTTCGTTCCAACGCATGGTGAGTGTGCCTGATCAGATTTCAGCGGCCGCTCGCTCCACCAACCGTCTCGCCACGGCCTGAACGCCCGTGTGCTGATAGGTGTCGGTGAAGGCATCGAGGAAGATGGCCAGCTGCTGGAAGCCCCCCTGCCACGGGCCCAGGGTGGTTTCCAAGGCTCGCACGGCCCGCTGGCTGCTCAGACCGAGCTGGCTGGAGAAGCCTCCGGCCCAGTCGAGCCAGGTGTCCACCCCCCGCCTCAGGAAGTTGAGATGGGCCTCATCTCCCCGGCCGGGAATCATGGCGGCCATCCCCGCATAGGCCGGCAGTTGGCGCAGCTCCCCATGGCCAACCCTTCCGAGGAGGCCATCCATTCGTTCCAGCGCCTGATCCCCCAGGGGCAAAAGGGCGTCAAAGCACACCAGGGCCGCCATACGCACCTTCGCTTCTCCGGCATATTCATTGAGAGAGGCGCGGAAGTCGGAGAAGCTGTTTCCCGGCAGGCCATTCACCTGGGTGAAGGCGAGCATCTCCGAGGCCACCTTCAGGCTCAGATCCGCCGCCTGCAGGGTATCGGTGGGTGGGGTGAGATTGGCCAGACGCTTCACCAGGGGCAGTCCCCCGGTCACATTGGCCAGCACCCGCAGCCCACCTGCCGCCTTCTGGGATCGGTTCACGGCGTCATACAGGCTCATGGCACGGGTGTAGCCCTCATGGCGGGCACGGCTGAGCTGGTCAGCCCGCACCCGCACCTGTTGCATCAGCTCCGGATCGGTGGTGCCCAGCACCTCACTGATCAGTTCCTCCGCACTGGTGACGTTGCGCCATCCACCTGGCACAAGGGTGCTGATGCCCCTCAGGGAGAGGACGGTGAGGTTGCGGCGTGGCAGGCGCTCAAGGCGCTCAAGAACGGTGGCGCTCATGCGGCGGGCTCCAGAACAGCGGACTTGGCGGCAGGGGCGGTTTGAGCCGCTTTCGGTTGCCGCTGGGGCAGAGGCAATTTCAGGGGTGAACCCTTGCCGGCGGGAAGAGCCTTCGGCTCAGGCTGGGCCTGGGGAGCCAGGGCTGCCAGAGCTTTCAGGTCAAAAGCATTGAGCAGGTCATGACGATCGTCTGCCGTGAGACCGGCTCCCTGGCCGATCACTTTCACCTGAAAACGATCAGCCACCAGCAGTGCACTCGCCTGGGTTCCCTGATCCACCAGGGGCCAGCTCTGCAGCTCAAGTCTGGCGCCGCTGAACTTGGCCCGGGTGGTGGGGGAGGTGAGCACATCAGAGATCGAAAGGAGGGCCTTGGTGGTGTCGCCCTCCTTCAGCCGTGCCTGGCTGAATCCCCGCTTCTCCTGGGTGAAGATCAGCTGCTCCCCTGGGTGAAGCTTGGGGAACAGGGGGTTGAATGCAGGGCCGTTCACCACCAGGCGGGTGGAGACGTCGGCCACCGTGCCACCCGGCAACCAGGAGCGGAAAGGCAGAAACAGGAACGCGCCGATGAGCAGTCCAGCAACAAGCAGCAGACCGAGCACCCAGCGCAGGGTGCGGGACATGAAGGGGAGCATGCAGCTGTAGATGTGTTAGCAAAGCTGCGCTGCTTTGCCTGGTGTCCTCCCCAAATTGATGGGGATCAAAGCCGAACGAGTTTCTCTGACAGGTCCCAGAGACGAGAGGCTGTGGCAGGGTTGCTCGCCTTGTCGGAGAGCTCCTGGGAAAATTGCTCCCCGTCCTTGCGTTGGCGGTTTCCCCAGCTCCAGTGCACCCCGGAAATGGCAAACGCCGGCTCTGTCACCACATCCGCCACCCGCTGACCCGCCAGGGCCTGACTCACATAACCTCCTGTGACACGCTTCTGAAACCAGGGAAAAATCGTCTGGAAGGCCTTTGGCGTGTGGCGAAACAGTGGTGTATCGGCCACACAGCCTGGATACAGCGAGGTGAAGATGATCCCTGTGGCCCCGTGGTATCGGCGGTGCAACTCCTGGGTGGTGATCATGTTGCAGAGCTTGCTGTCCTTGTAGGCCTTCCCGGGCTTGAACGCCTTGCCATCCGCCATGCTCACTGGGGCCTGGAACCCGGCCTCGAAGCCTTCGAGATGGCCCAGATCGGCTGGGGCGGGGATGGGGATCTTGCCTCCCAGCTCCTTGGAATTCGCTGTCACTGTCCCGAGCACCACAAGCCTTCTGGAGGGATGGCTGGAGCGTTCCAGATCAGGGAGCAGCAGTTGAATCAGGAGAAAGTGCCCCAGATGGTTGGTGGCCATGGAGAGTTCATACCCCTGGGGGGAACGCAGGGGTTGCTTCAGCCTTGGCAGATACACCGCGGCATTGATCACCAGGGCATCCAGGGGCAAACCTGTGGCATGAAAGCTTTCCACCAGTTGGCGCACGCTCTGTAGGTCGCCAAGGTCGACATTCAGATGGGTGATGGAGGCATCAGGGATGGCCAGGGCAGCCTGAGCCCGACGGGCTTTGAGGGGATCACGGCAGGCCATCACCACATGCCAGCCCCGATCAGACAGTGCCTTGCTGGCGAACAGGCCGACCCCTGAAGAAGCGCCTGTGATCAGAACAGTGCCAGGGACAGGACCAGTGCTGCTGCCGACGCCTTGGAGGCTGGCCATGGAGCGAAGAGGAAGACGAAAGATGGCACCAACTTACGGGCCAGATCCTCAGGATCAGGCTCCTTTCAAGGTCTTGCGGTGGGCTGCAGGGCTGGTTGCATGGCCAGTGCCGGGCGCTCCGGGAGGGGATCCGAAGACTGCCAGACCACCCGCAGCCTGTTCGGGGCGATCCACTGGCTCTGTTCGCGGATCAGTTTCTGCTCTCCCTCCACCATGAAAAGCTGATCGAAGCGGCTCTGGGCCTTTGCCAGCTGTGCTGATTCAATCTCCAGCACGGCAGCTAGTTCCCCCTGGCGGTCCATCCGCTGCTGGTAGGCCCCCGCAAGCCTGCAGAGACTGACCCCGGCCATCACCACGAGTCCCAGTTTCACGGTCAGCCCGATGAGGCTGCAGATCAGTTCCCGACGCTCCTCATTCAGCGAGAGAGCCTCAGCCCCAGTGGAGATCACCAGCCTGACGGGGCGCAAGTGGGGCTCACGGGGGCCTTTCGCTGGCTCGTTTTTTGGCCCGAATCGGGAGGCCCGGGTGGACAGTGCAGCACCCCCGACCCGATTGGCAGATGCTGCTCTGGTTGCGGCGGTCGTTCGGAGGGTAGAGGGCACCGGCACGGGAAAGAACAGGCCCGCTTGTACCGCCTCAATGCCCTCTTGCCAAGGGGATGGACTCAGGCTTTGAACAGGCTGAAACTCAAACGCACCGCCAGCACCCCTGCATGGGCGGCCACCACCAGAGCGATCAGGATTTCCGTCTGGGTCAGCATGGTCTGCAAAAGGGGAACCTGACCATTCTTCGCCGTCAGACCGCTACGGTCCACCTGTGTTGCAGGCCTTGTCACAGCTCTTGATGGCCCATCCACCAGCGCCGCTCACGGTCAGCACTGAGCAGATCCGGAGGCTGGATCTTTCCCCCCTGTCGCCCCTGGCCTCCTTGCCCTTGGAGCAGCTCCTTTCCCTTGGTGGGACCCTGGAGCTGACCTTGCTGTGGCCCACCCCGCCAGAGGATCCGCGTGAGCTTTCGGAGATTCCGGAGGTTCGCCTCTGGTGCCTGCGGGCTGATGCGGAGATGCCCTGGTTGCCCCTGATTCTTGAACGCTCCAGCGGCATCCTGGCCCGCCATGTGGCGATGCTTCTCCCCCATCGCTTCAGCCGCAACGAGGGTCTTCAGTTTGCACCGGAGAGTCTGGAGCTTTGGATCAGCCATCGCCTCTTTCAGCTGGATGCCCTCAGCAGGGATGCCGGGCAGAACTGCCGTCAGGGTCTGGGCCAGATGGCCGCCACGCTGGGGTACGACCTCGACCCGGAGTTCTGGAGTTATGCCCGCGGCGGCTGACGGGATGGAGTCTCCAGCCCTTCGCAGCCTTCCTTCCTGCAGCCTGCCGGGGGCATGGCAGATGGCCATTGACGCCTGGTTGCTTGAGCAGGTGATCCAGGGTGAGCGTCAGGGCCCCCTCCTCCGCTTTTACCGCTGGAGTGAACCCACCCTCTCCCTGGGTCGGCACCAACGCTCGGTGGATCCGCGCTGGACCCAGCTTGCGGAGGACGGCCATCTGAAGCTGGCGCGCCGGCCCAGCGGTGGGTCGGCCGTTCTCCATGGGGGCGATCTCACCTATGCGCTCATCTGGCCCACTCCCCCACGCCGCCGGCGGGAGGCCTATCACCTCAGCTGCCGCTGGCTCCAGGAAGCATTCGCGGCGATGGATCTGCCCCTTCTGTTCGGCGATGCTCCCTGCCGTTCCGAGCAGGTGAACTGCTTTGCCAGCAGCACCACTGCCGATCTGGTGCATTCCGGCGGTGCGAAGCGAATCGGCAGTGCCCAGTTGTGGAGGAGCCATGCCCTGCTGCAGCACGGCAGCATTGCCATCCACCCCGATGCTGCCCTCTGGGAGGTTGTCTTTGCGACAGCGCCACCCTGTCTTCCTCCCCTCCCTTTTTCGGGAGAGAAGCTGGAAGCCCATCTGTTGAACCATGCCCTGCGTTGGTTTCCCTATGCGGATGCGGTGGAGCCACAGCAGGGGAGTGGCTCCCTGATCAGTGATCCGCTGGAGTCGTGGGAATGGGAGCGGGTCCGATCCAAACTGGGTTTCTATGAGGTGCGCGGTTTGGCAGCCAGCGACTCCGCCGCTTCCGCCAGAGACCTGGCCACAGGCTCCAGGGACAATCCCAGGGGGTAGGTGTTCTGCTGCCGGGCGCGCTGGAGAAGTGGTTCTGGCAGGCGGACGCCCAAGCGAATCAGCACCGCTTCGCCGAGGTCGGGACGCTCGATGGTGCCGCTCGGCAACCCTGTGGCTCCCAGCACCAGCAATCTTGGATGGTCATTGAGGCCCATCACCGCTTGCCACAGGGGGGCATCCTCCCGGATCGATGCCAGGGTGCTCAGGGGTTGCATGTGATCGCCCACCCTGTCGCTGTCCCAACGCTGGATGGGGAGTTCCTGCAGAGGCTGGTCATCGATGACACCTCGCCATCGGCCTCCGTCGCACACCAACAGCCAATCGGCCAGGCCCGCGGGCTCCGTGTGGGGACCGGTGGGCGTGGCGGAGGGCGCGGGTGTCAGTCGGATCTGACTCACCTTGCGAAGGGTGTCCGAGACCTCGAGGACCCGAAAGCGCCGCTTTGCCACCTCCTTCACCCGCATGTCTGCAAGAACTCTCTCCAGCAAAAGAAGCTGCTGCTGACTCCGGGAGGCACCCAGCCCAAGCCATCCGAGCATCAGCAACCAAAGCCCGAACCCAATTCCCCGCAGCGTGAGCATCACGCCCAGGCCGATGGCCAGCAGGGAGAGGAAGCGTCCGAACCCGTTCGCCACTTCCACCCCCCGCCGCTGGCTGCCGGTGAGCTGCCAGACCAACGCCTTGAGAATCCGTCCGCCATCCAGCGGTAGCCCTGGGAGGAGATTGAACAGGGCCAGCACGAGATTGAGTTCTCCGAGCCGCTGAGCCATTTCGCCAAGGGCTGGTGAGATGTGGGCGGCAGCGTGGTGGGCCCCCAGCAGGACTCCAGCCAGAACAAGGCTCACGGCGGGTCCTGCAGCCGCCATCAGAAATTCGCCGCGGGCGGTTTTGCACTCCGATTCGGTGTTGGCCACTCCTCCAAGGAAAAACAGCGTGATGCTGCGCACCTTCACGCCCTGACTCATCGCCACGAAGGAATGGCCGAACTCATGCAGCACCACTGAAAGGAACAGGAGCAGGGCAGAAAGCAAGGAGATCGTCCAGAGCAAGGTGGCTCCGAGTCCCAGGCCCAAGGAGTCCTGATAGTCCCGGGCGAACACGAAGGTGAGAAGGCCCAGGACGAGAAACCAGGTGGGATGGAGGCGCAGGGAGATTCCCCGGATCCGCATGAGTTCCCATCCCTGACCCACAGCCTGATCCGCGCAGAAAAAGTGATTCTTGAATCCTAGAAAGGTGTGGAGAGCTGTTGTCCGCCGGTGCCTGATCGCCAACCTGCCACTGAGCGCATCCCCCGTTTGCAGGTGAAGATCTGCGGATTGCAGGATCCTGGCCAGGCTGCAGCCATCGCCGCTCTGGGAGCAGATGCCATCGGGGTGGTTGCGGTGCCAGGGTCTCCCCGGTTTCTTCCTGCTGATCAACGCCCGGCACTCTTCGCTGCCGCCCGGGGTGCTCGGCCGGACTGTCAGGGAGTTCTGGTGGTGGCGGATCCCCAGGACACGGCTCTTTCCGACCTCCTGCCCTCAAAGGGCCACCGGGTGCTGCAACTGCATGGAACCGAAACCCCTCAGCGCTGCAGGGAGCTCAGGCGGGCTTTGGGTTCGGAGATCGTGCTGTGGAAGGCCCTGCGGATTCGATCCGTGGAGGATCTCCATCGCAGTGAAGAGTATTGGGGCGTTGTGGACGCCTTGCTGCTCGATGCCTGGGTGCCTGATCAGCTGGGTGGCACAGGCCGTCAGATTCCGATCCATCTCCTGGAGAACTTCCAGCCACCCCTGCCCTGGTGGCTGGCTGGAGGGATCCGCCCGGAAACCCTTGAGGCTGTCCTGGGGAGCGTGACACCAACGGGGTTGGATGCCTCCAGCGGCGTGGAGGATCGGCCCGGTTGGAAGAACCTGGAGCGCGTGAGCTCGCTCCTGGCAGGCGTGAAGCAATCCGAGAAGACGCTTGACCAGCCGGCCGAACGAGGCTCCCCCTAGCCCAGGAGAGATTCCTGTTGCTTCACCAGCTCGAAGAATTCCTGCTTCAGGCTGGGATCATGGCGGAAATCACCACGCACCACTGAATTCATCATGCTGGTCTGGGGCTCTTTTACCCCTCGCCATTTCATGCAGTAGTGCTGGGCTTTCACAAGGATGGCGAGTCCTTTCGGTTGGCAGAGACGCTCGATCTCATCAGCCAGAATGATCACGGCCTCTTCCTGAATGTGCGGCCTGGAGAAGACCCAGTCAGCTACCCGGGAAAACTTGGACAAGCCGATCACCCGTTCGCCTGGCTTGATGCCGATCCAGCAGTTTCCAAGAATCGGCACCAGATGATGCGAGCAGGCTGAACGAACTGTGATCGGCCCAACGGTGTAGATCTCGTCCAGATTCTTGACGTTGGGAAAACTTGCTATCTTGGGTTGATCCTGATAGCGGCCCTTGAACACTTCCTGCAGATACATCCGAGCCACTCGCTCGGCGGTTTGCTCAGTGTTGTGATCATTGTCGATATCGATCACTAGGCTGCGCAAGAGATCACGCACTTTGACGGTGACTTCTCTCTCCAGCTCCTCAATATCTCCCTCTCTGAGGAAAGGAGCAATGTTGTCGTTGGCAAAATAAGGCGCCTGCGCATTCTCAAGGCGCAGGCGGATGCGCTCACTGATCGGCAGGGATTGTGCATCTCCTGCCGGGATGGATCTGGAGTTGAAGCGGGGGGGGAGGGTGGAGGTCATAGGGAGGAGTCAGAAAGCACCGACAGCTGGCATGAGAGTGAGGTCCTCCACCACCTGTTCATCGGGTTGTTCGGCAAGGAAAAGCAGGGTTCGGGCCACCTGATTGGCTGAAAGCATCGCACGGCGATCGAAGGAGCTTTGAACGGTTTCACTATCCCAAAGGGGTGTGTTCACCGAACCAAGAGTGAGGGTGCTCACCCTGATGCCGTGCTGTTTCTCCTCTGCTGCCAGGCAGCGGCTGAAACTCGCCAGAGCCGCCTTGCTGGCGCAGTAAGCCCCCCAGTCTGGAAAGGCGTGATGGGCTGCATGGCTGCTCACGTTCAGGATGAGGCCCCTGCCGGCCTGCCGCAGCTGGGGGAGAACCGCTTGGCAGACCTGGAAGACACTGGTGACATTGAGCTGGAACAGCCACTGCCAGCGCTCCAGAGGCATCTCGGAGAGCTCACCTGTCCAGGCGGCCCCGGCGTTGTTCACCACCACGGATGGGGCCAAGCCCCGCGAGCAGAGGTCCTGCACGCCAGGTTCCACGGCGCTCGGATCCGCCAGATCGATGCCGGCTGTTTCCACGTGGCAACCTTTGCTGCGCAGTTCGCCGGCGAGGCCCTCCAGTTCCTGGGATGGCCGTGCGAGCAGAAGCAACTGGTAACCAGCCTCTGCAAAGGATCTGGCCGTGGCGGCACCAATGCCTCTGGAGGCCCCAGTGATCAAGACAACGCTCAAAGCAGTCAAAAATGCAGGTTGACCCTAGAGCGCGTGCTGGGCCTCTGGGGAAGAGCTTTCTAGAAGGCGGCCCATCCTCCGGAATTTTGCATAACGCTGGTTCAGAAGCTCCTCCTCGCCCAAGGCCAACAGCTCCTCAAGCTGCCCCAGAAGTGCAGTCTTGAGGGTGTCCGCTGCCTGCAGCGGGGCCCAGTGGTTGCCGCCCGCGGGTTCAGGCAGCACCGCATCCACAACCTCCAATCGCTGAAGGTCAGCTGCGGTGATGCGAAGCGCCTCTGCCGCTTCGGGGGCCTTGGCCGCATCTCTCCAGAGGATGGAAGCGCAGGCTTCTGGGCTGGCCACGGTGTAAACACTGTGCTCGAACATCAGGAGCCGGTCTGCCACCCCGATGCCAAGGGCTCCGCCCGAGCCCCCTTCGCCGATCACGGTGGCGAGGATAGGAACCCTCAGGCGGAACATCTCCCGCAGGTTCACGGCGATCGCCTCCCCTTGCCCCTGTTCTTCGGCACGGACCCCTGCATAGGCCCCAGGGGTGTCGATGAAACTCAGGATGGGGAGCCTGAAACGATCGGCATGTTCCATGAGTCGCATGGCTTTGCGGTATCCACCCGGCGAAGCCATGCCGAAGTTACGGGCCACATTTTCCTTGGTGTCACGGCCCTTCTGGTGACCCAGTAACAGCACTGGCTGCTCACCGATCTGGCCAATGCCCCCCACCAGAGCCTGGTCGTCGCTCCCGCAGCGGTCGCCATGCAGCTCATACCAGGAATCGGTGATCACCTGGATGTAGTCCAAAGTGCTGGGCCGCTGGGGGTGACGGGCCACCTGGATTTTCTGTGCGGGGGTGAGGGAGCGGAAGATCTCCTCCCGTCTGCGGCTGGCGAGGGTTTCGAGCTGCAGCAGCTGCTGGCTCACATCCACCTCGGAATCCCTTGCCAGCTGCCGGATCTGCTCGATCTGTTCCTCGAGTTCAATCAGGGGCTTTTCAAAATCAAGCAGTGCGCGTCTGGCCATGGCTGAGGTGGACGAACGGTGGGGGAGAACCTGCGGAGAACGTCAGGCCATCACCAGCGGAGGGGCAGGGTGATGGCGCAGACCTAGCGGCGTGAAACCATGCCGTTGGGAAGCGTCTCCGATGCGCTCCATTTTCTCGAGCGTGATGTTGTTGCGGCCCCAGCTGAAATTGGCATGGATCTCTTCAAAATCCAAAAGCATTGCTTCTGCAAAGCACGCAAACATCTGTCTCTTTGGGTTGAACATATCCGCCCCACTCATCATCTGCCAAGAGATGTCTTGCCAGAATTCAACGATGCCTCCCTTCAAGACGGTGATCCCTTCTCCGGCCACTTTGCTGTCCAGGTTTTTGGGATAGCCACCATCCACCATCAGACAGGGGCGCTTCAGCTCAATGGCGTCGAGAGAGAGGGTCTGGGGCAGGCTTGCCACCCAGACCACCACATCCGCCTCCTTCAGGGCGTCCTCCAGGCTGAGGATGCTCCCCCTTCCCAGTGAGCTCTGAAGGTCGAGCAGGGGTTGTTGCTGGCGAGCCACCATCAGGATCTCCTCCACGCCGGTGCATTGCAGCAGCCAGCGGCAGACAGCGCTGCCGATGTCTCCTGTGGCCCCGATCACAGCAACCTTGGCCTCGGCCAGATCAATCCCCAGTTCGGGGGCCGTCAGTTCCACCTGGCGGCAGATCACCCAGGCGGTGTGGGTGTTGCCGGTGGTGAAGCGCTGCCAGTCCAGCGTTGTGTTGCGGATTTGCTGTTGCTGGAGCAGGTTGAAATTTTCAAAAATAATTGAGGTGAATCCCCCAAGAGCGCTGATCGTGAGGCCACTCTTCTGGGCCAGCTCCATGGCATTCAGCACTTTGCGCCTGGCGGTCTTGAATCGACCCAGCATCTCCGGAACAAACACCGAGTCGATGTAGGCCCCCTCGATGGTCTTGCCCTCGAGGCTGGTGACCTCAAAGCGCTCCACCAGCTGGGGAGGGGCACTGCACCACATCTCCAGATCCCCTTCGGCATATTCGGGGTAGCCAAGGGACAACGCCAGCGCTTTTGCAGCGTCCAGACTGGTGGAATGACCAATCAGGCCAAACATGGGCAAGGGAAAACAGGGTGGCAGAATCTGCCGGCGTCACATCCTGCCATGGCCTGTCCCGCATGGGTTTGGCTTATCCCACAAGGGCTGCAGCGGCCATCCGTGCGATTTCGCGGGAGTTGAAGCCAATCTCAGTGAGGGCTTCCTGGTAAGCGATCAGAAAATCCTCAATCAGATCTTCCTTCGCCATCCCCAGTTCAGCGGCATCTGAGGCAACACCCTCCAGCATTCTTCTCACGTGGGGAAGGTTCTCACGGTTTGCAGCTTCCAGTTCCTCGCGGCTGCTTGCAAAGTTGGCTTTCAGCCATTCCTGCCCATAGTTGAGATGGGTGTACTCATCCTTAACTACCCCTTCAGTGATCTTTCTGGCGAATGGATCGGCAACAGGGATGTAGATGTGATAGGCCGAAATGGCAAAAGCTTCAATCAGCAGGGCCTGGATCAAGAGGCAAGTGACCACCTTGCCCTCGGAGAGGGCTGCCTGAAAGTTGTCCCGCAGAGGGCTGAAAAATTTCTGGGCAAATGGCATGTCAGCTGTTACGCCGAGGTTGTTGCCACAGGCCATGAAACCTTTCATATGCTTCAATTCCATTCGGGCCAGATTGGCCAGCTCAGCGGCCTGATCGGGGAGAAGGGTGCCGAGGGAGATGTAATTATCGTGGGCTTCCTGCTCTCCCTCGATCACGATGGCATTGATACGGCTGTAAGCGTCTTTGTAGGTCTCACTTGAGAAGTCCGGCAGGGTCGTTGTCTCCAGACTTTGCATGGGAGGAATCAATGGGTTGGCCGAGTTTAAGCACCAGGCTTTGCGCTTGGCGGCCATTCGCTGCGCACAAGGGATTGCAGCCGTAGCTCCCAGCCCTCCACAAGCCTGGCAAACAGCCTCCCTCCCAGATCGGCACTGGCTTCGGAGGGATCCCCGATCACCCCTGAGCGACTGAGATCCTCCGTGAGCCAGGCCGTCGGTGCCTGGCCCTCCCAGGTCCAACCCTCGGGGGGGGTAAGGGCGGGATGGAGTCCATCGGCCTGCGGTTGCGCCCCCACCAGATGCGGTGCCAGATGGAGCATCAGGCTGGTTTCCGCAAGACCGGCATGGAGCCCCTGGCTGCGCTCCGGTTCTGGGATCAGCTGGCTGAGGCCCTCCGGCCCTCGCCAGAGAAAGCAGGGCAGCACTGCCATGGACGGGTGCTCGGCCCTCAGCTGCCGAGCGGCCACTTCGAGCAGGCCGATCTGGCCACCGTGGCCATTCATCAGCACCAACCTTCGGAAGCCCCAACGGGCCAGGTCTGCCCCCACGCTCTCGATCAGTCCGATGAGCAGTTCGGCCCGCAGGCTGAGCGTTCCAGGAAACCCTCTGTGCTCAGGGGCAAAACCGATGCTCTGCAGGGGCAGACGCCAGATCGGCAGATCCCCTGGCAATCGCTGCATCACCTCCTCCACCACCCGATCCGCAAAGAGGGCATCTGTGCCCAGGGGCAGATGGGGGCCATGTTGTTCGATGGAGCCCATGGGCCAGATCACGGTGCTTCCCTTCCGCTGCGCAGCGGCTTGCACATCAGGCCAGGACAGGCAGGCCAGGTGGCGGTGATCCGGGCAAGGGGGGTGAGGGGGGTGAGGGAGGGAGGACACGGCTCAACGATGAGGCTGGGAGGACTCCTTAGAGTGTGGGATCCTCAAGTCCCGTCTGTTGATGGCCGGATCCGGCAAGCCCGCAGCCCAGCAGCCTCGTCGGCCCGATCCCCGTAGTTCCGGGGGGTCTGCCACCCCGCCACGGCGTCCCCCCCAGGTGGTGATGCTGAAAAAGGATGAGCCCAAGGAAACGGGCCTGGCGGCGGAGCGCTCAGCTCCTTTGATTGCCGCCCCGACAGGGAGGCCTCCTGAATCTCCATCTGAGGTTGGGCCTCCTCCCCCTGCGGTGCGCAGGACGACAGCCTCAGATGAGGACCGGTTTTCCCTTGCGGAATTTGAGGGGATGTCGATGGCCGACCTGCTCGGTCCATCCCAACGGTCCACCCGGGGGGGGACCCAGCAGGAACGGTCCGCTGCAGCTGCTGGAGGCGAGCGCCCTGCAGAGCGGAGCGTGGATGACTTTGATTTCGATGAAGAGGCCTTCCTGGCCGCACTGGATGAGAACGAGCCCATCGGCACCACCGGTGATCTGGTGAAGGGGGAGGTGATCGGAGTGGAAAGCGATGGGGTGTATGTGGACATCGGCGGCAAGGCCCCTGGCTTCATGCCGAAACGGGAATGCGGGCTGGGGGTGATCACCGGTCTGAAGGAACGCTTCCCCAAGGGAACGCCCGTTGAGGTGCTGGTGACCCGGGAGCAGAACGCTGAGGGGATGGTGACAGTGAGCGTGCGGGCGCTCGAATTGCGTAAGAGCTGGGAGAAGGTAATCCAGCTGGAGAAGGAAGGCACCCTGGTTCAGGTGAAGATCAATGGCTTCAATCGAGGCGGGGTCACCTGTGATCTGGAGGGGCTGCGGGGTTTCATTCCTCGCTCCCAGCTGAATGAAGGGGATCAGCACGAGGCCCTGGTGGGCAAGACCATGGGCGTGGCCTTCCTCGAGGTCCATCCAGAAACCCGAAAACTGGTGTTGTCAGAAAAGAAAGCCAGCACCCTGGCCCGGTTCCGAGAGCTGGAGGTGGGGCAGCTTGTGGAGGGTCAGGTGAGTGCCCTGAAGCCCTATGGATTCTTCGTGGATCTAGGTGGGGTGAGTGGTCTGCTGCATCACTCCTCCATCACAGGGGCTGCCATGCGGGATCTGCGCGAAGCTTTCCAGCCTGGCGACAGGATCAAGGCTCTCATCACGGAAGTGGATGGCCAGCGGGGTCGCATCGCTCTCAACACCTTGCTGTTGGAACAACAGCCCGGCGAGTTGCTCATTGCCCGGGATCAGCTGATGGCCGAGGCGGAGGACCGCGCTGTGCGCGCACGCTCCCTTCTGCAGCAGAGGGAAGAGCAAAAGAAGAAGGACCTTGCCGAGCGTCTCTCCCTATCGGAGGATGCCTCCGGGGGAGCTTCAGCAGAGACCAGCCCAGTCGATCCATGATGGCGAGCTCCCCTGCCCTGGCAGGCCTCCACGGAGCCGATTGGGAGGTGGACTTCTACTCCAGACCCGTTCTGGAAGGGGATGGACGCAAACGCTGGGAGCTGCTGATCTGCGCCACTCCGGAGGTTCTCTCACAGGCTGTCTCAGATCAGCGCGTGTCCGTCCCCTTTCGCTTCGAGAAGCGCTGCTCAGCTGACACGGTCAATTCCCAGTGGTTGCGTGAGGCCATCGCAGAAGCTTTGGAGCTTGCCCAAACGGATGGCCATCCGGCTCCCCGGCGGCTTCGCTGCTGGAGAGGTTCCATGCGTGCGATGGTTCAGCGTGCTGCGGAAACCCTCGGGATCACGGTGCTTCCCAGCCGTCGCTGCTTCACCTTGATCGAGTGGCTTTCTGAACGTGAACGGGATCTGTATCCCCTTCAGGAGGGCTATCTGGCTGGTCCCCTGGCTCCACCTCCCCAGCCCCAACGGGCCCTGCCCATGGCCTGGCCTGAGGTGGTTCGCGGTGATCAGTGGAGCTGGGCGATGCTGCCGCTCTCGGATCTTTCAGAGGCCCAGGACTGGCCCATTGGGTTTTCCGGGCTCCTTCCCATTCCGGCCCACCTCGATCCCCAGGCTGCGGTTCCAGGAATCCGCTTGTTCAGCCGAGCACGGGCCCTTGCCATTGCCGGTTGGTTGGAAGGTCTGGAGCCTGTGCGCCTTGAAGTGGAGCAGGGCCAGCTGGTGTTGGAGGCTGGGCTGGACGACCGCTGGCGATTGGCCAATCTGCCCGAGAATGAGACGGCCGCCGCGCGGGAGGCTTTCGCCCGTGCACGCGAGGAGGCCGGCGGTCTGCAGTTTCTCGCGGTGCAGCACACCCAGGATGACAGCCACTTTGAAGGCTTCTGGATGCTGAGGGATCTTCCCGATGGCTGAGGCATCCCCACCTCCATTTGATGGTCCGGATGCCAGCTTCAACACGCTCCCTGGTTGGACCTGGATTGGCACCTATGGCGGTTGGTTTCTCCAGTCGGATCTGCTGGCGGGATTTGAGCACGGTTTTTTCACCCGCCAGTGGCAGGGAAGGGAACCGGACGAACTGGCGGGGTATCTGAGTGCGGGGGTGAGCGTGCACCGGCCCCGGCAGATCCATAGTTCTATCGTGCTTCAGGCGGATGCAGCCTCTGCCCCCCCCTGGCCCGAAGCCGATGGCCTGATCAGCACGGGTGGAGCGCAGAGCCTGTGGGTGTGCGGGGCTGACTGCACGCCGGTGCTGATGGCTGATGCCCGCACGGGGCGGGTGGCCGCCTGCCACGCCGGCTGGAGGGGGGTGGCAGGTCGGATCCTGGCCCGGGCCCTCGCCATGCTGGAGGATAGGGGAACTCGTCCTGAGGATCTGCTGGTGGCCCTGGGTCCAGCCGTGAGTGGCGAGGCCTATCAGGTGGAGCGGGATGTGAGCCAGCAAGTCGCTGAAGCACTCCATCCGGCGGGTGATCACCATCCAGGTGGGGCTGGCGCACTTGAGGAGTTGTTGGCCTGTGGTGCCCTCGCCCCAGATCAAATCCCAGGTTGTGATCGACTCGACATCCGTGCCGCCACCAGGCGTCAACTGGAAAATGAAGGGATACCAGCTGAGAACATCAGTCTCTGTCCCCTGTGCACAGTGTCAAATCCCCTGCTTTTTCACTCCTGGCGCCGCGATCAGATCAAAGCAGTTCAGTGGAGTGGCATTGTGGCTCAGGGTTGAATCGGTTGCCGATTCAGATTTTACCCTTGCTGAAATTCTTTCCCACTGCAATCTCCAAAAAAAGAGTCTCAGACTGCCAATGTTCACAGTGACCGGAATCTTCAAATCGTGCTGCAAGCAACTGCAACTGATCATGCCTTGAAAGCAAAACTCAGGCACTTGCCTTTCGGTCCCTTCTGTTGTGATAATGCAGATGTCGCATTTTTGCCAACATGCTCACTGGGGCTGATCTCCTTGCCAAGGTCAAGGAGCTGGGTGACGTCAACAAATCCGATCTGGTTAGGGCCTGTGGATATGTGTCGACCAAAAAGGATGGTTCGGAACGACTCAATTTCACTGCCTTCTACGAAGCTCTCCTGAACGCCAAGGGGATGGACATCGGAGCCTCCACAAAGGGTGGCAAGGCAGGCCGCAAACTCAGTTTCAATACCAAGGTGCAGTTCAATGGCAACCTGATGGTGGGCAAGGCCTATACCGCCCTGCTGGACCTCAAGCCCGGTGATGAATTCGAGATCAAGCTCGGTCGCAAACAGATCCGTCTTGTTCCGCTTGGGAGCGAGGAAGAGGAGGGCTGATGGCCCTGGCGATCGCTTCGGCCACTTTTATCCCATCAATCGCCGCAGATAAAATCCCCCCTGCATAGCCTGCGCCTTCTCCCGACGGATACAGGCCAGGGGTGTTTTTGCTCGTCATCGTTTGGTGGTGCCGTGGCAGGCGAATCGGAGACGATGTTCGGGTTTCCACTCCGGTTAAAAGGGCATCCTCTTTGAGGAAGCCAGGGAGGGTTCTGCCAAATGCAGGCAAGGCCTCTCGGATGCTGTCTGTCACGTAGTCCGGTAGGCAGCTGTCAAGTGTCCCCAGCTTTACCCCCGGGAGATAGGACCCCTCCACGAAGCCATCTCCGCGCCCATCCATGGTGCCACTTGGAACCCCAGCCAGAAAATCCTTCAACCGCTGGCTGGGAGCTTGATAGGTTTCCCCTCCCGCCTGGAAGGCTCGCTGTTCCCAGTGGCGTTGAAATCTGATTCCTGCCAGGGGATCTCCTTCCCAGCGGGCCCAGGGCTCCACATCCTCGATGGTGATGTTCACCACGAGCCCACTGTTGGCATTGCGCTCGCGCCTGGAGTGTTGGCTCATGCCGTTTGTCACCACACACCCTTCCTCGGAGGTGGCTCCCACTACCCACCCGCCTGGACACATGCAGAAGCTATAGACATCTCTTCCAGTCGCCGTGTGGTGCACCAGCTTGTATTCCGCCGGGCCAAGCCGCGCATGGCCTGCCTGTGCCCCCCATCGGGCGCGATCGATCAAGGCCTGAGGATGTTCGATCCGCAGACCCACGGCAAATGGTTTGCGCTCCATCGCCACTCCTTGCTCCAACAGCCAGATGAAGGTGTCACGGGCGCTGTGCCCCACGGCCAGCACCACATGGCGTGCGGCGATCCAGGCGCCGTTCCCCAGGCGCACGCCCTCCAACTGGCGACTGCCGTCCTTGGCGAGGATCAGACCATCCACCCTGGAGCCAAAGCGCACCTCACCCCCGAGGGATTCGATGGTGGAACGAAGCCCGCGCACAACGGTGGCCAGGCGAAACGTGCCGATGTGCGGCCGATGCAGCGTGAGGATCTCTGGGCTGGCCCCTGCGGCCACCAGTTCCTCCAGGACCTTGCGCACGTAGGTCGCCGGTTCGCTGATCTGGCTGTAGAGCTTGCCGTCCGAAAAGGTGCCTGCGCCTCCTTCTCCGAACTGGGCATTGGATTCCGGGTCAAAGGCACGCTTGCCCCTCCAAAACCCGAAGGTGTCCGCTGTGCGCTGTTTCACCGGTTGTCCCCGTTCCAGAAGCACAGGGCGTAACCCCATCTGCGCCAGAAGGAGTGCAGCGAAATAGCCGCAGGGGCCAGCGCCGATCACCAGTGGCCGTTCCCCCGCTCTGCCCCCATCCCTGCGCAGGGGTGGCTGCACCACGAAGGCATAGCGTTCATCAGGAGTGGGGCGAAGGTGTCGTCCGTTGCTGAACCGCCGCAGGAGTTGGCTGCGCTGCCTTCCGCTCAGCTCTAGCTCGAGATCCAGGGCATACACCAGGGCAATCTCCTCCTTGCGTCGTGCATCCACGCTCTGTTTCACGACCTGATGTGCCAGCAGTGCGGCGGCAGGCAGATGGAGCCGGCTGCAGATGGCCTTTTCCAGCTCTGCTGGAGAATGGTCCAACGGCATCCGGAGCGAGAACAGGCGCCAGCGCCCTCGGTTGAGGGGGGGGTGGGCTCTAGCGGCCAAGCTCACTGACCTTTTGCTGTACCCGTCGTGCCACGACACCCATGGCGATGCGGAAGGCTTCCTCCAGCCGATGGATGGTTTCGCTGGGCCGGCCAGTGTCAGGAGTATGGATGCTCACCAGGAGCCGGAAGGCTTCGCGCACGTCGGCTTCCGAGGCCTCTGGTTCCAGACCCAGAGCTGAAAAAGCTCCCAGTTCTGCCAAAGAAGGCACCGTTCTGTTTCCCGGGGCAGCACATGGCACGTGTACAGGCGGAAGGCTCTGCAGGAAGAGCATCTGTGCCCTGCTCAGGGGCTCCCCCAGCAGGCGTTTCTGCTGAATCCACTCCTCGGCGGAATGGGCTGAGAGATTCAGGGGGTGGATGGTGCGATCCGGCAATCCCCGCAAGGGTGGCGCCACCTCCAGGTAGTGCCTGCTGTCCAGGAGGCCGAGAGTGCGGCACCGTCCAGCTTGAACTGAGGCGGTGAAGCCAGCCATGACCTGCAGAACCTGGAACAGGGGCTGCTGCCCGGGGGTCATCACCTCCACCAGCAGGCCACCGGAGGCCACGGTGATGTCCAGTGTGGTGCGATGGAACAGACGCCCCAGAGGCTGGCCATTCACCACCAGCTCAAGAGCCCCCCCCGCAGGCACTCGATCGATCCGTGTCACCCGGAGGCCGGAAGGCATGGATCCTGAAGGGAGAGTCGAAACGTTCTTCTCACCTTAAGTGTCTGGGCGGGATCTGGCACTCGATCTCAGCAATCCGCAGCCGTGTTGGCAGCACTGCATCAGGATTCAGGCTGATCGAATCGATTCCAAGACCCACCAGAAAACGGGCGAATTCTGGGTAGTCACTCGGGGCCTGACCACAGATCCCGATCTTGCGGCCGCAGCGATGGGCTGTTTCGACCGCCATCCGGATCAATGTTTTCACTGCGGGGTGCCGCTCATCAAACAGATCGGCGATCAATGCCGAATCCCGATCCAGTCCCAGGGTGAGCTGGGTGAGGTCGTTGGAGCCGATGGAAAACCCGTCAAACCGTTCGGCAAAGTCCTCTGCGGCCACCACATTGCTGGGCAATTCACACATCACATACACCTGGAGCCCCCCTTCCCCGCGCACTAATCCCTGGTTGGCCATTTCCGCCAGTACCCGATCCGCCTCCTCCGGTGTTCGGCAGAAGGGCACCATGGGAATCACGTTCTGCAGCCCCATCTTCTCGCGGACCCTTCGCAGCGCCTGACATTCCAGGGCAAAGGCCTCGCGGAAGGCGGTGGAGGCATAGCGGGAAGCTCCCCGCCAGCCAATCATGGGATTCTCCTCACGGGGTTCAAAGACGGCACCGCCCAGAAGACGCGCATATTCATTGCTCTTGAAATCGGAAAAGCGAAGAATCACTGGCCTGGGATAAAACGCAGCGGCGATCCTGGCCATTCCCTGGCTGAGAAGGTCAACGTAATACTCAGCGGGGGTTGCATGATGTCTGGTGAGCCGCTCGATCTCCAACCGTTCATCCGCATTGCTGATCTGCTCTGGCTTCAACAGGGCAAGGGGATGGACCCGGATGTGGTTGGCGATAATGAATTCCAGCCGTGCCAGCCCCACGCCGTCGCAGGGGATGGCGGCCAGCTGAAACGCTTCCTCCGGATTGCCCACATTCATCAACACCTGGGTTCTGGTTTGTGGCAGCTCATCCAGCCGTTGCTCGCTCACCTCAAAATCCAGAAGACCGCCATACACATGGCCCACATCACCTTCACAGCAACTCAAGGTGATCGCTTCGCCATCCTGAATGCGGGTGCTGGCCTCCCCGGTGCCGACGATGGCGGTGATGCCCATTTCCCGGGCAATGATCGCCGCATGACAGGTGCGCCCCCCCTGATCCGTCACCACCCCCCTGGCCTTCTTGAGGATGGGCTCCCAGTCTGGATCGGTGCGTCGGGTGATCAGTAAATCCCCGGGCTGGAAGCGTTCGATCTCTGAAGGATCTGAGATCACCCGGGCTGGGCCGCTGCTCACGGAGGCACCGATGGCCCGTCCCGAGAGGATTGGGGTCTGCCCACCTTTGTGGAGATGCCAGCTGCGCAGCACCGCTCCACCCCGCCGCGACTCCACGGTTTCAGGGCGGGCCTGGAGGATGAAGAGGTCGCCGCTGAGGCCGTCCTTGGCCCATTCCAGGTCCATCGGGGTGGCCGTGCCCCTTTGCTTGCTGTAGTGGTCTTCAATCACACAGGCCCAACGGGCCAGCGTGAGGGCTTCCTCATCACTGATCGCAAACCGTTGCCTGTCTTCCTCTTGCACGGCTTCGTTTTGCAGAGTCTTCCCTCCCTCTCCGTAGATCAGGCGGAGGGCCTTGCTGCCGAGGCGTCGGCTGAGAATCGGCGCGAATCCCATCTTGAGCGTGGGCTTGTGAATCAGCCATTCATCGGGATTCACCGTTCCCTGCACCACGTTTTCCCCCAGGCCATAAGCCGCCGTGAGCAGCACCACATCCCTGAAGCCGCTCTCCGTATCCAGGGTGAACATCACCCCGGCAGCGGCCAGATCCGAGCGCACCATCTCCTGCACGCCAATGGAAAGCGCCACCTCCTGATGGCGGAAGCCATGGTGCTGGCGGTAGGAGATGGCCCGATCGTTGAACAGGGAGGCATAACAGTTCTTCGCGGCCTTGAGCAGGGCGGCCTCCCCCTCCACGTGGAGGAAGGTGTCCTGCTGGCCCGCAAAACTGGCTTCCGGAAGATCTTCCGCCGTGGCGCTGGACCGTACGGCAACAGCTGGCGGAGCTCCCCGCTCGGCGGCCATGGATCCGTAGGCCCCGAGGATGGCTTCCACCAGAGCCGCCGGCAGCGTCGCCTGCAGCACCAACTCCCGACAGGCTTGCCCTGCCGCCTGAAGAGCCACCAGATCAGAGGCATCCAGGTTGGCCAGCCTCTCCTCTAGGGCGGATCCCAGACTGTTGGCCTCAAGAAACAGCCGATAGGCAGCTGCGGTCGTTGCAAACCCGTCGGGTACGCGCACCCCCTGGCTCCGCAGGGAACGGATCATTTCCCCGAGGGAGGCATTCTTTCCCCCAACTTCCGGGATAGAGGTCAAGCCCACCTGCCCGAAGGGAACCACGAGCCGATTGGTTGGAGAGGCGTCAGGCATCAACCATGTTTTGCCGCTGCCCTAACTCTGATGGGCAGCTGCCTCAATGACCAGTTCCGTCAGTCCGGCTCTGTCTTGTCCGTCTTGGCTGGATCCGTCTCGGGCAGGAACTGGGCCAGAACCCCCGCACCCATGAGAATGGCCCCAAGCGTGATGGCCAGTCCCTTGTTCTGGGCCGCGGGGCCATCCATCCAGGCTGCTGCGCTCAGAAATGCTCCCCCCAGCAGGAGGCTCGGTACCAGAACGATTCCTTTTGCCGTGCGATTCAGGCTCATCTTGATTGGGTGGTCAGGGCAAGCTCTTTTCACAGGGCACAGCAGTGGCCAGACCATTGGCGACAAGGCCTTCGCCCAGATCCAGGCCGCTCCTGAGGATGCTCACCCGGGCCAGCAGAAGTCCATCCTGATCACCGATCGGCCGCAGGTTCACCCTGGTGCCCCGTGAACCGTGCTTCTGCAGCCAGCCGAGGGCTTCCTTGCTGCTTGCCTCGTCCACAGCTACACAGGCCAGGCGCACCCCGTAGCTGCGGTTCTGATCACCAATCTGGAGCAGGGTGGCGTTGCGGATGCTGAGGATCTCTGCGGCCATGGCAGGAGGCGCCGCCAGGTCAACCACCCCAGCCCAGAGGAGAACAAGGGTCAACAGATGGAGCAGAAACCTGGTGAGAGGCCCTTTGCGGGGGGCTGAAGGGAGATCGGCCGGAGAGAGGTGATTCAGAGTTTGGCGCCGCAGCTTGGGCAAAAGTGATGGGCGCTGGCCGTGGTTTCTCCACAAGCGCCACACTGGCGCACCGTGTCGATGGCTAACTCCGGGTGAGAGGGCAAGCCCACCATCTGGGCGTTGCTTGCCCCTGGTGGAACCATGGGATAACAGTTTTCACCGCGCCGCACCCTCACATCGATGAATACAGGACCTGGATGGGCCAGGGCATCGGAGAGCTGGGGGATCAGATCCGCACGCTCGCTGATGTGGATGCCACGGACACCGAAGGATTCCGCCAGGGCTGCGAAATCCGGCATGCCAGCCATCATTTCTGAAGCGGAATAGCGCTCGCTATAGAAGCTTTCCTGCCATTGCCGCACCATGCCCTGCCAACCGTTGTTGAGCACCACCACCTTCACGGGCAGGCTGTACTGGCTCAGGGTGCCCAGTTCCTGGATGTTCATCAGGATGCTGGCATCGCCGGCCACGCAGATCACCTGGGCGTCGGGGCAGGCCACCTGGGCCCCCATCGCAGCG
>JBJTQT010000201.1:0-10307 GCA_046075745.1 Cyanobium sp. | reverse complement strand
CCCATGGGCACCCCATAGCGCTGCAGGCTTCCCACGGCAATGTCGGCCCCGAGGCTGCCGACCGGGGCCAGGAGCACCTGGGCGAGGGGATCCACCGCCACGGTGCTGATCACCCCGGCGCTGCGGGCCGCACCCAACAGGGCTGAAGGATCCCAGAGCCTGCCCTCCATGCCGGGGAGCTGGATGATCAGTCCGAAGGCGTCGTCCGGGAGCGTGGGATTCAGTTGGGCTCCGAGAGCTTCCGCATCCACTGTCTCCAGCAGGATGCCCAGGGGTTCGGCACGGGTCTGGAGCACGGCCAGGGTCTGGGGGAACACCTGTTGATCCACTAGGAATCGGCGGGCCTCTGGGCGCCGGCTGACGTTAAGCGCCATGGCCATTGCCTCCGCTGCGGCGGTGCCTTCATCCAGCAGGGAGGCGTTGGCGATGGGCAGCCCGGTGAGTTCACTCACCAGGGTCTGGAAATTGAGCAGGGCTTCGAGCCTTCCCTGGGCGATCTCCGCCTGATAGGGGGTATAGGCCGTGTACCAGCAGGGATTTTCCAGCACATGCCGCTGGATCAGGGCCGGTGTGGCGGTGCCGTGGTAGCCCAGGCCGATCAGACTCCTGTGGGTGCTGTTCCGGGAGGCGATCTCTGCGAGTTCGGCCAGGGCCTGGGCTTCGCTCACGGCCTGAGGCAGACCCGCGGCCGCGGCTTCCGGGCTCAGAAGGATCCCGGAGGGCACCACCTCCCGGGCCAGCTGCTCCAGGGACGTGAGGCCGAGTTCCGAGAGCATCGAATGGCTTTCTTCGGCATCAGGACCCAGATGCCGAAGCAGAAAAGGGGCAACCACGGGCTAGAAAAAAAGTGGCTGAAACTTTAAGGACTTCCAGCCGGCCTCGCCTCCGATGGATGCCGGACCCTCAGGCGCCCTCCACCTTGCGGCGGTAGTCCTCGGCGGGCATGAGAGCGGAGAGTTCAGCGGCGGCACTGGCCCGGATCAGCAGCAGCCAACCCTCTCCGTAGGGGTCATTCTGCAGTTCTTCCGGGCTGCTCAGCACCGCTTCGTTGCGGGCTTCCACCAACCCGGAGATGGGGGAAATCAGATCCTCCACCGCCTTCACCGATTCCACGCTGCCGAAGCTCTGGCCCTTCGTGAGCGAGGCTCCCACCTCCGGTAGCTCCACAAACACGATGTCGCCCAGCTGATCCACCGCGAAGGCACTGATGCCCAGGCGAGCCAGATCACCTTCTGTGCGCACATATTCGTGGCTGTCGGAGTAGAGGCAGTCGTCGGGAAAGCTGAGCGCCATGGAACGGAGGCTGGAAGCACCTCCAGTCTGTCAGGGGGTGCTGGCGGGCAGGGCCGCCAGGGCTCTTTCCAGGGCGATGGCCACATGGGCATGGTGGGATCCCCCCTGCACATAGAGCACCCAGGGCTCCCGCAGGGGCCCATCCGCCGAGAATTCACTGGTGCTGCCATCAATGAAGGTGCCTCCGGCCATCACCAGGTCGCTCGCGTAGCCGGGCATCGGCGCCGGTACCGGATCGAGATAGCTGCCCACCGGGGAGGCCGCCTGGAAGGCTCGGCAGACACACTGCAGAGCCGCCGCGTCACCCAGCTGCACGGCCTGGATCACATCGCTGCGCTCCGCCCCGGCCACGGGTTGCACCGGATGGCCCAGATCCTGGAACACCTGGGCCACGAGTTCGGCCCCGATCAAGGCTTCGCACACCATCTGGGGCGCGAGGAACAGCCCCTGGAACAGCAGGCGCTGCAGATCAAAGCCCGTGCCGCCCTCGCTGCCGATCCCTGGAGCGGTGAGGCGGCAGCAGGCCATCTCCACCAGCTCTCGCCTGCCGGCCAGGTAGCCGCCGGTGGGGGCGATGGTGCCACCAGGATTCTTGATCAGGGATCCGGCCACCAGATCGGCTCCCACCCCTGGCGGTTCCTGGTCCTGCACGAATTCGCCGTAGCAGTTGTCCACGAAGCAGACGCAATCTGGCTGGAGGGCTTTCACCTGCTCGCAGAGGCGGCCGATGGCGGCCACCGGGAGGGAGGGGCGCCAGCTGTAGCCGCAGCTGCGCTGGATCAGCACCATTCGGGTGGGCTCGGCCAGGGCCTCAGCCAGGCCCTCCGTGTCCACCGTTCCCGTGGGGGTCAGTGGCAGCACGGCGTAGTGGATGCCGAAGTCGCGCAGCGAGCCCATTCCCGAGCCGCGAACGCCGATCACTTCCTCGAGGGTGTCGTAGGGGGCGCCGGTGAGGGCCAGCAGGCGGTCGCCGGGGCGCAGCACCCCGAAAAGGGCGGCGGCGATCGCATGGGTGCCACTCACGAACTGCAGTCGCACCGCGGCGGCCTCCGCCTGCATCACCCTGGCGAAGACCCGATCGAGGGTGTCGCGGCCCAGATCGCCATGGCCATAGCCGCTCACTGAGGCGAAGTGATGGGGGCCCACCCGTTCTGCGGCGAAGGCATCGAGCACCCGTTCCAGGTGAGGTTGTACGGCCCTGGTGTGAAGCCGCACCAGGGGGCCGATGGTTTCCAGGGCTGCGGCGACCGTCTCGGACGCCTTGGCCCTGTTTGGGGTGGAGACAACCATCAACAAGCTCTGCCACTGGCTCCATGGTGGCCCCAAGGGGGTTGCAGAGCGGCCAGACAGCTAGCCGGCCAGCTCCCGGCGGATGGCGGAGGCCAGATCGCTCACACTTCCGGGGGACGTTGCCTCGGGCCTTGCCCCCAGGCTGCTGGCCTTCTGGCGCAGCAGGGCGAGAAAGCGCTCCGGCCCCAGCTCCTCTTCCCCGGCCACCCCGAGCTGGGCCAGGGTGCGCCTGAGGTCGGGGAGTTCGGCGGCCAGTTCCGCAGCCGTGAAATCCCGCTGACCGGCCATCACTTCGGCAAACCGCTCCCGGCGGGTGCGTTTGCTCACGGGGTAGGCGGCCAGGAGATGGTCGCGGCACTGGCGCCAGGGCCGACCGGCGGTGAGGAGCTGGGCCAGGGCTTCGCAGAGACCAGGGGCCTCCTCGTCGCGGATGACGAGCTCAAAGCTGGCGGGAGCCGTGCGGGCTCCCACGAACACCTCCAGCAGATCTCCAGGGCCGAGGACGGTGCCGTCGCCATCCACCACGGGCAGTGCCGAACTGGAGAGGGCCTCCACCAGCTCGGGGTGCCCCTGCAGGAGGGCCAGGGCCTGATCAGAATTCAGATGGCCATCCGGTGCCTGCCTTGCCAGCCAGCGGTTGATGCTCCCAAGGGCCAGGAAAACCTCCGGACCGGGGGAGGCGAGCTTGCCGTTGCGCAGCATGGAGAGCTGGGAATTGTGAACGCGGCCAAGATCCAAAACGTCGGCCAGGGCGGGGAGAACCCTGTGAGACCAGCCGTTGCGGGCATGCCAGACCCGGATCAGGTGCGCGAAAGCGACACGGCCAGATGCGAGGTCGTCTCGAAAACCCAAGTGATCCGGATCCGTATTGCTACCATTGTAAGCGAATGATCAGGAGTCGGTCCTTCATGGCCGTCACGTCTCAAATCGCCCCGCCCCGCCGGGGCCGCCCCATTGTCGCCGCTCAGCACACCCGGCGGGCGGCCACCATCAGCGGTGGTTCCCGCTCTCTGGCCCGGTCCCAGGCCCTCACCCAGCCCCGCCGCGGCGAGATCCCGATGCCGGCCACCAAGGGCCGGCGCTGGGGCACCCTCGGCTTCATGGCCGTCATCCATGGCCTGGCCGCCTATGCCCTGCTACCCCAGTTCTGGAGCTGGCAAGCCGTGCTCACCCTGGTGGTGCTCTATTGGGTCACCGCCTGTCTGGGGGTGACGATCGGCTATCACCGCCTGCTCTGCCATCGTTCTTTCCGGGTGCCCCAGTGGCTGGAGCGCTTCTTCGCCACCTGTGGAGCCCTCAGCTGCCAGCACGGACCCCTGGATTGGGTGGGGCTGCATCGCCATCACCACAAGTTTTCCGATACGGATGCGGATCATCACGACAGCAACAAGGGCTTCTGGTGGAGCCACATGCTCTGGATGTTTGAGGAGATCCCTGCCCTTGAAACCGTGCCTCGGCTCACCGGAGATCTGGCCCGTGATCCCTACTACCGCTGGCTGAACAGCTGGTTCCTCGGCCTTCAGGTGGTGCTTGGTCTGTTCCTTTTCTGGCTCGGTACCGTGACCGGCGCCGGCGGCTGGGCCCTGGTGCTCTGGGGGATTCCCCTGCGCCTGGTGCTGGTGTATCACGCCACCTGGCTGGTGAATTCCGCCACCCATGCCTGGGGTGAGGTGAGCCATGAGAGCGGAGATCGTTCCCGCAACAACCCCTGGGTGGCTGCCCTCACCTTTGGCGAAGGTTGGCACAACAACCACCACGCCTTCCCCCATTCCGCTCGCCATGGCTTCGGGCCTCAGATTGATCTCACCTGGCTCCACATCAAGCTGATGCGCCGGCTGGGCCTGGCCACCCAGGTGAGGCTTCCCCGCACGGCGTCAGGGTCCTGAGGGCCCTGACGTAGGGTGATTGGCTCTGATCATTCCGTTTCGAGGGTCGTCGTCATGGCCAAGCGCGTGCAAGTCGTTCTCAGCGAGGACGTGTTGAGCCTGGGCAAGGACGGCGACCTGGTGGAGGTGGCTCCTGGTTATGCCCGCAACTTCCTTGTTCCCACAGGGAAAGCTGTGCCCGTCACCGCGGCGGTGCTGCGGCAGGTGGAGCACCGACGAGCCAAGGAAGCTGAGCGCCAGGCCGCCCTCAAGGCGGATGCGGAAGCCTTCCGCAAGGCCCTCAGCACCATCGGGCGCTTCACCGTGAAGAAGCAAACCGGTGGCGATGATGTGCTCTTCGGCACTGTCACCAACGGCGATGTGGCCGAAGCCATCGAGAAGGCCACCAACAAGACCCTGGATCGCCGGGACATCCTGGTGCCCGATATCCACCGCACCGGCTCCTACAAGGTCCAGGTGAAACTCCATCCTGAGGTGGTGGCGGAGATCAACCTGGAAGTGGTAAGCGGCTGAATCTCGGTGACGAGCTGAATCCCCGGGGAGTTCCCGAATTCAATACGTTGCCCCCGTGCGCCGCTGATGCACGGCCGTGGTGCCCTTGCCATCCAGCACTCCGCCGTGATGGGCTTCGGCGTAGATCAGCCAGTGATCGCCACAGTCCATGCGCTGCTTCACGGTGGCCTCCATCCAGGCCAGGGCGTCCTCCAGGATCGGCTGCTGGCCTGGGCTTCGGTTGATGGCTACCCCCTCGAAGCGATCGGCCCCCGGGGTGAAGGGGCTGAGAAAATGCTTCATCGCCCCCTTCTCACGGCCGGCCGCCAGCACATTCAGGGCGCAGAGATCGCCGATGTGCAGCAGCCCTTCAACGGCCCGGTCCTTGGCGACGGCCACGGTGAAGCCAGGCGGACTGAAGCTGGCCTGGCTGACCCAGCTCGCCACCATGGCGCCTGAAAGGGCAGCCTCCCCCTCCCCCTTTTGTGCCGTGAGCACGCAGAGAGAGCCCACCACCCGGCCCAGGGCCTGGATGGCCGGTTGGCTGCGACTATCCTGAAGTCCGCCGCCGGGGCTTCGCAACTGGCGTTTGCGCTGCTCGGTCTGCAGCCTGCGGCCCAAGGCCGTCCCTGTTTCCTCCAAAGATTGAAGCGTGGACGCATCAGGGCTGAAGCGCACCCGGATGGGCTCAAAGGCGAAGGGGAAGCCGCCATCGCGCAGCTTGCTCTCCAGTAGATCAATCGCCTCGCCGCTCCAGCCGAAACTGCCGAACACCCCCACGGGTTTGGCCCGATCGCCTTCGGCTAGCACGGTGCCCAGGGCCGAAACGATCGGCGTGGGGGCATGGCCCCCGAGGGTGGGGGAACCGATGAGCAGGGCATCGCTGCCGCGGATCGCCGCCAGCAGCTGCTCCGGTTCGCTGAATTCACAGTTGATGCTCTCCACCCGCACGCCCGTGCGGGACACCCCCCGGGCCAGGGCATCGGCAATGGCAGCGGTGTTGCCATAGGCGCTGGCATAGAGAAGGGCCACGGAAAGGCGGGCCTGGTTCTGGCCTTCTCCCCAGCGGCGGTAATCGGAGAGGAGGCTGCGCCAGCTTGTGGCGATCGCTGGGCCGTGGAAGGGGGCGATCACGCGGATCGGCAGGTCATCCAGCCGGTCGAGCACGCTCTCCACCTGCCGGGCCATGGGGGCCATCAGGCTGTCGTAGAACCAGCGGCGATCCTCTTCGGTGCTGCTGCGATTGGCCTCAGCGAAGGCTTCCGCGCAGATGTGGGCAGAGAAAAACTTGCTGCTCATGAGCAGACCCGTGCTCTCTTCAAACGCCATCAGGGCCCCGGGCCAGCGGGGGGTGGGCGCTGGGATCAGCCGCAACTGAAACCCGTTGGCCAGGGGGCGAGACACCTCCTGGCGCACCACATCCATCGGCGGCAGGGGCGGAATGGCCGGTGGGTCCGGGGCACCAGGGGCCGCAGGCCGCTGTTGTTCCCAGAGCTCGCGCACCAGCTTGGCGCCGGGATTGGAGGCCACCAGAGCCAGGTTGGGCCAGCGTCTCACCATGGCCCGCAGCAGCTCCACCCGGTTGGGATTCACCACCCCCACCACCACCTTCAGGGCCGCATCGCTGGGCACCCGTTCCTGCAGAGCGGCGAAGAAGGGGGCGGCGTAGGTCATCCCCGGGGGATGGATCAGCACCGGGGGCACGCTGTGGCCATCGGCAGCAGCGCCGGCCTCGAAGAGGAAGCTGTTGGCGGTGGTGCCCCGCTCCAGGGCGTATTCCACCTCGAAGCGCAGGCGCCTGGGGCTGAGCCCGCGCAGGCAGAGCAGGCCTGGATCAATTGGCAGCGCGATCACCGCCCGATCTGCGGACGCGGCGGACGCCGTGTCTTTGGGAGCCGGCTCGTTGGCGGTGGGGCGAATGGAAGCGTTGGCCATGGGTCAGTAGTGGTTGCCCACCTTGCGGTGATGCACGGCCGTGGTGGCGGACGCATCAGCCACGTTGCCCTGCTCCACCACGGCATAGATGATCCAGTGATCCGGGCCTTCCAGCCGCTGGGCGACCCGGCAGCACAGGTAGGCCAGGGCGTCCCCCAGCACGGGGCCACCGGTGGCCACCCCATCGAGGGTGGCCACCCCCGCAAAGCGATCGGCCCCGGGCGGGAACCGCTTGAGGAAATGGCGCAGGAGTTGCTGGTGGTTGTCCTCCCGCAGGATGTTGAGCACGAAGCGATCGTCCACCTGGAGCAGGGCCTCGATCGCCCGGTCCTTGGCCACCGCCACGGTGAGGCCGGGGGGCTCGAAGCTGGCCTGGCTCACCCAGCTGGCCACCATCGCTCCGCTGCGGGCGGCGTCTCCCTCACCCTGCCGGGCCGTCACCACGTAGAGCCCCCCCGAAAGGCGGCCCAGGGCCTTGTCCAGGTCTCCGTCGAGGGATTTCATGGCGGCGATGGTGCGCTCCTTGGTGAGCAGCTGGCCCAGGTCGGTGCCGGCCTCTTCGCAGCGCTGATAATCGCCGGGATCGGGCACGTGGCGAATGCGCAGGGGGGCAAAGGCCTCCTGTTGGCCGAGCCCGCGCAGGCGGGCGGCCAGGGTGTCGATGGGTTCATCGTTGCCGCTGTACGCGTCGTAAACCCCCACCCATTGCTTGGGCTGAAGCGCTGCCAGGAGTGTGCCGATGGAGCCCTGCAGATCGGCGTCCGCCTCGGCGGGCCAGGTGGGTACCACCACGGCGGCGGCCTCGCCGATTAGGGCGCTGAGCTCCTGGGGATCGGTGGCGCGCAGATCCACCATCTGCACCTGGGTGCCGGCCTTGCTGATGCCTTTGGCGATGGCCTGGCTGAGGCGGTCGCAGAAGCCATGCTGGCTGATGTAGCCCACGGCGGCATAGGCCCCATCCTCGCTGCGCTGGCTGCTCCACTCCCTGTAGTCCCCGATCCAGAGGGGGAGGTGGTGCCGGAGCAGGGGCCCGTGGCCCACAGCGATGGTGGTGATGGGCGGCAGGCTGTCCATCCGCTTGAGGGCCTGCAGCACGCTGCGGGCATTGGGGCCCATCAGGCAGTCGTAATAGAAGCGGAAGTCTGGCGCGATGGCGCCGGGATCACTGTCGTAAAGCGCATCGGAGCAGAAATGGAGGCCGAAGGCATCGCAGGTGTAGAGGATGCCCGTGCTGTGGTCGTAGGAGAAAATCGTGTCGGGCCAGTGCAGATTCGGCGCACTGAGGAACTCAAAGCGGTGCTCCACTCCGCTCTCGGGGTTGGTGCCCAGATCCAGGGTGTCACCGCTTTTCACCGCCCGGCTGCGGAAGGGGCGATGCACCTGGTTTTCAAGAAACTGAATCGCCACCTTGGAAGCCACGATCTCCAGTTCGGGGTTGCGCTCCAGCAGGTGGCCGATCAGGCCCGAATGGTCAGGTTCGGTATGGGACACGATCAGCACATCGATCGCCTGGGGATCGATCAGGCTCTGCAGCAGGGGGAGCCAGGTGTCAGCGAATTTGAGATGGCTGGTGTCGATCAGGGCGGTGCGCTCGCCCCGTACCAGGAATGCGTTGTAGGTGGTGCCGTTGCGCAGGCCGAATTCGATGTCAAAGCGGCTGCGGTCCCAGTCCAGGGAGCGGATAGCGGTGGTGTCCGCCGCGATGGATTCGCTCTGGAGGGTTAGGCGCGGAGTGGGGGGCTGGGTTTGGGAGATCCGGGTGGACAAGTTGGTGGTCATGGCTGCGTCCATCCACGGGTGGGGGGGACTGTAGGCAGGGGCTTTTGTAACTGTTGGTTGCGGGTTGGTTAAGGAGGGTATGGATCCCTTGCTTGCAGGATCCTGCAACGTTCACTGTGAACAGAGACTCATTCTGAGACCTTCCTTGGGGGTGGGGCCTGTGGCGACTTCTTCCGATGTGCGCAGCACTGTTGTCCGCAGCACTGTTGTGCAGCAAGCGGATTCCTTCATGAGCGATCTGCATCGCGCACGTTCTTCTGCGCCCAGCCAAGAGAGCGTGGCCTTTTCCCCACCTTGCCATCTGCGGCTCGAGGGGGGAGAGGCCTCGGAGGCCACCTGCGAGATTCTCGAGCTCTCGGCCGAGGGGGTGAACATTGCCATCACGGGAGGGAGCTCGGTGCGCCAGGGGCAGCATGGCCGCTTGTTGATCGGCCCCCCCGAGGGCGACCACTACGAGCTGCCTGTGGATGTGAGCTGGGTGCAGCCTGCGGCCTCGATTGCCGTGTTGGGGCTGAATCTGCGGACCCCACCCAACTGGCGTTTGGCCCGCACCTGACTGATCTACACCAGTTGGTACACCACACCGAGTGAAGCCCCCACATACCGTTCCGCCAATGGATTGTTGAGGAGTTCCGCCTTGCTGGTGGATGGATTCCACCAAGCCAGCTGGGTGGATCCCCCTCCATCGGCGTTGAGGCCCATGGAGGATCCAAATCCTTTCAGGATCACGCCGATGTCGTAGTCGGTGGCGCCCCGCCAGCCATTCGATTGGCTTGGGTCCGGCGTCCGATCGACGGTGAGCATGGTGAGATAGCGGCCATCGGTTGTGAGGCCCAGAGCGGAACGGGCATTCTGGGAGGTCTGATTGCGACCCACCGGCACCCCGTTATTGAGCACGATTTCGAAGCCGGAGGTGGCCACCTTCAGCGTGGATGCCAGGGTCACTTCGGAAGCAGGGGCTGGGTAGGGTTTTCCCGCAAATGATTGCCAATTGGGATCCTGAAGGCTGCTCGCCATGTTCTGGATGCGAGCTCCGGTGATTCGGTCGTAGAGGAAGGTGGATTTGAAGGTATCGGGGTTGTAATCGGTGCTGCTGATCAGGATGCCGTCGCTCACAGCAAAACCACGGATGTTGGTCGGAACAGACTGCAACTGTTTGTTCATGTCCAGATCGAAGGGAGACGTGTTGATCGCAGCGACAACGGGCACCCCGGAGGAGCGGAGGCCGGTGATGAACTCACGGCTGGTCTGGGTGGTGGTCTCGAACAAGTTGTTTGACCACCCATTCTGCCGGGGGGTGCTGGTGAGGTTGATGGCGGGATCGCGCAGGTCAACCCTTAAAGCGGTGGCGTTCAGTGGCGATTCACCGGTCCGGGGGCTGGTGATGGCAACGCTGGCCTTCAGGATGCTCGGAGTACCGAGGGGAGTTGCTGATGACCAGTTGAAAGAGGGAGTGGCGGACGACCAGTTGAGGTTCCACGTTGAAGGTGTGGGTGTATTTCCATTGTCATTGACGATGGTGCCGGTGACAGCGGTAGGGGTGCCAATGGTGTAACCCGTTCCTGCAGCGAGGGTGAGTGCAACAGTTTCATCGCTCTCGGCGGTGGTGTCGGGAGTGGGATCAACGGTGAC
>JBJTQT010000200.1:0-31687 GCA_046075745.1 Cyanobium sp. | reverse complement strand
TCCTGCAGGCCTTCCAGTACGTGCAACGCCATCCAGATGAAGTCTGCCCCGCCAACTGGACGCCAGGAGAGAAGACCATGAATCCTGATCCTGTCAAAAGCAAGGATTTCTTCGCCGCGATCGGTTGATCTGCCGCTTTCTTTGCTTCACTGGGGCCTCAGGCCCCTTTTTTATTGGCTCCTCCATTCCCTGCCGCAGGAGGAGAGAAGCCTCCTGCCATCCTGGGGGCCAAGGGCCGGATCACAGGCTCTCTCAGGATGGGGCATCAGGCCGAGCACATTTCCGTGCTCATTGCAAAGACCAGCCACATCAGCAACGGACCCGTTCGGATTGTTGCGATACCGCACCACGATCTGCCCCAGGTCCTCAAGGCGCTGGAGGGTTGAAGGGTCAGCCTGGTATCGGCCCTCTCCATGGGCGATGGGAAGCTCGATGGATTCACCGGAGGCATAGCCCTGCAACCAGGTGCAACGGCCTGGCTGCACCTCCAGGGTGGTGGATTCACAACGGAAGTGCAGATCCCGGTTCCTGGTGAGTGCCCCTGGCAGCAAGCCCATCTCCGTGAGCACCTGAAACCCATTGCAGATCCCCAGTACCGGTCCGCCTGCAGTGGCAAAACGGTGCACCTCCTGAAGGATCGGGGCGAAACGGGCCAGGGCTCCACAGCGAAGATAGTCGCCATAACTGAATCCTCCAGGCAGCACCACCGCATCCACCCCAGCCAGATCGCGCTCTGCATGCCAGAGGAAGCGAGTGGGTTCTCCCAGGCAGCCTTCAAGCGCCCAGCGCACATCCCGATCACAGTTGGAGCCAGGAAACACCACGATGCCGATGGTCATTGGGGCTCAGCGGTCCTCCAGGAGTTCAAGAGTCCAGTCTTCGATCACAGGATTGGCCAGGAGGCGATCGCTCAGCACCTCCAGCTGTTCCCTGGCGCTGATGCGATCCGGGGCTTCAATCTCCACATCAATGGCCTTTCCGATGCGTAAGCGCTGGATGCCGGCAACACCCAACCGGGAGGCTGCGGCTCTGGTGGCTTCACCAGCGGGATCAAGCACAGATGGCCGAAGGGACACCTGGACACGGGCTCGAAAAAGGGGCACCAGCCGCAAGGCAACCCATCAATCCTGGCAGCTCACCGGACTCGCCACCCTTGGGGCTCTGCAGGCCCTTTGGCAGGGCGGCCTGCAAGCTGCTGATGCCCTGCCAGCTCCCCCCCAGGACCGGGGCCAGATCTCCCTGGAGTGCAAGATCCACAGGGGACCTTGGCAACCCTGCCAGATGGAGGTGCAGGAGGTGGGGAAGCACTGGTGGCTCATCGTCGGGCAACGCCGCCTTGAATTCACCCATGACGGCAGGGGGACGGTGCGGATGCGCGGCGGAGACGGGCGGTGGCTTGTAGTGTCACCACGTTGGGACATGGATCAGAGCCTTTGCTGGAACTCCGTGTGTGCCAGGGGGGAGATTCCGCTGGATTAGGCCGATGGGTCGAGTGAGCCCAGAGCAGCCCAGAGGCGATCTGCGGCAGCTTCCACCGTTGCGCGCTGGGCCGCTGGAACCAAAGCCACCAACTCCAGGGAAGGAACCTCAGGAGCCGCACTGGAGACTCCCTCGTACCAGGCCTCAAGGCGTGGCCCCACCCCTTGGATCTGCAGAGAGAGCCTTTTGCCTGGTTCCTGGAGGCGCCCCTTCAGGCGAAGCACGGGCTGCTGTTGCAAAAAGACCCTCAGGGTGGTCTCCACTTCCTGACGAGCCATCCTTCCCCAACGCCGGATCACAACGGAATCCATCGCCACATGGGCATGGTCATGGGGGTGGTGATCGTCTTCCTCATCCTCAACCTCCAGGACAGTTCCGGATTGGCCAGTCTGTGCAAAGGCCTGACCCAGCAGGAGTTCAGGGTCCAGAGCCCCGCGGGTCATCGGCAGCACAGGGGTCCCTGGTCTCACCTTGGAAGCCAGGTCAGCCATCACCGCTTCAAGAGCCTGCGCCGGGACGGTATCGGCTCTGCTCACGGCCACCAGATCGGCCACTTCCAGCTGCTCCTCGAAGAGATCCTCCAAGGCGGAGAGATGGCCAAGGCTGGGGTCAGCCAGCCGTTGTGTTTCCACAGAGGAGACATCTCCCACCACGTGCCCAGCGGCCAGGGCCTCACCATCCACCACGGTGACCACCGCGTGCACCCTCGTTCGGGTGCGGACCTCCGGCCACTGGAAAGCCGCCACGAGGGGCTCAGGCAGAGCCAGGCCACTGGTTTCCACCACGAGGGCATCCAGTTGGTCGGCCCTCGCCAGTAGGCGTTCCATCGTGGGCAGAAACTCATCCTGAACGGTGCAACAGAGACAGCCGTTGGTGAGCTCCACCAGACGCCCTTCCAACTCCTCTTCCGGACAGAACCCACAGTGGGCAAGAAGGTCCCCGTCGATCCCCACATCGCCGAACTCATTGACGATGACCGCAAGACGCAATCCGCTGTTCAGCAACAGGTGACGCAGGAGGGTGGTTTTGCCCGCACCGAGAAAACCGGTCACAACCGTGACCGGTAAACGAGAGATGGTGGCAGCAGTCACGTCAGGCCACCAGGGCGGAGAGGGTCCATGCGGCTCCGCAGCCGATCAGCCCAGCGCAGAGCAGGGCTCTCCGCTGGGGGCTGAGACCATCGGCAAGGGATCTAAGAAGGGTGAGGGCCAACAGGAGGAGCGCACCCTGGCTCAGAAGCAAGCCCAGCCCATAGGCGGCAAGGGGCGCCTGGCTCCAACCCAGCACGGTGTGACTCAGCACATACCCGTGGACCGCTATCGCCGGGAGGAGAAGGGCCCGGGGCCAGCCCCGCAGACAAACGAGGGACACCACCACGAGGCTGAAGGCCACTCCCGGCTCAGCCAGCGGAAACCCTGGAAGCCATAAGCCAATCAGGCTGCCCAGCAGACCCGTCGCCAGCAGAGCGAGCATCCAGCGAGCCCGCTGATGAAGGCCAACGAGAGACAGGGAGCAGAGAAAGAGCAGGTGGTCGGGCCCCAGCACCGGATGGGCCAGACCACTCAAAAAGCCGCTGAGGGGGGAGGGTTTCAAGCCGCTGAGTTCCATCAGGTGATGGGCCTGGGCAGGCAGGATGAAGATCCCAAGGGTGATCATCACCAAGCCGCATGCAACGGGCATGCGCAAAGCAATGGGAGTCGACCGGGCTGTGGAAGCCGTGGTCAGGGGGTAGGTCATGGCAAATGCCGGTCCTCGCCGGTCTTGAGGTGGGCATCGGCGGGCGTTCTGACTGGATCGCGTGGGCGATCTTCACAGCTGCGGGACAGTGCCGGACTCCAGAAGAACTCTGTACACCGGGCTTTCCCCGTTGCCTCTGTGGGCTGATCCCCCCACAGAACCGATGCCATGCAATCTACCGAGGCTGCCAAGCCACCTCCCTATCCTTCGCACTCAAGGCTGTCCCTGGTGCTCACACCGGTCTCGGGATGATGGCCCTCTGCCCTGGCACAGAGGGCTCGACGCTGGGCCCGGTCCAACACCGCACCACTGAAGTCGGCATTGGCAATCCGGGCCTCTGTGAAGCGGCTCTGCATCAGCATCGCGTTGCGAAGCAGGGCTCCTGAGAGATCCGCTTTGTCCAGGCGGCTCGCGTACACCACCGCATCCTGGAGATCCACATCCCGCAGATCTGCTCCCTGCAGGTTGCTGCCGTTGAAGACAGCCCCGCGCAGGTCAGCTCCATGGAGATCCACACCGGCCAGATCACTTTTGAGGAACTCCTGTTGTTGGAGCTTGCGGCCATGCATATCCGGCTCGATCTGTTGCAGAGCCCTCTGCCCCCTCAGTTCTGGGGCTGTGATGGCCAGGGCTGGCTGAGGAACGACCAGTGACAGGCAAAGCAGCAGGAGCAGCATCCCCCCCATGAGCCACCGAGGGAGAGAGAAGCCCCCCCTGGCCTGGGCGGGGATCCTCAGAAAGGATCCCCGAAGAAAGGGGCCCCGATGGATGGTGTGGTCCGGCATGGCTTCAGGCCTACGCTTCTGGCTCAAGTTATGGCAGCCATGGCCCTGTCGCTGCGGGTAGTGGTCCCCCCACACCCCCTGATTGCCCATTGGCTCACGATTCTGCGCGACAGCGCCACTCCTACCCCGCTGTTCGCCACGGCCATGGGAGAGCTGGGTCGATGGCTCACCTACGAAGCTCTGCGTGATTGGGTGCCCCATCGTCCGATCACCGTGCAGACCCCCCTGGCCACTTGCAACGGCGAGATCATCGATCCCGCCATTCCCCTGCTGGCGGTTCCTGTTCTGCGGGGTGGCCTGGGTCTGTGGCAAGGGGCGCAGGGTGTTGTTCCTGCTGCGCGGGTGGCTCACGTGGGCATCGATGCACCACCCGGAGAAGCCGTGCACTGGTATCTCGATGACCTGCCAATGTCGATCGAGCCGCGGGTGGGGGTCTTGATCTGGCTTCCTCAACTGGCGTCCGGACGCACCCTCCAGGCTCTTCTGAGCAGGCTTCGGGCGGCTGGTGTCGAGGGGCAGAGGTTGCGGGTGATCACCGCGTTGGCGGCCTCGCCAGGCCTGAAGGCCATCGGCGAGAGCACCGACGATCTCACGATCTATTGCGCCTGTATCGATCCTGATCTCAATGAGCAGGGTCAGATCCTGCCGGGATTCGGCGATCCAGCACGTCGCCTCTATGACATCCATCCGGTGGAGGCAGAGAACGGCTGGGGCACCTAGGCTGCAATCAGTTCCGAGCTGGCTCTCCCTCATGTCTGAGCCCCAGCGCCAGATGGCTGCTCCAGCTGGTGCCCCGATCCTCACAAGCACGCTCCTTGGCGCCCTGGCCGGTGCCGGAGGGCTGGCCTGGTGGTTATGGCGACAGAGCCAGAAGCGGCAGATGGCTGAACGGGAAAGGCGTCTCCTGCGTCTGTCGCGCTTCCAGGGTGGGGTCACCACCGAGTCCAGGACCCCGAGCGAAGAGAACGTCAGGTCCGAAGCCCTGCCCGAACGGGTGCAACAGCTCAACCAGGCCATTGAAGAGGTGCGCAGACAGCTGGAGGCGCTAGAAGCCCAATCCTGAGAAGGCTTTCCTGAACAGCCAGAGCAAGCAAAACAGGACAGTAGGGTCAGGATCTGTGGCTTGAGAGACCAAGACCATGTTGCGATCCGATGCCATCACCAAGGGGATCCAGCGTTCACCCAATCGGGCCATGCTGCGGGCCGTCGGGTTCGCCGATGAAGACTTCGGCAAGCCGATCATCGGGATCGCCAATGGCTACAGCACCATCACCCCCTGCAACATCGGGCTGAATGATCTGGCCCGTCGAGCGGAAGAGGCCGCCAAGGAGTCAGGGTCGATGCCCCAGATGTTTGGAACGATCACCGTCAGTGATGGAATCTCCATGGGAACCGAAGGGATGCGCTATTCCCTTGTGTCCAGGGAAGTGATCGCCGACTCCATTGAGACAGCCTGCAACGCCCAGAGCATGGATGGTCTGCTAGCAATCGGCGGCTGCGATAAGAACATGCCGGGAGCCATGCTCGCCATGGCGCGCATGAACATCCCATCGATCTTTGTCTATGGCGGCACGATCAAACCAGGCAGGCTCGGGGCCTGCGACCTCAACGTGGTCAGTGCCTTCGAAGCCGTTGGCCAGTACAGCGGCGGCAGGATTGATGAGCAGGAACTCACCGCCATTGAGAAAAACGCCTGTCCTGGAGCTGGAAGCTGCGGGGGGATGTTCACGGCCAACACGATGAGTGCGGCTTTTGAGGCCATGGGCCTCAGCCTCCCTTACAGCTCCACGATGGCGGCGGAGGATCCGGAAAAAGCCGAGAGTGCCGCCCGCAGCGCGGAGGTGCTGGTGGAGGCCGTGGCAAAAAATATCTGTCCACGTGATCTACTCAGCCGCAAGGCCTTTGAGAATGCGATCAGCGTGATCATGGCGGTGGGCGGCTCCACCAATTCCGTGCTCCATCTGCTGGCGGTTGCCCGCACCGCAGGCGTTCCCCTCAGCATCGATGACTTTGAGACGGTCCGCCAGCGGGTTCCGGTGATCTGCGATCTGAAGCCCAGCGGTCGCTTCGTGACCGTGGATCTGCACAGGGCAGGGGGCATCCCTCAGGTGATGAAGCTTCTGCTGGACGCCGGCCTGTTGCATGGCGACTGCCGCACCATCGAAGATCGATCCTTGCGGGAGGTGCTGGAAGCGGTGCCAAGCGCTCCTCCTACGGATCAGGAGGTCATCCGGCCCATCAACAACCCCCTCTATGCCAAAGGGCATCTGGCCATCTTGAAGGGCAATCTGGCTGAAGAAGGCAGCGTGGCGAAGATCAGCGGGGTCAAGACGCCTGTGCTCACAGGACCGGCGCGGGTTTTCGAGAGTGAGGAGACTTGCCTGGAGGCGATTCTGGCTGGCCGCATCCAGGCCGGAGATGTGGTGGTGATCCGCAACGAAGGGCCGGTGGGGGGACCAGGCATGCGGGAGATGCTGGCACCCACCTCCGCGATTGTTGGTCAGGGCCTTGGTGACAAGGTGGCCCTGATCACCGATGGTCGTTTTTCCGGCGGCACCTATGGGTTGGTGGTGGGCCATGTGGCCCCTGAGGCTGCAGTGGGAGGCACCATCGCCCTTGTGGAGGATGGCGACAGCATCACGGTGGACGCCCATCGGCTTCTCATCCAGCTCAATGTGGACGATGCCGAGCTGTCCAGAAGACGCGCAGCCTGGCGGCCGTTGCCCTCTCCATACACCACGGGTGTCCTCGGCAAATATGCCCGTCAGGTGAGCTCCAGCAGCCAGGGGGCCGTAACGGATCAACCCCCGGGTTGAGATCCCCATCCATCAACCATCCATCTGGACTCAGCCTGGCGCCAGGAGGGCTCGCAGGCGACGGGC
The DNA here is from genome assembly GCA_046075745.1 of Cyanobium sp. Classification (GTDB taxonomy): domain Bacteria; phylum Cyanobacteriota; class Cyanobacteriia; order PCC-6307; family Cyanobiaceae; genus Cyanobium. Next base: position 24,804 of record JBJTQT010000200.1, on the reverse strand, counting down.
CAGGGCTTCCAGGGGGAGCCCCTCCACCGGACGCCCGCAGCGTTCTCCCTGTGGCCCCATCCAGACTGGGTGGCTTCCGTGCCAGAGCATGGGCCGACCATCGTCTTGACGCCAGGAGAGCGTGAGGTTCAGCTCATCACCACTGCGGTAGATCTCCAGGTCAAGATCTTCCTCCTCCAGTCGCTCCCCCTCGGGCGAGCGGGCCTCCAGCCGAAGGCTGCAATCCTCATCCCCAGGGCTGGAGGTCAGCACGACTCCATGGCGCAGAGGTTTGCGGCAGAGATCCGCTGCAGCGGCCACAAGCCGACTCAAATCGGTGTTGGCTGCATCAGGCCAGAGCATGAATCGCCTGGATTTCCAGGTGGATCGGGCCCGGGCGAAAGCCTGGGTTCGCGCCCCCATCATCGCTGAAGCGGGAGTGGAGGAGCTGGAGGCGGGTGATACGAGAAGGATCAAAGCGAAGAGGAAGGCCAAGAGGCAGCCCCTCCACAGGACGAGCCCTCACGGATGGAATCAGATCGGCAAAGCGGATGCTCACCCGCGTCAGTCCTTCCGGCTCCGTGCCGAACTCCTGGACCCAGCGGAGTCCCCCAGGAATCAGTTCCGTCAGACCTGCCACCCCGTCAGCACAAGCCACAGCCAGCTTGAAGCGACGACCCTCGCCCAGCAACTGGATCTCCAGTCCATGGGCGAAGGAGAGGTCCAGGGGTGGGGAAAAAAGCGGCGACCGCACTGAAACGAAGCCGCCGCCTTCCTCCACCACCTCCCCATCAAAATGAAGCCCCTGCAGACCAACAGAGCAGTTTCCGCTGCTGCGGCCCCCCATCACGGTGTCGTTGAGGGCATGCCATCCAGAGAAACCCTCGCCGCTCACCACGATGGACGGTGCGGACCTCAAGGGCTGGTTGATGGATTCGCTGGGGGACGCCATGGCGCTTCTACTGAACCGGAAGACTGCCAGTCTGCTGCCCGGGAAGGGGGGGAAGCGGTCAGGCGCTGACACGCTCGGGAAATCCGGCGCCGGCGTCGGCATCCGCCAGGATCAGCACTTCCCGGTGGGGTTGCACCAGCCGGGCTGGTGTGCGCTCCACTGGCTCAGCGGGATCCAGAAGCCGTTCAAGAGCCTGACGCTTCCCAGCCCCACTCACCAGAAAGATCACAGTGCGGGCCGCCGACAGAGCAGGAGCCGTCAGCGTGATCCGCGGAAGCCCCTTGCCCTCCCCAGTGGTGACCCAGCGATCCCGCACAAGAGGTGCTGATGTGCCGGGAAACAGCGAAGCAGTGTGCCCGTCTTCCCCCAGGCCGAGCAACACCAGGTCCAGGGAAGGGGGGGGGCCGCCGCAGAGCTGCAGGAGAAGGGATTCGTAGGCCCCGGCACCGTCCTGCGGAGTGGGCAGATGGGTGGGCACAGGATGGAAGCGGGCCCGGTGGCCGGGTCCACCAGCCAACAAGGATTCCCGGAGGAGCCGGGCATTGCTCGAAGGGTCATCCGGACTGACCCAGCGTTCGTCACCGAGGAAGACATCCACCCGCTCCCACGGGAGATGTTCCTCGCCCAGACGTCCATAGGCCGCCCGTGGGGTTCCCCCCCCCGCCAGGGCGATCTGGGCACGATCTCGCTCGGCAAGGGCAAGATCGATGCTGGAAGCAAGCTGTTCGGCGGTTTGCCGCGCCAGATCTTCGGCGTCGGTGGCAAGGACCAGGTGGTAGCTGGTCACGGCAACCACTCTGTGTGGAAGGAGCCGGGGCGGTCAGTCCGCTCATAGGTGTGGGAGCCAAAGCAGTCACGCATGGCCTGCACGAGGTTCTGAGGAAGCCGTCCTGTTCGGTAGCTGTCGATGTAGTCGAGGGTGCTGCTCAGGCAGGGAAGAGGGATCCCGGCGAGGGCAGCACCAGCTGCCACCTGGCGTAACCCGGGCAAGCGACGGTTGACCTGTTCAGCAAACCAGGGATCCACCATCAGATTGGGTAGCTCCGGATTGGCGGCATAGGCGTTCTGGATGCGTTGCAGGAGGCGAGCGCGAATGATGCAGCCCCCTTTCCAGATCTGGCCGATCGCACTGAGATCCAGGTGGTAATCATGCAGTTTGGAAGCCTCCTGCAACAGGGCCATGCCCTGGGCATAGCTGGCGATGCAGGCCAGGATGCAGGCATCCCTCAAGGCAGGCATCCCCTCAGCCGGATCCCCCAGCGGGAAAGGAGCCGCAGGAGGTGCATGCAGCACGGATTCTGCTGCGAGCCTCTCCTTTCTCAGAGAGCTCAAAACCCTGGCATTCAGAGCGGCATAAATCGTCGGGACGGGCACTCCCATCTCCAGGGCGCTCACAACCGTCCAGAGCCCGGTGCCTTTCTGACCAGCGGCATCAACGATGTACTCCACAAGGTCCGTACCCGTCTCCGGGTCCTTCGTGCGCAGACAGACTTCTGTGATCTCCACCAGGAACGACGCGAGCTCTTCTGTCTGGTTCCAGCCAGCGAGCACACCCGCCATGGCATCACCATCCATCCCCGCCACCCGCTTCATCAGGTCATAGGCCTCAGCCAACACCTGTTCAATTCCGTATTCGATGCCGTTGTGCACGGTTTTGACAAAATGGCCTGCACCACCAGGGCCGATGTAGCTCACGCAGGGCCCGTCATCCACCTGGGCAGCCATCTTCCTCACCAGGCTTTCGATGGCCTGGTAAGCACTCAACGTGCCGCCGGGCATCATGCTTGGTCCCTCGAGGGCCCCCTTCGCCCCACCGGATACGCCCATTCCGATGAAGCCGAAGCTTTTGCTCTCGAGCTCCTTCACTCGACGTTCGGTGTCGGTGTACAGGGAATTGCCGCCATCGATGAGCAGATCCCCCTCCTCCAGGAGCGGAGACAGGGTCTGGATCATGTCATCCACGGGCTGGCCAGCCTTCACCATCAGCAGGATCCGCCTCGGTCTCTCAAGCTTCGCCACGAAGTCCTCAAGGGTTTCCGCCCCCACGATGTCCTTGCCCGCACCCCGTCCAGAGAGAAAGTCCTGGGTCTTGGCGAAGGTCCGATTGAAAACAGCGCTGGAAAAACCATTGCGCTCCGCATTGAGCACGAGGTTTTCCCCCATCACACCAAGACCTACCAGACCGAAATGGGCCTTGCTCATGGAACGATCAGGATTGGGATAGATCACCAGTGTGGCGAGACAACCCTGAGCAGGGCAGCTCTTTCCTGTGGCATGTCAGGAACTGCTTGCGGAGCAGAGCTGTAGAGCAGGGGACACGGTGGACCCTGCCCAGCCGCTGTTTGAGCGCTCCTGATGCTGGGTGGCAGCTTGTGGTCGCGTGACGGATGGGGATCAAGCGTGCTGGCTGGAAAGCGCTAGCTAGATCGTTGTCCCGTCCGCAATTGTACCGTTCTTAACAATCACAACAATTCCATTGCGGATATAAAAGCTCAGCTCTGGCCGGTCTGCTTCCTCCACGTGATCCTTGTTCACGATGGTCACGTTGCGACCGATGCGAACGTTCTTATCCAAAATGGCTCGACGAACAGTGGTGCCCTGTCCCACTCCGATGGGAGTGCCACCACGCTCCCTGAGCACCTGACGCTCATCGGACGATTCAAAATAATCAGCACCCATCACAAGCGTATCTTGAAGCACCACATCGTCTTCAACTCTTGTGCGCACACCGAGCACACAATGGTGAATACTGCAGGCTTTCAACAATGAGCCCTCGCCAATAATCGACTCAGTGACCTGGGCATCCTGTAATTTACTTGGTGGCAGATAGCGCGGTCGCGTATAAATGGGAAATTTTTCATCGTAAAATGAGAAGGCTGGATTTGGCTGTTCAGTTAATGCCAGGTTGGCTTCGTAGAATGCACCAATTGTCCCAATATCTTCCCAGTAATCATTGAAAAGAAAACTTTGCAGATGATCCCCTCTGGACAGAGAAGAAGGAATGATCTCTTTGCCAAAGTCCGTGGACTGTGGATGGGTGTTCAGAAGATCAAATAGGGTCTCTCGACTAAAAACATAGATACCCATTGAGGCAAGGTAAGGCCGCTGAAGTGCCTCTTCATTCGAAAGGCCAAGCCCGGCCGCATCAACTTGCATGGATTCAAGCTCAGCGCCCTTTGGCTTCTCCTTGAACTCCAGGATCTTGCCAACATCATTGGTGCGCATTAGACCGAATCCTTCAGCTTGTGCCGCATCCACTGGGAGGGCCCCGACGGTGAGCTGGGCACCAGTCTCGATATGGTGTTGCACAAACTTTCCATAATCCATGCGATACAGCTGGTCTCCAGAAAGAATGAGATAATAATCTACATCCCATTCCTGAAACAACCATTGATATTTGCGCACCGCGTCAGCCGTTCCCTCAAACCAGCTTGGACTTTCAGGTGTTTGCTGGGCAGCCAGAACCTCAACGAACCCTTGACCAAATCCAGCGGAAAGGTTGTAGGTCATCGTCAGATGCCTATTGAGGGATGCACTATTAAACTGCGTCAATACATAGATCTTGTTAATCTCTGAGTTGATACAATTGGAAACGGGTATATCAATCAGACGATATTTACCTGCAAGAGGAACTGCTGGCTTGGCGCGCATTTTTGTCAACGGATAGAGGCGCGTACCAGCACCTCCTCCAAGGATGATGGCCAGAACGCGTTTCATGTCGCCAACGGTCTTTCATGACCTGCTGACCGTAACTGACCACCCTGCTCCAATGGGTGAGACGGCGACACTTCGATGCACTTTGAAGAACCCTAGAAATGGGGCTTCATTCATTCCTCATCAAGGTCTTGCCTGAGTGCAAATAACTCCTCCAGCACTCTCATGGCTGCAAGCCTTTGGCTCCTTGGTTGAGGCGAACGGAGATGGGTGACAGGACCATGAAGAATCTTGTTGATGATCCCTTTTGTGAGCGCCTCCACAACCTTGCGCTCACGGGATGAGAGATCCGGCCCCATCCGAGAGAGCGCCTTCTGCAGTTCCTGCTCCCGGATCTCCTCCAGCTGCACACGCAACCGATTCACCAGAGGCACAGCCTCCAGTCCATCCCACCACTCAAGGAAGAGACGGGATTCATCCTGAAGAAGGGCCTCGGCCTCCGCCGCGATTTCCCTGCGGGCTTCCTGGTTGCGAACCACCACCTCCTGCAGGTCATCCACATCAAAACGAAGTACGCCGGGTAGATCTGTGACATCGGAACTGATGTTGCGGGGAACACCAATATCGACAAGCATCAGGCTGGAGCGTCGATTGAGCCCCTGAAGGCGCTCGCGGGTAATCATGGGCTCCTCCGCAGCTGTGCTGGTGAACACCAGGGAACACGTGCTCAGGCAGTGGTCCAGATCATCCAGGGGGCGGCACTGAACCGGAAGGTCTGGGAAATCAGCCGCCAGGGTCTCTGCCCTGGCGAGTGTGCGATTCAGCAGCACCGCTCCCGGACATCCCTTGGAGCGGAGGTGCTGGAGAAGAAGTCGCGCCATCCTCCCGGCTCCGATGACAGCCACCTGTTCCTGATCCAAGGGGACCAGATCCTCACAACCCCGGGCCTGTCCAACCTTCAGTTGGGCAAGCTCGACAGCTGCCGAGCTGATCGAAACCGCACCGGTGCCGAGATTGGTTTCCGAACGCACCCGCTTGCCAGTGCTCACCGCCTGGTTGAGCAGCCGGTTGAGGATTGGACCGATGGAGCGATAGTCCTGGCCAAGACGGACCATCTTCTTCACCTGGGAGAGAATCTGGCCCTCTCCAAGCACGAGGCTGTCAAGGCCGGCAGCCACCCTGAGCAGGTGGGCTACCGCGTCTGCATGGTGATAAATGAAGAGATGGGGGGTGAGATCCTCCAGTTCCAAGCCGGACATGGCGGAGAGGAAAGAGCCCACCGCCTCTATGCCTTGCTCCGGGTGACGGAGCAGGGCATAGATCTCAAGACGATTGCAGGTGCTGAGGATGGAAGCCTCAAGGACCTGCTCGTTGGACCTGAGCTGCTGAAGGGAAGCCTCCATGCTTTGCTCTGGGATGCTCAGCTTCTCCCGGATCTCAACGGGAGCCGTTCGGTGACTGAGGCCGATAACGGCAATGTGCATGGAGCTAGGAGAGGGCTACCCGCTTGGCGCCAGGCTTGATATGCACCGTATCGATGAAGCGGGCGCTGCTGTCAAGCGATGAAATGATCAAGCTGCTCGTGCGGGTGCAATCGGGTTCGAATTTCACCCCTTTGAACAGCAGGCCATCGGTGATGCCTGAAGCAGCGAAGACCACATGCTGACCACCGGCCAACTCATGGGCTTCATAAACCCGATCGGGTTCTGTGATGCCCATTTCAGCCAGACGGGCCAGATTGCCCTCGCGTGTGAGCCCCTCCCATTCCTTGGTCTGGGCAACCGCCGGATCGTAGACGAGCTGCCCCTGGAAATGGCCACCAAGACAGCGCATGGCCGCCGCGGAAATCACCCCTTCAGGAGCTGCACCGATCCCCATGAGGGCGTGGGTGCCAGTGCCATCAAATCCACAGGCGATGGCTGCACTCACATCACCATCACTGATGGGTTTGACCCTGGCTCCAGCAGAGCGGATCTCCTCGATCAGCCCCTTGTGTCTCGCACGATCCATGCAGACGATCACCAGCTCATCTATGCCAAGCCCCAGACATTCAGAGAGAATCCTCAAGTTCTCCGTGGCCGACTTGCGGATATCCACTTTGCCTTTGGCTGACGCCGGAGCCGCCAGCTTGTTCATGTAGAAATCTGGTGCATTGAACAACCCGCCCCTTTCGCTGGCGGCAAGCACAGCCATGGATCCATCCTGGGCGTTGGCGCAGAGATTCGTCCCCTCGCAGGGGTCCACCGCAAAGTCAACGCCGGGGCCTGTGCCACTGCCAACCTCCTCACCGATGTAGAGCATGGGAGCTTCATCCCTCTCTCCCTCACCGATCACGATGCGGCCTTGCATGGCGATCTTGCCCATGCGTTCGCGCATGGCTTCCACAGCGGCTTGGTCAGCTTCATTTTTCTTTCCATGGCCCGTGAGTCGGGCAGAGGCGATGGCAGCCTGCTCAACGACCTCGAGCAGTTCCTGGATGATGGTGCGGTCCACGGGCGGCGGGCAAGGGGAATGCCTCAGGAGGGTTGGTCAGAGGCTGTACTGATCTCCAACCTTGAAGCGGCGCCATCGTATCAGCGCTGCTGTCCCCCGGCCGGGCCCATCAAAAGGACGGATGAGGAAGAAAGAAGGCAAACCTGTGCCTAAAATCCTGCGAATGTTGTCCCATGGGTCCAATGAGCACCAAACCCCTCGTGGTCTCGCCATCGATCCTCTCTGCCGATTTCTCCAGGCTTGGAGACGATGTCCGTGCGGTTGATCTGGCCGGAGCCGATTGGATTCATGTTGACGTGATGGACGGTCGTTTTGTGCCGAACATCACCATCGGCCCATTGATTGTTGAAGCCCTGAGGCCTGTGACTGCAAAGCCGTTAGATGTGCACTTGATGATTGTTGAACCCGAGAAATACGTACCTGATTTTGCAAAGGCAGGGGCCGACATCATCAGCGTGCAAGTGGAAGCGTGCCCCCATCTTCACAGAAATCTTGGTCAGATCAAGGAGCTTGGCAAACAGGCGGGTGCTGTGCTGAACCCAGGAACACCAATCGATACGCTCGAATACTGCCTCGAGCTTTGCGACCTTGTCCTGATCATGAGTGTGAATCCCGGGTTTGGTGGCCAGAGTTTCATCGAAAACCAGGTGAAGAAGATCAGAGATCTGCGCAGGCTTTGTGAAGAGAAGGGGCTGGACCCCTGGATTGAGGTCGATGGAGGGATCAAACCGGCAAACGCCTGGCAGGTCATAGAGGCTGGTGCCAACGCGATCGTTTCGGGATCAGGTGTCTTTGGCGCAGCTGATTATGCAGAAGCAATCCGCGGCATCCGCACAAGTCGTCGGCCGGAACCTGCCCTGGTCTGACGCTTGTCAGGCCACAATGAAATGACAGCTGAGAAAAGTTGGGCTTAGACAGAGGACCCAAAGAACCAGCCGTAGCTATGCAGGCCAACACCTAATAGGTTGACGCCGATATAACAAATGGCGATCACAAACAACCCTGCGGTCGCCAGAAGCGCTGGTTTCCGCCCCTGCCAGCCTCGCACCAGCCTGGTGTGAAGGTAGGCGGCATAGACAAGCCAGGTGATGAAAGCCCAAGTCTCTTTTGGATCCCAGCTCCACCAAGACCCCCAGGCCTCATTCGCCCAAACCGCCCCACTGACGAGGCCAACGGAGAGCAAAAGGAAGCCAACGGTGATCGTGCGGTAGCTGAGACTGTCAAGTTCCTCGCTGGAACGAAAGAAGGTGCTTGAAAGCAAGGTCTCGCCAGGACCATCCGTCACAAGCTGCGCTTGCTTGTAGCCGCCTGAGCCGATCGAACTGCTGCGCAATTCCAGCCTATGGCTGCGATCTGTGAGCAATACTGCAACGCTCAGCAGGGATCCCACCAGAAGAGCGGCATAGCTGAGCATGATCACACTGACATGCATCACCAACCAACTGGAACGCAGAGCAGGGACCAGTGGGGAGGCTTCCTGCAACTTGTCGGGCAAAGCAAAACTGGCAAAGGCGATGCAACCCAGTGCGATGGGAGTGGAGGCTGCAGGGACCATGGGATTTGGCCAGGCTCTTTCAACCAGTAGCTGAGTGAGGGTGCAGGCCCAGGCCAGGAAGCACAAAGATTCGTAAAGGTTGCTGATGGGAAAGTGGCCTGAATCCCACCAACGAAGCACCAGCTGGGCCGTCAGACAGAGGTTCGCCGCCGCGATCAGTAAACGCGTGAGTCTGTTACCTCTGGCTTCGCTGACCGACCAGAACGAAACAGGAAGGGCGGTGAGCAGAAGGAAAAAGGCAATCAGACCAAGACCCAGGACCGGATCCGCAGTCAGTGGAGGCACGGATGGGGCAACAAAGAGAACATCACCAGTCTGCCTCTTGAAGGTGTGGAAATGTGGGGTTCAGAATCAGCAGCTGGCCCGGCGAAGCAGGTAACCCCCAGCGAGGAGGCCGATCAGCACAGGTAACCAGGCTGAGAGGAATGGGGTCAAAGCGCCTGTGAGCCCAAGGGAGCTGAAGATGAATGACATCAGGTAGTAACCGAAGATCAAAAGAACGCTGATGCCAAAACCTTGACTTTTGCTTGTGCGGGCATGGGGTCTCACACCAAGACTGCTGCCAATCAAACCAAAGACAAAACAAATGGCAGGGAAAGCAAATTTTTCTTGGATACGAACACGAATTCGTCTGGCCTCTTTTTGATTACCGGCTTCAAGGAGTAATCTTTCGGCTCTTAATGCTTGACCAACTGTCATGGTGCTGGCGTCAGTTGGTAACTTCGCAACTTCAAGAACATCGCGGGTTAGGGGATAGAGATAACTAGAGAACTCTGCTGAGGTTGTGCTGCCAGTCTTTTCATCCAAGCTGACAATTCTGCCATCCTGGAATTCCCACATCGATTCCTTCTCATTCCACTTCCCTCGTTTTGCTGTCAACATCTGACGTTGTCCTGATCGCGAAAAATCCAAGAGGGTGATATCCCTCATTTCACCGCGTCGAAATTGTCTGGAATAAAAGAGATGCGTCAATGCGCGCTTGGTATCGCCTTCATCCATCTCAATGCTTCCGAATCGAGAGTAAAGGATGTTGTCACCACGCTCATTGGTCAGTGCTTTACCAAGGGCACGCTCGAGTGTATTGGTAGCAATGAGATTGCTTCGTGGAACAATCAGGTCATTGAAGCAGAATGTCAACAAACTCATGAATAAGGCCAGCACAAGTGCCGGAACAACAATCCGCCAAGTGTTCACCCCCAGACTTCTGAGTGCCGTGAGTTCAGAACTCCCTGAAAGACGGCTATAGGCAAGAAGAGTGGCCATCAGAGTAGCCATCGGAAACGCCAGTACAAGAAATCCAGGGAGTCTGAACAGCAAGACCTGAATGGCAGCAATGATTGGAAGGCCAGACTCAGCGATTCGACGCACGAGTTCGAAAACCACACCAACCGAGAGTGAAACGGCAGTGAAGGCAGCGATTCCAAAGAGGAGTGGACCGATGAGCTCCTGCAAAAGCCAGCGATCTATCAGTGGAATCCGTCTGAGACTGGGGCGATCTTTAAGCTGTGGAACCTGTTGCAGGAAAGTTGAAAGCCAATTGAAGCGCTGTCGGGACTTTATCGATGACATCAGAGCTTGAAACCCTCACCGAGGTAGTGCCGACGGACGAGAGGATCAGTCGCGAGTTCGTCGGAAGTCCCGGAAGCAAGAATACGCCCGTCAGTAAGAATAAATGAGCGATCTGTGATAGCAAGAGTCTCACGAACGTTATGGTCAGTGATGAGAATACCCATCCCACGTGAACGCAGGCCATGGATCAACTGCTGAAGATCGGCCACCGCCAATGGGTCAACCCCAGCAAAGGGTTCATCCAGTAATAGATAACGTGGGCCATGGTCACCAACGGCTAGAGCTCTGGCAACTTCAGTACGTCGTCGTTCACCACCGGACAATTGAAAACCCCTACGCTGCTGGAAACCACCAAGGTGAAATTCACTGATCAAGCCTTCCAACCGCTCACGAAAGTGATGGGCAGGTGTGGAAGAAACCTCAAGGGCCAGGCGGAGGTTCTCTCGGACAGAGAGGTTACGAAAAATACTGGCTTCTTGTGGGAGGTAGCCGATGCCCAGACGGGCACGTTCGGGCATGGATAGCCCTGAAACGGATGATCCATCCAGTGTCACATCACCTCTGTCTGGTTTAAGGAGCCCTGTCACGAGGTTGAACGTTGTCGTCTTGCCTGCACCGTTGGGCCCGAGAAGCCCGACGACCTCACCGGCTGTGAGTTTTAGGCTGACATCGTGGACAAGGGGCCGACCAGCGATCGTAATCGCCACACGATCAAGTGACAGTGTCATGGCATCGGCGGTCCAACTCGAGGAGTGGTTGCCGACTTCATTCTGAGTTTGCTGGTGACCTGTTTGCCGTCGGATGGTTGGGCCAGGAGCCGTTCCTGGTCAAGGTTGTAAGTAAGACGTTCAGCGCGGATTCTCTGGCCATCCGCATCGATCACATCAACATCACCGGTTAAAACGAGTCGCCCTTCTCTGGAAAAATATTGTGCCTGCCGTGATGTCGCAACCATACCTCTGTCAGGGTAGGTGATGCGGACATTTCCAGTTGCGGTAACGATACCAGTCTGATTATCAGCTTGCTGAACATCCGATTCAATCGTAACCAGTCCTGCGGGATCGGCTGCAGCTTGGGTGGGCTTTTGTTCTGGTTCGGCGGCGATGCCAGAAACAACGCCAGAGGAGATGGCAGCTGTTAGCAAGGCGAGAAAAGCCGCAGAGACCGATGACTTCTGACTTGGTAGCGGCGTCATGTCTTGAGATTATCCTGGACGAGTTTAGGCCGATCAGAAAGCCCTGTTCGCTGCAGAAAGGGGGTGGGCAGGCCGTCCATGCTGCTCCCGCTCTGGAGAGATGTCAACCGCAGCCGAACGATTTCATTCAGGAGAGGAAGATTAAATCCAGGATCAATGGCCAATGCAGACTGCAAGTGATTAAGACCCTCAGCCATCAGTAGGGTGGCACCCTTCAGATTAGAGTTTTCCAGATGATATTCAGCAACAGAGATTTGTATCACCCCCTGAAGCAATGAACGAATGGGTCCGTCAGATTCATACCAAAGAGCTTCAAATTGATCATGAGCAGAGTACCATTCGTTGTTGTTGAATGCTTCTATGGCTTGATTGTAGGCCAGGCCTAATTCATGTTGACCCAGCAACGGATTCATCTCTCGTTTATCAACGGCGGAGTGGCTTCTTGGCTGGCAGCTTACGCAACCGAATATTGGCAGGCGTCACCTCAAGCATCTCATCAGAGCCGATGTATTCCAAGGCACGCTCTAGGGTCATTTGAACAGGTGACTGTAAGGTATCAAGCTCTTCAGCCCCGGCTGATCGCATGTTCGTGAGCTGCTTGGTCTTACAGACGTTGATCTCGAGATCCTGAGACCGATTATGCTCACCGACAATCATGCCTTTATAGACCTTAGTGCCAGGAGTAATGAAAAACTGACCTCTATCCTCAGCTCCTTTTAAAGCATAGAATGTAGAAGTTCCCTCTTCAAAAGCGATAAGAACACCATTCCTGCGCAATTCAAAATCACCTTGAAGTGGTCGGTAGTCGAAGAAGGAATGACTCATGATGCCTTCACCTCGGGTGGAGCGAATAAAGTCTCCCCGAAAACCAATCAACCCACGGGAGGGAACAAGAAACTCCAATTGCACTCTGGAGTCTGATCCGGTCTCCATATTCTTCATTTCCGCTCGTCTTGAGCCAAGTTTCTCAATGCAGGCGCCAACACTGGGCTCAGGCACATCAATGACGAGCATCTCATACGGTTCATGCGGAACGCCATCTATCTCACGGAAAATCACCTGGGGCTGGCTGACTTGAAACTCATATCCTTCACGACGCATTGTTTCAATCAAGATACCCAGGTGAAGTTCTCCTCGACCACTGACAAGCCAACGATCAGGTGAATCTGTATCCTCAAATCTAAGGGCGACATTCGTTAGCAACTCTCGCTGAAGACGGTCCCTCACTTGACGGCTGGTGACGTACTTTCCCTCTTTTCCGGCGAATGGTGAATCATTCACCATGAACGTCATCTGGAGGGTCGGTTCATCGACCTTGATCAATGGGAGTGCTTCTGGATGATCTGGGCAGGCAATGGTTTCTCCGATGTTGACTTCGTCAAAGCCTGCAACCGCTGCGATGTCTCCAGCCTGAGCTTGTTCGATTTCAATCCGACTGAGGCCCTGAAATCCCAGCAGCTTGGTGACCCTGCCACGTTTAATGCTTCCATCATCCCTGACGAGGGCAACGGGCTGACCATTTTTAATCGTGCCATTATGAACACGACCAATAATAATTCTGCCTAAAAAGTCATTATAATCAAGTGTTGTGACCTGCATTTGCAAAGGTCTATCTGGGTCACCAACTGGAGATGGGACATGCCTCAGGATCGCCTCAAAAAGAGGCTCCATAGTCTTGCTAGTTTCGGACATTTCAGATTTTGCATAGCCTCCCATACCACTTCCAAAGAGATAGGGAAAATCGCACTGATCATCATCGGCACCAAGCTCAAGGAAAAGGTCAAGGACCTTATCTAATGCCTGCTCAGGCTCCACACGTGCTCGGTCAATCTTATTGACAAATACAATAGGTCTGAGCCCCTTCTCCAAAGCCTTTTTCAATACAAAACGTGTCTGGGGCATTGGGCCCTCATTCGCATCAACGATCAAAAGACATCCGTCAACCATTCCCAAAACGCGCTCAACCTCACCCCCAAAATCAGCGTGCCCTGGAGTATCAACAATGTTGATCCTGACACCCTTATAGTCTACTGCAGTATTTTTTGAAAGGATTGTTATGCCGCGCTCCCGCTCCAGGTCATTGGAGTCCAATATGCAAGTGGGAACGGCCTCGCCATCCCTAAAAACACCTGACTGGGTCAACAAAGCATCCACAAGTGTTGTTTTCCCATGGTCAACGTGTGCGATAATTGCGAGGTTGCGAATCTGAAGACCTTTCATGTATACAGTTGACAGATGATTTAAGAGTTTGACAATAAGGGTGGCTGGAGCCGAGCCATTATGGAAGGAGTCTACCTTCCCGCCGGCTCCTGAGCGGGGCTGAGCTGTTGTCTGGCTAGCCTCTGAGCTGGCTCAAAAAGTTGCAGCGCTTCTGTGGATCCCTCGAACCTCCAGTGCCATGGCTCAAAGCTCACACCCTGGGGATTGTCCTTGGGAAAGGAGAGGATGAACTGGTAGCGAGCAGCATTCTGCCGAAGCCATCGGTAAGCGTTGGTTTGCGTAAATGAAACCGATAGATTGAATTGGGGACTTCTCCGGTCGCCAATATCAAAAGCGTAGCCAGTGCTGTGTTCAGAAAAACCTGGTGGCGCACTGACCTTGGCACGGTCCAAGGCCGTCTGGTTACGGTCAGCCTTGACATCAAAGAACAGCTGCCGCTGGATGTCGATTGGCCTGTAAGCGCTGAGTAAGGCCAGGTCCACACCATCAGCTGCCGCAGCACGGGTCATTGCAAGAAAGCTCTTTGCGGCATCTGGCCTGAGGAGATGCCCCGGGGACACCTCGACCAGCTGGCTGGCCTTTGCTTCCGGATAGGGGAAATGTCCCAGCAGGCGACCGTCCGCGGTCAACCGAGCCTGAAGTCCAGGAACTGGCGGTGGTTGGAGGACCCCGCGAAGGGGGCCGAAGACCAAAAAGAGCGCCGCGGATGCCGCTGTGAGGACAAAAAAGAGGACCCGGCGCAGAGCCAAAGACGTTTTGTCGAGCGCTTGTGGTTTTGTGGAGTAACTGCGTTCAGCAAGAGGGATATCCTCAGTCGAACTGAGAGTTCGTCGTGATGAGTCAGAATTTGCTTTCCTCACCAAGGGCTACGTCTGGCTAAGCCGGGCTTGCGACACAGATGGGTGGCAGTGGAGGACCTTTACAACATCATAAAACACTGATTCCCTCTCCACAGCAGTGTGAGCATGGCGGTGGTAGCTTGAAGAAGAATCCATTAACGGGTTGGTTTCAAAATGTTGCGAGTTGCAGTTGTGGGTGGCGGACCAAGCGGCTCATGTGCTGCCGAGGTACTCGCAAAAGCAGGGATCGCCACCTGGCTGTTTGAACGAAAGCTTGACAATGCAAAGCCATGTGGAGGTGCCATCCCTCTATGCATGGTGAGTGAGTTTGAAATTCCATCAGACATCATTGACCGTAAAGTTAGAAATATGAAAATGATATCTCCCTCCAATCGTGAAGTGGATATTCATCTAGATCGTCAGGAGGAATACATCGGGATGTGCAGGAGAGAGGTCCTTGATGGATTTCTAAGAGATCGTGCGGCATCACTTGGAGCCAACCTTATCAATGGATTGGTTCAATCCATTGATACAGGTACAAATCGGCAAGGACCATATGTGTTGCATTATTCCGATTACAGCAATGGAAGTCTGACTGGTGATTCCAGGACTCTGGAGGTCGATCTGATCATCGGAGCAGATGGAGCTAACAGCAGGGTGGCCAAGGCCATGGATGCTGGCGATTACAACATGGCCATTGCATTCCAAGAGCGAATCCGGCTACCGAAGGAGGAAATGTCCTACTACGAAGATCTGGCTGAAATGTACGTTGGCAGTGATGTATCTCCTGATTTTTATGCCTGGGTTTTTCCAAAATACGACCATGTGGCTGTGGGGACAGGAACCATGCAAAAAAATCAATCGATGATCAAAGGATTGCAGAGGGGAATCAGAGAAAGAGCCAGCAAGCGCCTTTTAATGGGCGAAGTGATCAAGATTGAAGCCCACCCAATTCCTGAACATCCTAGACCCCGCCGGGTTGTTGGACGGATGGCTCTGGTTGGTGATGCAGCCGGCTATGTCACTAAAAGTTCAGGAGAAGGGATCTACTTTGCAGCCAAGAGTGGCAGGATGTGTGCGGAGCAGATTGTTTCAGCCAGTCGCCAAGGCGAATGCATACCAACAGAGTCAGACCTGAAGGTTTATTTGAAGAAATGGGATAAACTCTACGGACCAACATACAAGGTTCTGGAAATATTGCAAAATATCTTTTATAGCAACGACCCTGCTCGTGAAGCCTTTGTAGAAATGTGTGATGACAAGGATGTGCAGCGCCTGACGTTTGATAGTTATCTCTACAAACGAGTTGTTGCCATGAACCCATGGCAACAGATCAAATTGACAGTGCGAACTGTGGCATCAGTTTTGAGAGGCCAGGCGCTCGCTCCTTCGAGCTACTCCCCGATCAACAGTGCTGTGAGATCAGATGAGGAGGCAGAGTCCATGTTGCACGCATCGGCAGTGAGGAGTAGCAAAGAGCGCAAAACAACTCGAGAAACAGCCGATCCTGGAACCAGTCAGACCATAAAGGCAAGAGAGGAGAAAAAAATTCTCATCACGCACTAACTAACCAACTAACTAACTAAATAACTAACTAACTAACTAGCGTTGGTAGTGGGGATTGATCCAGCATTCCGGCAAAGATTCACCCGAAGGGAAGAAAAGTTCTGTCTTCACATACAACTGCGGTTCCTGTAGTTCTTCACCACCATGCAGTCGGGCCTCCACGCTCGGAGTGAATGGATCAAAGAGCTGTTTGAGATCCAGGACCTCAATGAGGCTTGAATCATCATCGTGCTTGATTTTTAAAAACATCAGTGTGAGCAAACTGATCAGTTTGATTCTGGCCAGAAGCAGCGGGTGCGTATGCCTGCTGAACGTAGCGATACTCAAGCTCGGTCGATCAGGTGATCTTTGCTCTGTTTGAGGGTTTTCCAGATTCTCTTGATCTGAGCGTAGGCCTCCTCCTGGCTGATTTTCCCGTTCCCTTGAAGACCGACGATCAAACCCACACGCTCAGCAAAGGACTCCAGGTTCTGATGAAAAACAAGTCGCTCAGGTGACCAGTCAACCCCGCGATAGCTGGCATGGGATTCCATCGGAGACCTGACACCATCGGCTTCGCCATCAGGAGCGGGGCCTCCTCGGGAGCTTGTGATCGACATGCCCTGGCTGGAGGATGCTCTGGCGTACGCTAACGCAAGCCCTCAGTGCATGCCGAGCATCTGATCCGTGCTGCGACTGACTCCCGGTGCCCTGAACTCCCAGCTGCTTGAACACCGACCGGGGGGGTACCCAAGTGAATTGTTCGTCCATGGTGGACTGGCACCAACCCGAAGCGATGCCATTGAGTTTGCGGATGCTGCAGCCCAGCTCCACGGCAAGGTCAATGGACTGCAACTGCAGCAACTCAGAACTCGGGGGGCCAACCTTTGGCTGAGAATCAGAGGACTTCAGGATCATCAGGCGATTCATGCGCTGTTGGATGTCTTGGGAGTGCCAGAGATCCTCAGGAAGCCGCTGCTGGAGGTGCCCCAACGCCCCCAGGTGGATTGCCTGAATTCCGCCGTGCTGGTGGTGGTTCATCGACTCGGCTATTCGGCAACGCCCGGGAAACTCATCAGCGACCAGGTCGGGGTTCTGCTGTTGCCAGGTTTGTTGATCACCGTGGAGGAGACAGACAAAGGAGCAGCTTTTGCTGACTTGAGCCAGTGGCTCCTCCAGGGAGAAGCCGTCGTGGAGGAAAGTGATCTGGACGATATCCTCCATTTTCTCATTGATGACATCCTGGATGACATCTTTCCAATCCTGGAGAGCATTTCTCACCAGCTGGACGTGTTGGAAGAAGATGTGCTGAGACGGCCCAAGCCGAAGCTTCTCTCTCGTACATTCCGCCATCGGGCGAACCTGAGAACCATCAGGAGTCAGATCTGGCCGCTCCGCCATCAGATCCAGATCTTGCTTCGTGAGCACCAGAGTCTTCTAGGTAAAGAGGCCCTGAGTGGCTTCCAGGAAATGGGAGAGCTGGTGCAGCTTCTTTATGAGAACTGTGAGATGTTGCGCAACCAGTGTGATGCCATTACTCAGGCTTACAGCGTGGGAGTGGGCAATCGAATGAATCAGGTGATGAAAACACTGACGATCCTTACAAGCATCTTCGCCCCCTTAACCTTTATCGCAGGGATCTACGGGATGAACTTTGAGAACATGCCAGAACTCAAATGGCGATATGGGTATTTCATCGCATTAATGGTCATGGGAATCGTTGCCATCCTCCAGGGGTACTGGCTCTGGAAAAGGGGGTGGTTTCAGGATTGGACTGCCCAACGCTGAGCCAAGACAACCACAGCTTGTTCGTTCCTTAATCAAGCCATAACGACCAACAGTCCCACCTTGGCGTATCTAAAGAGGGCATCCTCATGGTGTCAATTCAATGGCCTTCCGATCGAAGGTTCTCTGCATCGTCGTCAGCTCCAGCTTCCTTGCTGTTGCTGCGGCACAGGCCCAGCAAACCATCAGTGGCGCTGGTGCCACCTTCCCAGCCCCCTTCTATCAAGCCGCCTTTGCCGATTTGGCGCGTCAGGGTGTGAAGGTGAACTATCAATCGGTGGGATCAGGAGCTGGGGTGCGTCAGTTCGTTGCTGGCACCGTTGATTTCGGCGCGACCGACGAACCGATCAAGGCGTCAGAGGCGGCAAAGGTGTCGCGGGGTGTGGTACAGATCCCAATCGTGGGAGGCACCATCGCCGTGGCCTACAACAAGGCTGATTGCCCATCCCTCAACCTCACCCAGCAGCAAGTTGCTGATATCTTCTTGGGAGACATCAAGACATGGGATGCCCTCAAATGTGGCAAGGGGCCCATCAAGGTGGCCCATCGTTCTGATGGATCCGGCACCACCTTTGCCTTCACCAATTCTCTCTCCGCCTTCTCAACCGAATGGAAATCCAAGGTGGGTGAGGGTAAAAGTGTGAATTGGCCTGTTGGGGTCGGTGGAAAGGGCAACGAGGGAGTCGCAGGCGTGTTGACCAACACTCCAGGCTCCATTGGTTATGTCAACCAAGCCTTTGTGAAAGGCCCTCTGAAGGCTGCAGCCATTCAGAACCGTGCAGGGAAGTTCGTCAAGCCCAATCTGAAAGGCGGATCAGCCGCCCTTAAGGCCATCAAGTTGGACGGCAATCTGGCAGGCGAAAGCCCCAATCCCCTTGGACCTGACAGTTACCCGATCTCCACGTTGACCTGGATCCTGGCTTATAAGAATGGGAATGGTGCCAAAGTGGATGAACTTCGCAAAGCACTCAACCACCTGTTGGGTCCTGCCCAGGCGAAGGCCGATGATCTGGGATATGTTCCTCTACAGGGAGCCATTCTCAACAAGGCAAAACGAGCTGTTCTGCAAGTTGGCAAATAGGCGCTGAGGGATTGAAGAGAGTCGGCAGGTTTACCTCCGGCTCTCTTACCAACTTCTTAACCACAGGATCACCAATCCTTGGCATTTCATCAGAGGCAGGCTCGTAATGTTCCCTCAGCCATCGGTCGAATGAATGGGTATCACTCCGATTCGTGAGTCCAGCAACAGCGATCGATTCAGAGAATTGCTGGAGTTTAACTATCATCGGACTTCCCTGGTGCAGATGAGCACTGGCAGCTCGATACCCCTCCTTCGCCATCATCTTTGGCTCGTGGTGCGCGGTATGGTGAAACTTGGCTGCGTGACCATTCACGGAGACGAAGTCCTCCTGGGCCTGGCTGGTCCCAATGAACTCTTCGGTGAATCTCTTGCCGGACCGGATGCCTATGAAGCAACAACTCTTACGGACTGTGATCTTCTCTGTCTGTCCCAGGCCGAGCTGGACAAGCATCCTGGATTCATCCCCCTGTTCTTAGAGGCCGTCTGTCAGCGGCAACGGCAGAGCCAGGCCATGCTTGCACTCCTTGGTCTCAAGCGCATTGAGGATCGCGTCCGCGGGTTTCTGGAACTGTTGGCCATCGAGTACGGCGTGACCACAGCGCAGGGTCTGCGACTCACACCCAAGCTCACCCACCAGGAAATTGCCAGTGCCCTTGGCACCACCAGGGTCACCGTGACCCGCATCATCGGTCAGCTCAGGGAAATGGGCTGGCTCACGATCGATTCCCAACGATCCATCACCCTTCCTCCGCTCCCCAGGCGTTAGGTGTTCTGGAGTACCTCCATCGGCGCTGATGAATTGGGGCAAAATGAATCCATGCCCCCATCTCTTCTGATCGTCGAGGACGACGACACCATCCGGGACACCATCCGAGAAGCCCTGTTTATTGAGGGATTTGAAGTGTCGGCCTGCGCCGATGGGCAGGAAGCCCTCGATCTGATTCAGCAAAGGAAGCAAGATCCCTACACCCTGATTGTGCTGGACCTGATGCTCCCAGGCTTGAGTGGACTGGACCTCTGCCGGCGGATGCGGGCCACCGGAGATCAGACACCGATTCTTGTGGTGAGTGCCCGCGACCATGAAATGGACCGGGTGCTCGGGCTGGAAGTGGGAGCCGATGACTACCTCGTAAAACCATTCGGCATGCGGGAACTGGTGGCCCGTGCCCGAGCCCTGATGCGCCGCTGCAGCACTCAGACCTCTCAGGCCCAGATGCTGAGTCATGGCAACCTCTGCCTCTATCCCGAAGAATGCCGGGTCACCCGTGATGGGCAGGAGGTGAACCTTTCACCCAAGGAATACCGGCTGCTGGAACTCTTCATGCAGCACCCAAGACGGGTCTGGAGCCGCGACAAACTGCTGGAACAGATCTGGGGACACGACTACTTCGGAGACAGCAAAACAGTGGATGTGCATATTCGCTGGTTGCGGGAGAAACTCGAGGAGAATCCATCCGCACCCGCCTTTCTCCAGACCGTGCGAGGCTTTGGCTACCGCTTTGGTTGAAACTCCCCTGAGTGATTGTTAGTCTCCCGGCCCTAGCTCTTGCGGGCATGACCTGCATTGCCGGTGTTCTGCTCGGACGGCGCAGTGCCTTGATCAGATTTCAGCGCTCAGCGGTCCGGCTGGAACCCAGTCGCGAGCAGCTGTTGAGTTGGTTGGAGCAAGCCCCCGCTGGCTGGATTGTCCTTGATGGGACGAACCGAGTCCGTTTCATTAATGGACGGGCCGAGCGGCTGTTGGCCCTCTCACCCTCGGAAAGAACAGCTCTGCATCTGGGGGAACTTGGCACCTTCCAGAGCCTCCTCGACCTGATCGGGGATGTGCGTGACCACCAGCAACCCCAACGCCTTGAATGGGATGTTGCCAACCAGGAATTGGAGATCTTTGCCCTCTCAGGTCAGCAGAGATCCGTGGCTCTGATGCTGCAAAGCCGGCGATCGTTGGAAGCCCAGCTCAAGCAGCAAGAGCGGTGGGTCAGTGATGTGGCTCACGAACTCAAAACACCGCTCACTGCCCTGCTGCTCGTGGGCGACAGCCTCGCAGCAACAGTGAACGATCAAAACGAGGTTCTGGTCCAGCGATTATTGAAAGAACTAAAGCGAATGCAGGATCTGGTGGGTGATCTCCTGGAACTCTCCCGCCTGGAAAATGTCCTGCCTGGGCAGGGAATCAAGCTGGAGAGGATCCATCTGGTGAGCCTCATTCAGGAGGCCTGGCAAGGGATCAAACCCATGGCAGATCACAAATCGGTGCGGGTGGAAATGGGCAGTGCTGATCCAGATTCACCACCACTTTTCATCAATGCTGATCGAACCCGCATGCATCGCGCCCTGCTGAATCTGTTTGACAATGCCTTACGCCATAGCCCAGTTGGCGGTCTGATTACGGTTGATCTTCGTTGCAGCAATGATTGGATCCGGATCGGTATCCGTGATCAGGGACCGGGACTCTCTGAACAGGATCTGGAGCATATGTTTGAACGTTTCTACCGCGGAGATGCATCACGCTTTCGCCAACAACGGGGGGGAAGTGGACTGGGACTAGCCATTGTTCAGCAGATTATTCTTGCCCACGGCGGTTGGGTCTCAGGGGAAAATGATGATGTTGGTGGCGCACGCTTTGAACTCAGATTGCCGCTCACAAAAACAGCTTCAAGCTGAGGCCGTTAGGAGGAAGGCTGCTTTCGGTCGATCTGCAGAAGCCAAAGGGTTTCTCCATCGATCCAGAGGAGCACAAGAGTCTCCTTGAGCCTCAGCACCTGTTGGTGACGGAACTCCAAGATGCTCTTCTTGTCCTGCCGCAGGGGCAGCTGACGGATCTCCACCCCAGCGATCTCGGCTTTAGGCAACCCTTTCAAGGACGTTCCTTGTGGCGGTCGAGCAGTCTTCCAGAGCTCCTGAAAAGCCTCCTGTTGCTCTGCCGACACTGCAGCTGGGAGCCCTGCATCGCCCTCACCCTCCTGTTTGGCCATGGCCTCCTGAAGCCCTTTGGAAGGAGGAGAGGCCTCCCGTTCCTGGAGAACCCGCAACTGCTGCAACGCATCAGCCAGCGGCCCACCCGTTACGGGTGACGACAAACCAGGCGATGAGGTTCTCCCTTGGGCAGGGAGCTTCGCTCTGCTGATGATCCGTCCGGTGGGCTTCTTTACGGCCGTGGTGGAGGCTTTCTTCGCGGGGGATGCAGGACCCCTCTGGACAGCCAAAGGTTGCAGCAGATCAGCAGGTGGGGGAGGGGGAAGCACGCTGGCCTTTGGCAAGGGGATGCTCTCCAGAGACGTGAGAGGAGCTGGCTGGCTGGCGAATTGCAGAAGTTCCGGGGTGTTGTCGCGACTTTGCAGGATCGGTGCAGGGGTAGAGGAGCGGGCCCGTTTGAGCTGATGAAAGGAAAGGAGAAGGCCGTGAAGGGCACTGGCAGTGAGACAAGCCACCAGCAGGGGCACCATCCCAGCAGGCAGAGAGAGTCTCCCCTTCATGGCAACTGGAGCTGAAGGGTCCAGCTCTGGGGAGTATCTGGTTGGAGCCGGGCGAGCATGACGTTGACCACACCCCAAGGAACTTGGTGCTCAGGGATGAGACGGATGGTGAGGTCTGAGGAGTGTTTTGCCTTGGCCTTCTCCAGAAGGGAAGGAAGATCCTGGGGGCGAATCGGCTGATTCCAGAGACGAAGGTCGCCCCTTTGACCGAGATGAAGGGACAGCACTCCCTCTGCAGCTGGTTTGCGGGCAATCCCTTGAGGGAAGACCACCATCCAGAGGGAGAAGACACTGAGCGCTGAACTGATCAAGGCAAGGGCCAGGCCATCCAACGAGGGAGAGCGGAAAAGGGAGGGGCGGCGCTGGTTCATTGGAGCGACCTGTTCACCGGAGGAAGCTCAAGCACGACAGAACCAGGAGCAAGGGAACGAAGCCAACGCAAAGAGCTGGCGACCTTCTCAAACGGGATGGCGTCTGAAGGGAGATAGTGAATGCTCTGCTGTCGGCTGCGGTTCTGAAGATCCTTGGCCAGATCGGTTGAAGAACGCACCTTTCCCTGGATAAACCACTCCCCTTTGGGGTTCTGCACGATCCATAGCCCTTGGTTCCGGAGCCCCTGCCGAAGGGGGGGGGAAGGACGGGGCGTTGATCCGGAGAGCAGGGCTGGGACCATGGCCACAGAACCAGACACCAGAAGGACAAGCATCACCAGGGATTGATAGGCCAGGGTCATTCGCTGGCGGTCCCGAGGGACTGGCGCCGCAGATCACGCCGCCAGATGGAGAGCCGCCAGTTGCGCAGGCCATTATTGAAATGGAGGGTGACTGTGGCCAGCAGGCTGATCAGCAACCCCATGGCCGTGCTGATCAGCACATCTGCAAAGCCTGAGAGGTTGGAACCAGATGGCAGGAGCAACTGGGGGCCCATGGCAGCGAGGAGACGGCTGAGACCAAGAACCGTTCCGATGAGCCCCAGCAGGGGGGCAATGACGATGGCGGCCTCCAGGAAGGGCTCGGCGAAGCGCATCTCTAGATCTCGGTCCTCAAGCCAGACCAAGGGGTGATTACCGCCAAGACGAAGGATCTCCTTCCATTGCTGCTGGTGCATGTTCCTTCGCTTCCACCAGGTCCACCAGAAGCGGAGGCGTTCAAAGGTCACGGTCAGGACCGAAATGGAGAGAAGGATCAGCAACCAGCCGACAGGTCCTCCGTAGGCTGGGCTCACTCTGCTCAAGGAGATTGCTAAAGATTTTATGCAGCGATGCCGGGAATGCCCTGTGAGCAGGGTGCTTGACAATCTGACCGGAGGTAGTGCTCATTAGGGTGGAGTGACTTCCGCAGGCCCAAATGGCTGGGATCTACAGCGACAACAGCCTGACCATTGGTCACACCCCCATGGTGGAGCTCCATCGGGTGACGGAGGGTTGTGGAGCCAAGATCCTGGCGAAGATCGAGGGAAGGAATCCTGCCTATTCGGTGAAATGTCGGATCGGTGCGGCGATGATCTGGCAAGCCGAAAAAGATGGCTTGCTGGGGCCTGGCAAGGAATTGATTGAGCCCACCAGCGGCAACACTGGGATAGCCCTGGCCTTTGTCGCAGCATCTCGGGGGATTCCTCTGACGCTGACGATGCCGGAAACCATGAGCTTGGAGCGCCGCAAACTGCTGACCGCCTATGGGGCCAATCTGGTGCTCACAGAGGGGCGGCTTGGCATGGGCGGAGCCATTCACGCGGCCCGTGAGATGGCCGAGGCAGAACCGGATCGCTATGTGATGTTGCAGCAGTTCGTGAACCCTGCCAACCCACAGATCCATCACGACACGACAGGGCCGGAGATCTGGTCTGATACGGAGGGATGCATCGATGCCTTTGTCGCCGGTGTTGGCACAGGCGGCACCATCAGTGGAGTGAGCCGCTATATCAAGCAAACCCTTGGCAAACCCCTCATTTCCGTTGCTGTTGAGCCAGCATCAAGCCCTGTGATCAGACAAACCCTGGCAGGGATCCCTCTGCAGCCAGGCCCCCACAAGATTCAAGGCATTGGGGCAGGTTTTGTGCCAAAGAATCTGGATCTTTCCCTCGTAGACCGTGTGGAACAGGTGAGCGACGAGGAAGCGATCAGCATGGCCCGAAGGCTGATCCGAGAGGAAGGAATTCTGGCTGGAATTTCCTGTGGTGCTGCCACCACAGTGGCTTTAAGGCTCGGCTCTCAAGCTGAGTTTGCAGGCAAAACGATTGTGGTTGTGCTGCCGGATACGGGCGAACGTTATCTCAGCTCCATTCTGTTTGAGGGGTTGTTCAGCGAGAGTGGGTTGGCGATTGCAAGATGAGCACCCTCAGGGACATCATGGAGCAATTGGCCAGAAGCAGATCCGGCAGCAACACCACTGATCACTCACTGGAAGATCCTGGGAATCATGCCGAACAAATCAAAATACAAGAGGGCAAGTGCGTGGCGAAG
>JBJTQT010000199.1:0-11292 GCA_046075745.1 Cyanobium sp. | reverse complement strand
GAAATTGGCCGCGTAGGGCAGGTCGTCGCGCGGCTGGATCGGATCCTGGCCTTTGCGGATCAGCTGGAAAGCGGCCACCATCGTTGGAATCTTGGCGATCAGTCGCACCACAGCCGCCACCACGTATTGGGGATCATTCAGGGCCCGCCTGGAATAAAAGAGGCCCAGGGATGCCGCGCTGGCCTGAAGGGCATCCATCGGGTGGCCGGAGGCCGGGAAGCACTTCATCATGTCGCGGATGCGGAAGCTCACCCGGCGATGCATCTGCACCTCCTGCTCGAATTCCCGCAGCTGGAAGATCGTGGGCAGCTCTCCCCAGATCAGCAAGTAGGCCGTTTCCAGAAAACTACTCTGCCGCGCCAGCTGATCCAGTGGATAGCCCCGGTAGGTGAGCATGCCCCGCTGGCCATCGATATCACAAATGGCGGACTGGGTGGCAGGCACCCCTTCCAGACCCGGCCTGAAGGGGAGGGTGAGGGGAGCCGGCGGAGCTGCTCCCCCCTCGCTGGGGGGTGAGGGGGGAGCAGCGGGAGACGGGAGAGCCGCAGAGCTGTTCCCGGTATCGGAGGTCTTGGCCGCCATGGCTGCGCTCGTAAGTGCCCTGAACCTAGGTGTCGGGGTGAGCCTGCTTAGGTAGCCCTGGTTGCCACTACGGCCTGAGGGCCTGGGTTGGGCTAGGTGGGAAGCAGGACCCTGGGGGTGAGCAGCAGGAGCAGCCGGGCCTGCGCCACAGGGAAGGCCAAAGCGGCGGAAGGCGCTTGATCCCAGCTCAGAACGGCGAGACCAGCCTTCTTCAGAACCAGGGCTCCCGGTGGGGCAGCGATGAGCCTGCAGGCCAGCTGGCTGAGATCCGGTTCATGACCCACCAGGATCAGGCGAGCCGGCGCGTCATCACTCCCGGCGCGCCACCAGCTCTCCAGCAGAGGCCAGGGATCGGCCCCTGGAGCCAGGGCCGCATTGCAGAGGAGGGCGGGGGCCATCCCCGCCTCCACGGCAATTTCTGCTGTCTGCCGGGCCCGCACCAGTGGGCTGCTCACCAGGGTTGACGCCGTCAATCCCAGCTGAGAGAGCCGCTGACAGATCCGGCGGGTGCGATTCCGTCCTTCCTGGGTGAGGGCCCTCAACCCGTCCTCACCGCTGCCGCCGCGGGGCTCGGCGATGCCATGGCGCAGCAGGAGGAGCTGGGCCTCAGCCATGGGGTTTGGCCGCGAATTCAATCCGGGCGGTCCAACGCACGGTGGCGTCCTGCGGCTCGAGAGCGAAAGCCAGGCTCTGCAGCCCCTCGGCCAATGGACCTCCTGCCACGGACGTCAACAGATTCCAGGGGCGCCACTGCTGCAGCAAGGCACTGGCGGCGTCCCCCCCCAGCACCCAGCGCAGGGGAGCCCCAGGCCGATCCAGTGCCGCCAGCTCCTCCTGGCGGGCTTGCACCGTGCGTCCGGCCGCCTTCTGATTCAAGAGCGACAGGTTGTTCCCCCACCAGGCCAGGCCATCCACCGGCCGCCACCAGCCCGCAACGGAGGCCTGCACCTGTTCACCACTGCCCTGTCGCCCTCCCTGGGCCGCCCTGGCCTGCAGGCGGGTCCAGACCGTGACACTCTCTCCATTCACATCCAGAGGAGCATCAATGAGTCCTTCCGCCGCCAGAGCAGCCTCAAGATCCTCAGGGCGGGGGGTCTGTTCAGCGGTGCCGATCAACCATCCCTCAGGCCCCCTGGAGAACAGAAGCACCCCTGGGTCTGCCGCCGCGAGCAGGGGGGGTAGAGGGCCTGCTTTGGAAGGTGTGGTGATGGCCTGCACCAGGGGCTGCAGCCAGGGTTGCTGGAGGAGCGCTGCGGGATTGCGCAGGATGGCGAGGCTTTCGGATTCGCCGCCCACCCCCTTCAGCAAGGCTGTTTCCACCGGCGTCATCGCACCCGAAACGGCGCCTGGGGAGGCTGGAGGAAGGGGAGCTCCTCCATCCAGCAAATGGAGACGACCATTCAGCTCCAGTTGACGGCCATCAGGCTGGAGCGAGCCCACCAGGATGGGGTCAGCCGATTCCCCACCCCCTTCAACGGCCGGCAATCCCAGCCAGGGTGCAAAGGCCCCGGATCGGGCCACCAGCAGGGCCAGGCCTTCACCGAGCTGCTCTACTCCCTCCACAAGCGGCGGCAGACCCGCTTCGTTCAGAGAGTCGATCTGGGACACATCCAGAGCCCGCTCCAGGGTGGTGCGTCCGGAGGCGATGAGAAGGAGGTCGTCCTGCACAAGAGCCGTGGCCAGAGGCACCGGATCCCTTCCCACCAACGCCCCACGGCCGCTGATCAGGCCCATGCCCCGATACTGGCTGATCTGAAGGCCGCTGCCGGCGAGGCTGCGGGATTGCCAGAAGCGTTGCAGGAAGCGCCGGGCACCCTCCCCATCCTTGCTGGAGAGCACAAGCAGCCAGCTGCTGCCTGGCTCCTCCCCGGGGGTGTCGAAAAGACTCAGCCCGATTTCAGGAGCGAGCCAGCCGGCCAGCTCATCGTGGTAATTCAGACCCGCTGCTGCGAAGGCACCGTCCCGGAGGCGCTCCACCGCCCGGATGGCCGACTCCCTTTGGCGCAGGGGGGCAACGGCCCTGGCGTAATCCACGGGTTGCTCCCCATCGCTGAAGATGTAGAGGCTGAGGGGAGCCTGCCTGGGAACGAACCGGGCAGCCCGGGGAATGGTGAGCGGGTGATGCTGCAAGCGAAGAGGACCGCGTTGCCACACCAGCCACCAGCCCCCCAGCCCCAGGCCGAGGATGAGCAGGGCAACCACCAGAAGAACCGCCAGGAAGGGCCGCCCCTTCATTCCGCTTGAGCAGAGTGGTCCCATCCTGCCCTTCCCCCCTCCCGATGTCGCAGACGCCCTCGCCTACGCCCCCCCATTCGTTGAGCGCCCAGGAGCTCTGGAGCCGGCTCCAACAGGGGGAGGACCTGCAGCTGGTGGATGTGCGGGAGGACCAGGAATTGAGGTTGGCCCGGCTGCCCTATCCGGTGAAGCATCTCCCCCTGAGCCGTGCGCAGGAGTGGATGGGGGAGGTGCCGGAGCGCCTCCAACAGGACCGGCCTGTGGTGGTGCTCTGCCACGCTGGGGTACGCAGCTGGCAATTCGCCTGCTGGCTTGTCGAAACCCAGGGCCACAGCGAGGTTTGGAATCTGGAGGGGGGAATCGATGCCTGGAGCCTCAGTGTGGATCCCTCGGTGCCCCGCTACTGAGAGCCATGGGAGCCGACTCAGGGAACGCCTGGCCATGGAGATCTGCTTAACATCAGATCCTCTCTAGAGGGTCCGTGGACACCCTGCCCAGCCGACAACAGGAGGTGCTCAGGGCCACCGTGCGCCACTACGTCGACACGGTGGAACCTGTCGGCAGCAGCACGCTGGTGCGCCGCTTCGGATTCCCAGCCAGCGCCGCCACCGTGCGATCAGCGATGGGTGCCCTCGAGCAGAGGGGCCTGCTGACCCAACCCCACACCTCCGCTGGTCGCATCCCCAGTCAGCTGGGCTATCGGCTTTATGTGGATCAGCTGCTGCCCGCTCCCGGAGCCGCCGCTCTGCAGCTGGAGAAAGAGCTTGCCGGGGTAGGGCTGCAATGGGCTGCCCTCGATGATCTGCTGCTCTATGTGGCCCGCCGCCTTTCCGATCTGACCGGCCTGCTGAGCCTGATCACCCGCCCCCGCAGCCGGGCCCCCAGGCTTCAGGAGATCCGTCTGATGCCCAGTGGCGAGAGCCTGCTAGTGATCCTGATGCAGGGAAGCGGCCAGAGCACGAGCCTGCATCTGCGCTTGCCGCCAGGGATTCAGAGAGAACTGCCGATCCTGGAACGCTGGACCAACGGGCAGCTGAGCTCCCCCGGAGATGGCGCCATCGCCTGGGAACTTCTCCCTGCCGAGCTGGTGTCAAGCGGGAGACTGCTGCGGCAGGCCCTCGACAGCCACAGCCTGCTCACCGTTGGTGGAACAGGCACCGTGGTGGCAGCCGGACTGGGAGGTCTGCTGGCCCAGCCGGAATTCACCCGCACCTCCTCCCTGCTCCCACTGGTGCAGCTGGTGGAAACCGACCCCGATCAGGTGCTGGGCCCCCAACCTGCCTCCGATCTGGACAGCCTGGTGTGGATCGGCACGGAACATCCCCACGCCGCCCTCGGCCAGTGCGCAGTTGTGCAATGCCCCTACCGCACAGGGGATGGGGGGAGGGGCGTGGTGGCCCTCGTCGGCCCCATGCGCATGACCTACGCTACGGCCCGTGCTGCCGTGCGGTCGGTGGCACACCTGCTGCAACGACGCCTCAGCTGAGCGGAAGCTTTCGGTGACTCCATGACCTATTGCCTGGCTTTTCTCCTGGATGCGGGCCTGGTTTTTGCGTCGGATTCAAGAACCAATGCGGGTGTTGATTATATCTCCTCTTACAGCAAGATGCATGTCTTCAAGCCCGCATCTGATCGTATCTTCGTGATCATGGCAGCTGGCAATCTCGGCACCACCCAAGCAGTTTTGAATCGCATCAGGCGGGATATTGATGAGCATAATACCGCAAAGTCTTCTGAAGCAGAGATCAGCCTGAAAAATACCAACCCAAGGAAAGAGCCATCCAAAGCCGAAGGCCCGCCCGACTTCATGGCGGCGCGCTATCTCTTCGAAGTGGCTGATTATATCGGCAATCTGAGTGTTGCCGTGCAGAAGAACTATCACCATTCCCTCCGCGAGGCAGGAGCCACCGGGGAAGCAAGTTTCATTCTGGGCGGCCAGATCGCCGGCCAACCCCATGGGCTCTATCTCATCTATCCCCAGGGGAACGCCATCATGGCCACCCAGGAAACACCCTTTCTGCAGATCGGCGAGAGCAAATACGGCAAGCCTCCCCTGGATTACATCGGCAACCACGGCATGAGCCTGGAAGATGCGGCCCGGCTCTGCCTGGTGTCCCAGGTGGTCACTCGGCGCTCCAACCTCACCGTGGGGCCTCCCTTTGAGGTGGCCATGCTGCCCAGGGATGGGCTGGAGGTCTCACGCCGGCTGAAGCTTCAGAAGGATTCCGTGGTGATCACTCGCACCATGGACACCTGGGCCCGCAGCATGCAGGACACCCTGGCCAGACTCCCCCGCTTCAGCTGGGAAGAAGATCCCTTGTGAAAACAAGCAAGCTTGTGAAAACGGGCAAGGGAGAACGCTAAGGAGTCGAGTCAGCCCCCCAGCCGATCCCCCAGCCGATCGGCCACGGTGTTCACATCCTTGTCGCCGCGGCCAGAGAGGTTCACCACCACCTCGGTGCCTGGTGCCAGGGTCGGGCAAAGCATCTCCAACCAGGCAAAGGCGTGAGCCGTCTCCAGTGCAGGAATGATTCCCTCGAGCTGGCACAGCAGCTGCAGGGCATCCAGCGCCTCCCCATCGGTGACGGCCCCATATTCGGCGCGGCCGATGCCCTTGAGGTAGCTGTGCTCCGGCCCCACGCCTGGGTAATCCAGACCGGCGCTGATCGAGTGGGCCTCCTGCACCTGGCCCTCCTCGTCCTGCAGCAGCAGGCTCATGGCGCCGTGCAGCACACCGATGCGGCCCTCGGTGATGGTGGCGGCATGGCGGCCGCTGGGTACCCCCTCGCCGGCCGCCTCCACACCGATCAGGCGCACGCTGGTGTCTTCCACGAAGGGATGGAACAGCCCCATGGCATTGGAGCCCCCGCCCACACAGGCCACCAGCACATCCGGCAGGCGGCCGAAAGCCTCGGCGCACTGTTGTTTGGCCTCCCTGCCGATGCAGGCATGGAAATCTCTCACGAGCATCGGATAGGGGTGGGGACCGGCCACCGAGCCCAGGATGTAGTGCGTGGTCTCCACGTTGGTCACCCAGTCGCGGATCGCCTCACTGGTGGCGTCCTTGAGGGTGGCGGTGCCGGCGGTAACCGGCTGGACCTTGGCGCCGAGCAGGCGCATGCGAAACACGTTGAGCGCCTGGCGGCGCATGTCTTCGGCGCCCATGTAGATCACGCAGTCCAGCCCGAAACGGGCGCACACCGTGGCGGTGGCCACCCCGTGCTGCCCGGCACCGGTTTCGGCGATCACGCGCTTCTTGCCCATGCGCAGGGCGAGAAGCGCCTGACCCAAAGCGTTGTTGATCTTGTGGGCACCGGTGTGGTTGAGGTCTTCCCGCTTCAGCCAGATGCGCGGCCCGCCCTCCGGACGGCGGTAATGCTCGCTGAGCCGCTCGGCCTCATACAGCGGCGAAGGCCGCCCCACATAGGTGCGCAGCAGGTGGTTGAGGCGCTCCGTGAAGGCGGGATCGGCCCAGGCCGCAGCAGCGGCGTTCTCCAGCTCCGCCAGGGCTGGCATCAGGGTTTCCGGCACGTACTGCCCGCCAAAGGGGCCGAACCGGCCGAGGGCATCGGGCCTGGCCGTCGGGGTCAGAAGGGCGGGGTCGGGCTGGCCGGCGGCGTTGGGGGAAGAAAGCGTGCTGGTCACGTCGCGGCCAGAAAACGGATGGCCTCACCCTAGGCAGCAGCCATGGCCAGGCGCTCAACCAGCCAGGCTGTCGCGGTGCAGCACGGCGACCACATCCAGGATCTGCTCGGCTCGGCTGGCGGGAAGACCCATCAGCTCAGCCATCTGGCCAAGCAGCGCCAGCTCCTCCGCTGTGACGGACTGATCGGAATGAACCAGGTGAGCCGCCATGGCCAGGGCCGTTTCCTGCTGGCTCAAAGACAGGGCAGGAACGGCTCTGGCGATCAGAGCCTGCCAACCCACGGCATGGAGCTGATCCAGCAGCCCCTCAAAGAGAAACCCCATCTGCTCCTCGCTGCGCGTTCTGTAGGGATAGCGGCCATCCAGCTGGCTGCGGAGGAGATGGGCCTCCTCAGGAGCCACAATCCCATCACAAGCGACTGAGACCAGAGCGATGGCGGCAAAGGCCTCATCGGGCGTCATGGCAAGGTCTGCATCCTGGCCTCCATTGGAGCAGACCCTTGCCAGAGCTGGGGCAACCGATCAGGCTGCAGCGGTGGCACGAAGCGCTCCCTCGACGGTTTGGATGGCGAAGAGACCGCTGCGTCCCCTCCTCCGGTATCGGATGGCTGCCAGGTTGCTCCTGCTGATGGGGCCCCTCCACGGCATGGGGGCCCCGGCAATGCCAGCCATGCCGGATTGCAGGGAAGCCGTTGAGGTGGCACAGCAACAGCAGCGCCAGCTTCAGGAGGCCGCCCCCCGCCTGGACGGGGTGTTGCTCGGGGAACTTCACACCAGTGCCGCCGACCACGCCTGGCAGCTCCGCAGCCTGGAGACCCTGGCCCAGGGCGGCAGGCCCCTGACCCTGGCCCTGGAGATGGTGCCAGCGCCGCGTCAGCCGATCCTCACCCGCTTCGCCACTGGCCAGCTGGAGGAGAACGCGTTTCTCAGGGAGGTGGATTGGCCTGGAATCTGGGGCCATGATCCCGGTTTGTATCTGCCGCTGCTGCGCTGGGCCCGGCATCAGGGTGTTCCGCTGCTGGCCCTGAACCTGGAACCGGAGGTGGTGCGGCAGGTGCGGCGCGCTGGGCTGGCGGCCGTCCCTCCAGGGGCGCGGGAGGGCATCGGCACCCCTGCCCCGGCTGGGGAGGCCTATCGCCAGCGGTTGCGCGCGGCCTGGCAGGCCCACAGGGCCATGGAGCCCGGAAGGAGAGAGAGCCTGGCGCCGGCGGAAGCTGAAGATCTTGAGCGTTTCATCACCAGCCAGCTGCTGCGGGATCGGGCCATGGCCGAGAGGATCGCAGCGGCCCATCGCCGCGATCCTGGCCGGCTGGTGGTGGCCCTGATCGGCCGGGGCCATTTGGAGGGCAACGATGGTGTACCTGCCCAGCTGCGGCACCTGGGGCTGGATCGGGTTCTCACGCTCCAACGACCTGAACTGCCGGAGGGATGCGGGCCTCCACCCCCGGGGGCGCGGCTCGGGGCCTATTTGGAGAGTGCCGATGGAGCGGTGTGGGTGCGGCAGGTGGCACCGGGATCAGCGGCCGAAGCCGCAGGCCTCCAGCCCGGCGATCGGGTGCTGGCGGTGAACGGGGAACGGGTGGAGCGGGCCGGCCAGGTGATCCGCCGCGTGAGGGAACAGCCCCAGGCAGTCCCCCTGCGGCTGCTGATCGAGCGGCAGGGGCAACGCCGGCTGCTGCAGCTGCGGCTGATGTCACCTCCTGCCAACCCACCAGGGAGAATGGGCGGCACCCCACCCCTGGCAAGGCACCCCCATCCATGACAGCCACCAATCCTGTGGCCACCAACATCGTGTGGCACCACTCCACGGTGACGCGG
Source organism: Cyanobium sp. (assembly GCA_046075745.1). GTDB lineage: Bacteria > Cyanobacteriota > Cyanobacteriia > PCC-6307 > Cyanobiaceae > Cyanobium. The sequence goes on along the minus strand of JBJTQT010000199.1, from coordinate 3,012 downwards.
GCGGCCAGGGCCCACCAGCGGGGGCACCGCAGCGCCATCCTCTGGTTCACTGGGCTGAGTGGAGCTGGCAAGAGCACCCTGGCCAATGCGGTGAACTCAGCCCTGTTTGAGCAGGGTCTGGCCTGCTACGTGCTGGATGGCGACAACGTGCGCCATGGGCTCTGCAGCGATCTGGGTTTCTCAGATGGGGACCGGGAGGAGAACATCCGCCGCATCGGCGAGGTGGCCAAGCTGTTTCTGGATGCGGGGGTGGTGGTGCTCACGGCCTTCGTGTCGCCCTTCCAGGCGGATCGGGCCAGGGCCCGGAAGCTGGTGGACCCCGGGGATTTCATCGAAATTCACTGCGCAGCCGATCTGGAGGTGTGCGAAGAGAGGGACACCAAGGGGCTCTATGCCAAGGCCCGCGCTGGCGAGATCAAGGAATTCACGGGCATCTCCAGCCCCTATGAGGCACCCGAGCGGCCGGAACTACGGATCGACACGGGCCGCCAGAGCCTGGAGGTGTGTGTGGCGGAGGTGCTGGCACACCTGCAGACGGTGGGGGTGATTCCAACCCCGAGCGACAACTGATGGCGAAGAAAGGGGGATGGCAGGAATTCGCACGCCCTGAGAGCCAGGCCCGCCCAGCGGCCCCATCTCCAGCCACTCCCAAGGCCAGGCAACGGGTGCGGGTGCAGCGCACCAAGGCTGGCAAGGGGGGCAAGACCGTCACTGTGATCACAGGGCTGGAGCTTGACGAGGCCGCATCCCTTGCACTGCTTAACCAACTGAAGGCAAGCGCTGGCACCGGCGGCGCCCTGAAGGGGGGGGTGATCGAGCTGCAGGGAGATCAGGTGGTGGCAGCCCTTGCGGCACTGGAAAGGGCAGGGTTCCAGCCAAAGCAGTCGGGGGGGTAACCCTTGCCATTTGACAGTTCGCTGCTGTGGATGCGTGCGTGAGGGCTTCCAGAATCAGAGCAGTCCTTCACACCCCATGCCCGATCTGTTCACCCCCCTGCAGCTGGGAAACCTGGAACTCACCAACAGGATCTGGATGGCGCCCCTCACCCGTTGCAGGGCCGAGGAGGGGCACATCCCCGGCCCCCTGAGGCCGAGTACTACGCCCAGCGGGCCAGCGCCGGGCTGATCATCGCCGAAGCCACCATGGTGCTGGAGGGACATTCCGCCTTCTGGCACGAACCGGGCATCCACAACCAGGCCCAGATCGAGGGCTGGAAGCTCACCACCGAGGCGGTCCACAGCACAGGCGGGCGGATCGTGCTGCAGCTCTGGCATGGGGGCCGGGCCTGCCATCCCCTGCTCAACAACGGCCGCCAGCCGGTGGCTCCCAGCCCGATCCCGATCACAGGCGACGAGGTGCACACACCCGAGGGGAAACAGCCCCATGTGTTGCCCCGGGAACTGGGCGACGCGGAACTCCCCGCCATCGTGGAGGGCTTCCGGCAGGCGGCCCGCAACGCCATGGCCGCCGGCTTCGACGGCGTGGAGGTCCACGGCGCCAACGGCTACCTGTTGGATGAGTTTCTCAGGGATGGCAGCAACCACCGCGAGGGTCCCTACGGCGGCAGCCTCGAGAACCGGGCCCGGTTGCTGCTGGAGGTGCTGGAAGCGGTGGCCCAGGAAACACCCCTGATGGGTCTGCGCCTTTCACCGCTCAACAGCTACAACTCCATGGCCGACACCGATCCCATCGGCCTGATCACCTGGCTCGCCAGGCGGTTGAACGATTTGCCCTTGGCCTATCTCCATCTGATGCGGGCGGATCTGCTGGGGGTGCAACAGGGCAACGTGCTGAGCCCCGCGCGGGAGAACTTCGCCGGGGTGCTCGTGGCCAACATGGGCTACACGGCAGCAGAGGCCTCGGCAGACATTGAAGCCGGCGCGGTGGATGCGGTGGCCTTCGGCAGAGCCTTTCTGGCCAACCCGGATCTGCCCGAACGCCTCCGCCATGGAGCTCCGCTCCAGGAGGCCGATCCAGCCACCTTCTACAGCCCTGGCCCCGCGGGCTACACCGACTACCCGAGGCTCTCAGACGTGCCCTCATGACCACGAATTTGGAAGAGATTCCAGCCCCTGGACCTGCCGCGCAGCCCCCTGCCCAGAGTGTCTGCGTGTCCCATCGGCGAGATGACCCTCCACACCTACCCGCACAGCAGTGCCTTTCCTGGCGTGATCGGGCGCACCCGTGACGTGTCCAGCCCCGCCTGGCCCCGGCCGGTGCGGGCCCGAGCGGGGGCCCCGAATGTGGTGATGGTGGTGCTGGACGACACGGGCTATGCCCAGCTGGGCTGCTTCGGTTCGCCCATCCGCACGCCCCACATCGATGGGCTGGCGGCAGGGGGCCTGCGCTACGCCAATTTTCACACCACCGCCCTGTGCTCCCCCACCCGGGCCTGCCTGATCACCGGCCGCAACCACCACAGCAATGGCATGGCCTGCATCACCGAGGGGGCCACGGGCTTCCCCGGCAGCAACGGCCAGATCCCCTTCGAAAACGGTTTCCTCTCAGAGATCCTCAGGGATCAGGGCTACAACACTTACGCCGTGGGGAAGTGGCACCTCACGCCCGCCCACGAAGGGTCCGCGGCGGGCCCCTACGACCGTTGGCCCCTGGGGCGGGGCTTTGAGCGGTTCTACGGCTTTTTGGGGGGCGACACCCATCAGTACTACCCCGAGCTGGTGGCCGACAACCACCAGGTGGAGCCACCCAAAACACCCGAGGAGGGCTACCACCTGACGGAAGACCTGGTGGACCGGGCGATCGGCTTCATCGCCGATACCCGCCAGGTGGATCCTGAGAAGCCCTTCCTCCTTTACTTCGCCCCAGGAGCGATGCATGCCCCGCACCACGTGCCGAAGGAATGGGCCGATCGCTACGCCGGTGCCTTTGACGAAGGTTGGGACGCCTATCGCGAGAAAGCTTTTGCCCGGCAGAAGGAGCTGGGGGTGATCCCGGAGGAGTGTGAGCTATCGCGCCACGATCCGGATGTGAAGCCCTGGGCCAACTGCAGCG
>JBJTQT010000198.1:0-2828 GCA_046075745.1 Cyanobium sp. | reverse complement strand
TGTTTGAGCGGTTGCGGCTGACTTGAGTCCGTAGGGCGCTGCTAGTTTCCAGAAAAGCAATGCGGGCGTACGACGGGTGACCCGGTCTCTCGATTTTCCGGCTCTCGACAGGGTTGACACCCTGGCCCAGGAACTGGCGATGCTCCAGGACACTGGCAAGCGACGCATCGCCATCCTGGGCAGCAGGCATGTGCCGGTGGTGTCGATCCATCTGGTGGAGCTGGTGGCGCGCTCCCTGGCCCACGAGGGCCACAACCTGATCACTTCCGGCGCCCAGGGGGTGAATTCGGCGGTGATCCGCAGCGTGCTGGCCGTGGATCCAGGCCGCCTCACGGTGTTGCTGCCCCAGAGCCTGGAGCGCCAGCCCAGTGAATCCCGAGAGCAGTTGGAGCAGGTGCTGCACCTGGTGGAAAAGCCCGAGCACGATGAACTGCCCCTGCCGATGGCCAGCAGCCTCTGCAATCAGGAGATCATCAGCCGCTGTGATCAGCTGATCTGTTATGCCTTCCACGACAGTGAGACCCTGCTCTCGAGCTGCCGCACGGCCGAGGACATGGGCAAGGTGGTGAGCCTGCTCTTCTTTGATTGATGGTTTGATTGAAGGCGTTGCTTGAAGGCATCCCTTGGGGGATCGGGCCTTCCACACAGTGCCTCAATCCAGTGCCTCAATCCAGGCGGTTCACGCGGGCCATCACCTGCAGGCAGTTGCCCTCCCGGCCCATCACCGTCACCCGCTCACCAGGGCCCAGGGGGGTGCCTGGCTCCATGTTTTGGGCCGCCCAGCTCTGGCCCTGCCATTGCACCCTGCCACGGCCATCGGCGGCGAAGGGGCTGATCACATCGGCTTCCTCCGCCCTTGAGGCCTGCAGGAGGTCTCCGCCATCCGCCGTGCGCGCCGACCAGCGCCTCAGCAGCCCATACCCCACCGCTGCCAAGGAGACAAACACCACCGCCTGGGCCCACAGCGGGGTGGCCGGCAGGGCAGCCGTGAGGAGCACGAGCAGCAGGGCCGCTCCCCCTCCCACCAGGAGCAGGCCGTCGCTGTCCACCCCGAGAAACACCAGCAGCCAGAGGCCCGTTGCGATCAACAGCCAAAGCAGGGGAGGAGGTGGCATGGCCGGGTTCGGGCCCCACCATTCTCTTCCTAGCCTGAGGGAACGGTGGCAATGGTCATGTGGAACCTCTGATCCCTTTGGTGTTGGTGCTGCTGGGCGCCCTGGGCGTGAGCAGCGTGAAGGTGACGAGCAGCAGCCGCTCGATGCTGGTGGAGCGCCTCGGCAAATACAACCGCCAGCTCTCGCCGGGGTTGTCATTCGTGTTGCCGGGGGTGGAGAAGGTGGTGAGCCATGAATCGTTGAAAGAGCGGGTGCTGGATATCCCGCCGCAGCAGTGCATCACCCGCGACAACGTGTCGATTGAGGTGGATGCGGTGGTGTATTGGCAGCTGCTGGAGCACTCTCGCCTACTACGCCGTGGACAACCTGCAGGCGGCGATGGTGAACCTGGTGCTCACCCAGATCCGCGCTGAGATGGGCAAGCTGGATCTCGACCAAACCTTCACCACCCGCTCGGAGGTGAATGAGGTGCTGCTGCGCGAGCTCGATCAGGCCACCGATCCCTGGGGCGTGAAGGTGACCCGGGTGGAGCTGCGCGATATCCGGCCCACCCCCGGGGTGCAGCAGGCGATGGAGCAACAGATGACGGCGGAGCGGGAGAAGCGGGCGGCGATCCTGCGCTCAGAGGGGGAGAAGGAATCCCAGCTGAATGCGGCTCGGGGCCGGGCCGAGGCGCTGGTGCTGGATGCGAAGGCCAAGCAGGAGGCGTTGCTGCTGGAGGCCGAAGCCCAGGCCCAACAGCAGCGGTTGCTCGCCAAGGCCCGGGCGGAGGCTGCCGCGGAGCTGGCTGCCGCCATCGAGGCCAATCCAGCGGCGGCCGAGGGCCTGCGGCTGCTGCTCGCCAAGGACTGGATGGCTATGGGGCAGGAGATGGCCCAGGCCAAGGGCGGCACGGTGCTGATGGTGGATCCCCAGAGCCCGGCCAGCCTGCTGGCGGCCCTCAAGGGCCTGCAGGAGAAGGGCTGAGCGCGTTGTGACAATGCAGTTGCATTCTCGATGGGGTGGCGCCGCAGTGATGTTTAGCCTCAGGGATGGAGATTTGCTCTGGCGCCGGCGATGAAAATCCATGCCTACAAGGTGGTGCCGGATCGGGACGACAGCCAACCCTGGAGCAGCGGCTGGCGGAACGGGAGGGGCAGTCGTTGGCGGAGCGGCTCTACAGCCAGAGCGGCCTGAAGCTGCGCAAGTGGTGACAGGAGGGGTGATGGTCATCGATCTACAGGCGCTGATCGCGTTTCCAATCAATAGGTGTCACCAACAAGTGGTGACGTGTAGATGATCAGCATCGGATTGCACCAGTGCCGCAAGTTTCCAATCAATAGGAGTCACCAACAAGTGGTGACCCTAATGATCAAACCAAGATGACGCCAAGCAACCTTGCGTTTCCAATCAATAGGTGTCACCAACAAGTGGTGACCTGCTTGGCCTACTTTTGCTGGTTTTGATCCCTGTTCAGCTTCCAATCAATAGGTGTCACCAGAGAGTGGTGACTTATCAGGTTCGTGGCGATGAAAACTTATCCTTTGGGTTTCCAATCAATAGGTGTCACCAGAGAGTGGTGACGGTTAATCTGATGCCCCAACCAACTTCAATAACGCTGGTTTCCAATCAATAGGTGTCACCAGAGAGTGGTGACGCCGTGGCGGATGCTGTTCATACCCTGTTCTATTCCGTTTCCAATCAATAGGTGTCACCAGAGAGTGGTGACTTATC
>JBJTQT010000197.1:0-3740 GCA_046075745.1 Cyanobium sp. | reverse complement strand
TCGCTCATGGGGCAACCTCAACGCTCATCCAGCAAGGCCACATGGCACGCCAGATCGGCCATGCGGCAGCTGTAGCCCCACTCGTTGTCGTACCAGGCGTACACCTTGAGCTGGGTGCCGCCCGTCACCATCGTGGAGAGGGCATCGATGATCGAACTGCGGCTGTCGTTGAGGTAATCGACCGACACCAGCGGCCGGGTTTCGTAGCCGAGGATGCCGTGCAGGGGGCCATTGGCTGCTGCTTCAAAGGTGCCATTCACCTCCTCCACCGTGACGCTGCGTTCCAGCTCGAACACCGCATCGGTGAGCGAGGCATTGAGCAGCGGCACACGCACGGCATGGCCGTTGAGCTTGCCCTGCAGCTCGGGGAAGATCATGCCGATCGCCTTGGCGGAGCCCGTGGTGGTGGGGATCAGGCTCTGCAGACAGGAGCGGGAGCGGCGCAGATCGCTCTTGAACGCATCCACCACCACCTGGGTATTGGTGACGTCATGCAGGGTGGTGATCGAGCCGTGGCGGATGCCGAAGTTTTCGTGCACCACCTTCACCACTGGCGCCAGACAGTTGGTGGTGCAGGAGGCGGCGGTGATCAGCCGGTGGCGGGAGGGGTCGTAGAGGTGATGGTTGATCCCGAAGACGATGTTCAGGGCCTCGACGCCGGCGATCTCGCCCTTCACGGGGCAGGCCACCACCACACGCTTCAGACCCACCTGATCAAAGTAGGACTGCAGGGTTTCGGGCGTTTTGATCTTGCCGCTGCATTCGAGCACCAGCTCCACGCCCGCCTCCCTCCACGGCACTGCGGTGGGGTCCTTCTCCTGGGAGGTGCTCACGGGCTGACTGCCCACGAAGAACCCACGCGTGTTTCCCTGCACCGCCTGTTGCCAGCGGCAATGCACAGAATCAAAGGCGAGCAGGTGTGCAGCGGTGTGGGCATCGCCGGCGGCGTCGTTGACGTGCGCCAGCTCGATGCCTGGGCGGCCCCACAGGGCGCGAAACACCAGGCGGCCGATGCGGCCGAAGCCGTTGATGCCGATTTTCATGGCTGCAGCAGCCCGGATCGGGGCGCGGAGGCCGCCGCACCATAGATCAACCAGGATTGATTGATCCTGTGTCGTGGGTCACATGCGGGGCATCGCCAGCCCGGAGGCAGATCTCCGTCCAGTCACAGTGGGCCATCCAGCGACAACAAGTAGCGCCGTGACCAGTAACCATGCCGTCGCCTCGGCGACGGACGAACTCGATGCCGATCAGGCCAGGGCGCTGCTCAAGGCCCTGGCCGAGCCGATCCGTCTGCAGGTGATCGAGGCCCTCGGCGGCGGTGAGCTCTGCGTCTGCGAGCTCACCAAACATCTGGGCCTGGCCCAGTCGAAGCTCTCCTTTCACCTCAGGGTGCTCAAGGAGGCGGGGCTGCTGGCGGACCGACAGAGCGGCCGCTGGGTGTACTACCGGTTGCGGCCGGAAGCAATCGAGCAGCTGCGGGGCTGGCTTGCCGGCCTGGCAGCCCATTGCACCACTCCGGCTGAACCCTGCTGCTGAACGCCCATGCAAACTGAAGCACACACCATGTCACTGGGCTTTGCACTCTGAAGAAGGCAATTAGTTCCATCCATTGGTCTGCATCAGACTCAAAGCCTGACGGGAACGAGCCCCCATTTGCTCTGATGAGATGGGGGGTGCCGAGAAGCTACCGAAACGCTTCAAGATCGGATTCTCCCCATAGCCCTTGAGGGGATACTCATTGTTTGCTTCTGCATAGCCCCGTCCTCCCGTTGGTGAGGTGAGGAACTCAATCAGGCGAGTGGCTGCGGCAGGATTCTTGGAAGCCATCGTCACCCCAGCGCCTGTAATATTCACGTGGGCTGGCTTGGGGAAGATCACTTTCAACTTGGCTGCCAAAGCTCTATCCCCCGCACCGCTATCCCCAGCGAGCATGCGAGCGACGTAATAGGTGTTGACCACACCAACAGCACACTCACCCTGGGCTACGGCCCGAGCCAGTGGCGTATCCGATGTGAAGAATGGCTTGCGAACGTTGGCCACCATCCCTTTAACCCATGCCCTGGTGGCATTTTCACCACGCAAGATCAACTGGTCGGCTACCAGGGATTGATTGTAGACACTCTTGCTATCCCGCAGGCAAAGCTTGCCCTTGAGGGCAGGATTGGCAAGATCGCCATAGGCTCGGATGGTGGATGGATGGATCAGATTCGGATTGACGATGATCACACGCACTCTCCGGGTGAGACCAAACCAACGACTCCTTGAATCGCGGAGGTTCAGCGGAACATCTCGTATCAGGCTGGCGGATCGAGTGGGTTGGAACAATCCCATGTCAGCTGCCTTATCGAGACGAGCGACGTCCACCAGTACGAGCACATCGGCAGGAGAGTTGGCACCTTCATTGCGCAGACGTTCAATCAAGGCATCGTCTTTGGCCTCAAGCAACTTCACCTTGATTCCCGTGCGGCGTGTGAACTCCGCGTAAAGAGCCTTGTCGGTGTTGTAGTGGCGACCGGAGTACACGCCAATTTCCTCGGATGCGCCATGGGCCGGATCCAATTGCCCGGAGGCCCAGATCAGGAAGACCACGCCTGTAAGAGGGCTGGCGGACAAGAGTGCCCAAAGAAGCCGTTGGGCCCGATAGAAAGGTGGCATGGACGCCGATTGATACTGGATGGAGCGTAAGAACCGTTCTGAGCGGAAGCAGCAACGAATGATCGGGTCAGTGGTGACAAATGTGACCAATCGGGCGCTTTCTGGTAGCTGCTGGAGCCTGGCAAGAACGCCATGGGCATTACGGGGGAACCCCACGATCAGGAGCCGTGGGCGCCGTGTTGATCACCTCCGGTGGAGAGCCCGGATCCCGCAAGACCTCCTGGGGGAGCAACTGTTCGGGGTTGGGTTCAGTCTCAGGGCCGATCACATCAACGGAGAGCCGCTGAATGATGAGCCGATAACGAATCGGTTGCTGCCTATTGATATACGCCTGCACATCAGCCACTTGTCGTGGGGTCGGCAACCGCGGATTGGTGACACGTACGGCCGCACGTATCAATGGTGGCTCCAGTCAATGCGCACATTCATCAATTCGGAATCCTGTCCAAGAGTGATCGTTTTGTTCTTCAAGGATGCCGTGATCGCATCTTGGATTTGGTCGAGGGCCGCTGCCCTCCTGGCCTTGCCCATCAGCGTCAGGAAGCTGCCGCTCAAGGGAATCAGCAGCAGAGCCGTGAGTAACAGGCTCACGACCCCTAGGCGGCTCCGCCAGAGTCTTACCCTCAGTTCCGGCAGACAGAGCGCCAAGGTGATCAGAGCTCCGCTTAATATTCCCAAGAGGTTGGCAGCGAACAGCAGCACAGCTCCGAGCCCTTCCGACCATTGGGCTTTGGCCAACAGCAGCCCAAAGGCACAAACCGGAGGCACCAAAGCCACGGCAATTGCTGTCCCAGCCAAGGAGCTAATGGCCTTCCTGCTCACCGAGGCGTAAGCGGCGATTGCACCTGATACAAGTGCCACGCCAAGATCCAAAAGGGTTGGCTGGGTACGAGCCGCCACTTCTGATCCCAGGATTGGCAGAGCAACCGACGTGCCCATCAGCAACTGGGTGAGGTGCAACAGATCCCCCAGCTCTTCTGTGGCGGCCACCAGCGGGAGAGAGCTGGCCCGATGGTCGATGTAGCCGCAGGCCTCGTCTTCTGGCCGGGCGGTGATCAGCAGCACCCGGATCGGTGGCGCCA
>JBJTQT010000196.1:0-13187 GCA_046075745.1 Cyanobium sp. | reverse complement strand
CCCTGGAGCCACCTCAGCTGGCTCACCCTGGGCTGGGCCATGGTGCTGCTGATGCATGCCAGCGTGGTGGTCGTGATGCGGCCCGCCCCCCAGCCATGAGCCTCTCCGCCCAGGATCTCGAGGAACTCAGCCGTGCCCTCGCCGACCGGATCTATCTGCAGGTGGCCAACTGGAACCTCTATCTCGGCGACGCCGGCCTAGCCGCCGTGCTGGCCAGCGAGTGCGCCGCCCGGCTTGATCAGGGAGCTTCGGTGTGCGCCCGTCAGGCCCTGGAGGCGGTGCAGGTGCCGATCGGCGGTGGCGCCACCCGCCTGCCCCTGGCCCGCCTCATCCCGGCCAGCCAGCTACGCGACCTGGAAGACCTGCTTGAGCCCTACTGCTGAGGGTGCCGGCCCGGCAGGGGTTCACCCTCCTCTGCCCCTTGGGCCGATAGGGTGACTCCACCCGGAGATCCGTCGTGCTGATCATCGAGGTCACCAACGCCCGAGAGGTGGTGAGCAAACGTATCGGCCGTCTCGGCAGCCGGCTGATCGGCAAGGTGGTGGATGCGGAAGCCCAGGTGGAAAAGGCGTTGATCAATGAGCTGGAGGCTGCCTTCAAGGACTTCGGCATCGAGGCCCGGATTCTCTCCATCGACGGGCCTGAGATGATTGGTCGCTCCCGGCTGGAGATTCCCCTTCAGGTGAGGGAAGAGCGGGACGTGAGGCTCTCCTAGGCCCGCCGGCGCTGCAGAGCGCGGATCATGTCCCTCACCTCACCCACGCCGAACAGGGAGCCAAGGGTGCCGTAGATGCCGATCGCCAGAGAAGCGCTGAGGCCGTTCTGCAGCAGCAGACCCAGCAGGCCCTTCGGCCAGTGAACCGCGGAGGCCAACCCCCAGGCCGCCCCCCCCGCCAGGAGGGCCGCCAGGAGAAGCAGGAGGGTGTCTCGCCCCCAGCTCTTCAGGGGGAGCCCCCCGAGCCTGCGCTGAAGCACCAGCAGCAAGCCCAAACAGGTGATCACATTCACCAACACCGTCGCCAGCACCAGCCCGGGGGCCCCGAAATAGAACCGTGGGAGCAACAGGCCCATCCCGGGAGCGGGCCCCCCCACCAAGAGCCAGTCGAAGATGGCGTTGAGGCCGATGCCCCCCACCGACCAGCGGAAGGGCGTGTTCGCATCCCCCAGGGCGTAGAACACCCGCACCAGCACATCCCTGGCCAGATAGGCCGGCATCCCCACGCCGTAGGCCATGAGCAGGGAGGTGACCAGTCGCGCGGCCTGCTGATCAAAGGCCCCCCTCTCGTAAACCAGGGCCACGATGGGTGCGGCCAGGCCCACCATCAACGCCCCCAGGGGCAACATGCTGGCGTTGGAGAGCATCAGGCCCTGCCGGATGCGGCCGATCAGCTGGCGACGGTCTGACGGGGCGGTGAGCCTGGCGAACACCGGCAGCAGGGGCACCAGCAGGGCATTGGAGAGCAGGCCCAGGGGGGTCTGCACCAGCAGGTTGGCGTACCCGAGCCCAGCCGCAGCCCCGAGGATGCCGGAGGCGAAGAACAGATCCACGAACACATTGATCTGAAGCATCCCGGAGGAGAGCGTGGCCGGGCCCATCACCTGGAGCACCTCCCGCACGCCCGGATCCTTCCAATCCCACACCAGCCGCACCTGGTGCAGACCCTGCCGGGCCAGGGCAGGGAGCTGGATCAGCCACTGCAGCACGGCTCCGAGGGTGGTGGTGCCCGCCAGCACGATCCCACCGATCAATGCGGTGGAGGGCAGGGTGATCGCCGGCCCCAGCTGCCACCAGAGGAGGCCGATGCCAGCAATCACAGCGACGCTGGAGAGCAGGGGGCTCACGGCTGGCAGCCAGAACTCATCAGCAGCATTGAGGGCACCGAAGCCGAGGCCGATCAGACCGGCGAACAGAGCCATCGGAGCCATCCAGCGCAGCTGCATCACGGCGATGTCATGCCGGACGGCATCCAGCCCGGGACCGACAAGGGTGATCAGCGGATCCGCCGCCACCACCAGCAACAGCGTCACCACCAGCAGGGCCGCACCCACAAGGGTGTTGATGGCCGCCAGCACATGGGCCCCCTCCTCCCGGGGCCGCCGAGCCAGCACACTCACCATGGCGCTGTGGAAGGGACCATTGATCCCCCCCAGCAGAATCAGCAGGAAGCCCGGCAGCACATAGGCGTAGTTGTAGGCGTCGTAGGCCGCACCCACGCCGAAGGCGGCGGCGATCACCTGCTGCCGCAGCAGACCAGCCACCTTGCTGAGGGCGGTGGCCAGCGCCACGATCAGAGCGATCCGTTTCAGGGATGGAGCCAATCCAGCCGGGCACAGGGCCCCACACATCGCCCGGCAGTATGGCGGCCCGCCTCCGCGTTCTCCACCCGCAACCGCCCCATGCCCTCCTCTTCAGCCGAGCCCCCCTCCGGCGGCCCAGATCGGGCCAGGCCTGTGCTGCAGCTGGAGGCCCTGGTGGAGGGGGTGCTGCTCCGGCGCTACAAGCGATTCCTGGCGGATGTGGAACTGGCCGGGGGCGATGTGGTGACGGTCCACTGCCCCAACACCGGACCGATGACCGGTGTGCTGCGCCCTGGCGGCAGGGTGCGGCTGCGATACGCCCCGGCCCCCAGTCGCAAGCTCGACTGGACCTGGGAGCAGGCGGAGGTGCTGGGGGTGGATGGCGAGCTGGTGTGGGTCGGAGTGAACACGGCCCTGCCCAACCGCCTGGTCCGTCAGACCATCGAGGCAGGCTGCCTGGACCCCTGGCTGGGCCCGATCGCCGGCGTGCGGGCAGAGGTGCCCTACGGGCAGGGCAAACGCAGCCGCATCGATCTGCTGCTGCAGCCCGCCGAGGCCAGCGGCGACCAACGCCCGATCTATGTGGAGGTGAAGAACACCACCTGGTGCCAGAACGATGTTGGGCTGTTCCCCGACACCGTGAGCGAGCGCGGGCAGAAGCATCTCATTGAGCTGATGGGGGTGTTGCCTGAAGCCAGGGCCGTGTTGGTGCCCTGCCTGAGCCGCTGCGATGTGCGTCGCTTCGCCCCGGGCGACAGCGCCGACCCACGCTATGGAACTCTCTTCCGAGAGGCCCTGGCCAGCGGCGTGGAGGTGATTCCCTGCCGCTACCGCTTCGATGCGGATGCCGTGCTGTGGGAGGGGGTGGCGCCAGTACTGCTCGAGCAGCCCGACCCAGAGCCAAAAACCATCCCATAGAGTTGAGTTGGTTTGCCGCACGCCCAATGGACACCCACGCCTTCAAGCGTGCCCTCCATCATTCGGAGCGTTACAACCGGAGGGGATTCGGCCTCGGCGAAGAGGTGGCCGGCAACCTGCAGACGGCCTACCAGAGTGATCTGATCGCCAGCATCCGTGATAACGGCTACGCCCTGCGCGAGGGGCGTCTGACCGTGAGGCTGGCAGAGGCCTTCGGCTTCTGCTGGGGAGTGGAGAGAGCGGTGGCCATGGCCTATGAAACCCGACGCTTTTATCCAAGCGAGCGCATCTGGATTACCAATGAGATCATCCACAACCCCTCGGTGAACCTGCATCTGCGCGAGATGAATGTGCGCTTCATCCCGGTGGAGGAAGGGGTGAAGGACTTTTCTGATGTGGCCTCAGGAGATGTGGTGATTCTTCCGGCGTTCGGGGCAACCGTTCAGGAAATGCAGCTCCTCAACGAGCGCGGCTGCCACATCGTTGACACCACCTGCCCCTGGGTCTCCAAGGTGTGGACCACGGTGGAAAAGCACAAGAAACACGCCATCACCTCGATCATTCACGGCAAGGTGAAACATGAGGAAACGCTGGCCACGAGTTCCTTCGCTGGCACCTATCTGGTGGTGCTGGATCTGGCGGAAGCCCAGATGGTCTGCGATTACATCCTGGCCAGCGCGGCTGGGGGCAGTCCTTCCCCCGAACAACGCCAGGCGTTCATCGAGCGCTTCGCCAAGGCCTGTTCCCCCGATTTCGACCCCGACCGCGACCTGATCCGTGTGGGGGTGGCCAACCAGACCACCATGCTCAAGAGGGAAACCGAAGACATCGGGCGGCTGTTTGAGCGCACCATGCTGCAGCGGTATGGCCCGACCAGCCTGAACGATCACTTCGTGGCCTTCAACACGATCTGTGATGCCACCCAGGAGCGGCAGGATGCCATGTTCTCCCTGGTAGATGAACCCCTGGATCTGATCGTGGTGATCGGCGGCTACAACTCCTCCAACACCACCCATCTGCAGGAGATTGCCAGCAGCCGGGGCATCCGCTCGTTTCACATCGATACACCGGAACGTATCGGTCCCGGCAATCAGATCAGCCATAAACCCCTTGGAGGTGACTTGGCAGTGGAGGAGCCCTTCCTGCCGGAGGGGCCGATCCGGGTGGGCATCACCTCCGGAGCCTCCACCCCCGACCGGGTGGTGGAGGACGTGATTCAACGGCTGATTCAGCTCACCAGGGTCTGATTCCCGATCTGGGGGGTTCCAGTCCTCTGACCTGGCTTTACATTCCCTAAAGGTTCGTCCATCGTCCTAAGTTCCCTTCCCGATCCAAAGCCCCTCTGCGGCCAGCCCATTCCAGGAGACCCGTTGCCCTCGCCATCTCTGGTGTCCATTCCAACGATCGACAGCCCCCCCGACAGCCCGCCTGAACCGGACCGGACTGGTCATCAGCGTTCGGAAGGATCCCCGGCCATGGAGGCACCCCAGGACAGACTCCGCCAGGCCTTCGGCAGCGACAGGCAGGTGTTCCGCTACGGCAGCGCCTTCTCCGACCTAATGGAGATGCGGGCCCCTGCCCGCGTGGTGGCGGGCTATCTGGATGAACATCAGGGGTGGTTCACCAGCTGTGCCAGTCCGATGGAGGTCACCTCCCTCGGGGATCGGGGGTATGCCCTCAGTCTGGGGCGCTTCGGCAACTTCGGCTTTGAGGTGGAGCCCACGATCGGCCTGGAACTGCTGCCGCGGGCCAACGGGATCTATTCGATCATCACCGTGCCACTGGCTGAAAGCGATCCGGCCCTGGCGGGGGTCTACGACGTGGAATTCAATGCCTCGCTTGAGCTGGATGAAGCGGGGCCTGAGCAATCCCGGGAGGTGTCCCACGAGGATGTGGACAGGCTGATGGCCCACACGCTCGTGCGCTGGCAACTCGATCTGGCGGTATGGATCCGTCTTCCTTCCATGATCACCCTTCTGCCTGATGGCCTGCTGCAGAGCAGCGGCGACCATCTTCTGCGCCAGATCGTGCGGCAGATCTCCCGCCGGCTCACCTGGAAGGTGCAGGAGGATTTCCATGCCCGGCACGGCATTCCCTGCCCCCCCCGTCGCAGAGCCCAGTTCTGAGCCAGGCCCGCGCTGCAGCTAGCTGGTGAGAATCTTCTGCACGATCTGCATGCCGGTCACGGCCTGCCAGAGGAAGAGGGTCATCAGGGTCATGTTCAGACCCACGTGCACCTTCCGGGCCACCAGATTGCCCTGCTGCATCAGGGGTGAGAGAGCAGCCGCCATGGCGATCAGGGCGGTCATGGCGAGGCCCACCAAGAGGTGCGGGCCCACGAAGAGCTTGCCGTTGTTGATGTAGGTGACGGCCATGCCACCCACCGTGCCCAGCACCATCAGGGCAAGCAGCAGGCTACCCAGCAGGTAATGGCGACGGGCGAACTGCCCCTTGATCAGGGCCTTGCGTTCCTCGGCATCGGCGGTGCGTGTTTTCTTGGCTTTCAGCCCTAGCACCATGGAATAGGCGGCCAGGCCGAAGAACACCCACATCAGCACGGGGTGAAGAAAGTTGAGGTTGTGGGCCAGGGAGGGGGGAATCAGATCGCTCATGGCAGGGCCGTTCACATGCAGGCGAAGCTACATCTGGCCTGACCTGGCTCAGTGCAGGAAATGACGCCTGCCGGTGGTCACCATGGCCAGGCCGAGGGCATCACAGGCCGCGATGCTCTCCCCATCCCTGAGGCTGCCACCGGGCTGGATCACCGACGCAATCCCATGGTCCGCCGCCAGGCGCACCGTGTCGTCGAAGGGGAAGAAACCATCGCTCGCCAGCACGGCCCCCCGGGCCTTCTCCCCAGCTGCCTCCAGGGCAAGCCGGGCTGCACCCACGCGGTTGGTCTGGCCTCCACCGATCCCCAGGGTCTGGCCCTGAACCGCCACCACGATGGCGTTGGAACGCACATGACGCACCACCTGCCAGGCGAAGGTGAGATCCTGCCACTCCTGCTCGCTGGGCCGGCGCTGGCTCACCACCTGCCAGGTCTCAGGTTCGATCCTTTGGTCGTCGCTCTGTTGCACCATCACGCCGCCGAGCAGGGAGCGGATCTGCCGGTGGGGCGCCGCTTCCACAGCTTCAGGGGGGAGGGTCAGCACCCGGAGGTTGGGCTTGGCCGCCAGAAGCCGGCTGGCCTCTTCATCGCAGGCAGGCGCCACCACACACTCCAGGAAGAGGCCGGTGAGGGCCTCGGCGCAGGCGACATCAACGGGCCCGTTGAGAGCCACGATGCCACCGAAGGCCGAAACGCTGTCTGCGGCCAGAGCCCGTTGCAGCGCTTCTGCAGTGCTCGCCGCCGTGGCCACGCCGCAGGGATTGGTGTGCTTGATCACAACGGCGGCAGGGATGGAGCGGGCCTCATCACCGCTCTGGCCGTACCCGAACTCCCGCAGGGTCGCCAGAGCCGCCTCCAGATCCATGAGGTTGTTGAAGCTGAGTTCCTTGCCCTGGAGCTGCCGGGCAGCACCCCACCCCTGCGATGGGGCTCCATACCAGGTGGCCAGCTGGTGGGGATTTTCCCCGTAGCGAAGGGTCTGCAGCGCCGGCAGCTGGAGCTGGAATGCCGGCGGATGCTGCGGCGGCTGGGCTGAGCTGGAGGCTGCCTCCCGGGCGAGACGCTCTGCCCACCAGCCGCTGATGGCTGCGTCGTAGGCTGCCGTGTGGCGGAAGGCCTCCAATGCGAGCTGACGCCGCAGAGCCCCATCCACCTGTGAGGCCCTGAGGGCCTCCAGGAAGGCGGGGTACTGGGC
This sequence comes from Cyanobium sp., assembly GCA_046075745.1. Lineage (GTDB taxonomy): Bacteria > Cyanobacteriota > Cyanobacteriia > PCC-6307 > Cyanobiaceae > Cyanobium. Next base: position 6,165 of record JBJTQT010000196.1, on the reverse strand, counting down.
CGGGTCGGTGAGCACCGCCACATGGGCGTGATTCTTGGCTGCCGCCCGCACCATGGCCGGCCCGCCGATGTCGATCTGCTCGATCGCCTCCTCCCAGCTCACCCCGGGTTGGGAGACGGTGCGCGCGAACGGATAGAGGTTCACCACCACCACATCGATGGGGTCGATGGCCTGGGACTGCAGGTCGTCCAGGTGGTTGGGATCCTCCCGTTTGGCCAGGATGCCCCCGTGGATGCGTGGGTGGAGGGTCTTGACCCGTCCCCCCAGGATTTCCGGCGCCCCGGTGACCTCAGCCACCCGGGTCACCGGCAGGGAAGCGGCCGCCAGAGCAGCGGCGGTGCCTCCGCTCGAGATCAGCCGGTAGCCCTGGGCCAGCAAGCCCTGGGCCAGTGGCAGCAACCCCTCCTTGTCCGACACACTGAGCAGAGCGGTGGGGGCCATGAAGCGAAGGTCGGCAGCTGAAAGGCCAACCTAGACAGCAACTCCCCTGCCCTCCCGCGCTCCCCTGTCCACCTGCCGACCACCAGAGCCATGACCCCTGACTCCGCCCTTGTCGAAGGCCCACTGGAAGCGGATCGGCGGCTGGTGCTGCTGCATGGATGGGGAGCCGATGCCGATGATCTGCTCGATCTGGGCAGCGAACTGCTTGGCTCTGAGGCACCGCAGGTGAGCGTGGTGGCTCTGCGAGCCCCCCTTCCCCATCCAGGCGGGATGGGCCGCCAGTGGTATGACCTGAGCCTGCCCAATTGGCCTGAACTACCGGCAGCCCGCGCCGACCTGCTGCGCCGGCTCCAGGACCTCTCCCGCACCGTGCCCCTGGAGCGAACGGCGCTGCTGGGCTTCTCCCAGGGAGCAGCCATGGCGATCGATGTGGCCATCGGAGCAGGACTGCCCCTGGCGGGGCTGATCGGCTGCAGTGGCTATCCCCACCCGGAATGGATGCCGCAACGGCCGCTGACACCGATCCTGCTCACCCATGGCAGGGAAGACCCCGTGGTGCCCTTCGGGGCGTGTGAGGCTCTCGAAAAGAGCCTGCAGGAGAGCGGCGGGTCGGTGCAGACCCTGGCCTTCTCCGGCGGGCATGGCATCGACCCCGCTCTGTTCCCTGCCATGCGGGAGTTTCTGACCCGCGCCTGGCAGGGTTAGGCGAACACCAGCCTCAGACGAAGGCGTACTCGTACTCCTCCACTTCTTCCCAGTCATCGGCCGCGAGGGACTCGATGCCTTCGAAGAGCACCTCTTCACCGATGCGATCGACGATCAGGCGGAGGGAGGGGAAGAGGAAATGGTTTTCCTCGGCATACTGCGCGCTGAAGAGACCCTTTTCGCCCCAGAAGAAGCGATCGGTGGTGTGCTCATTGCGGCGCACGTTGAGAATCGCCGGCGCCAGAAGCTCGGACTCCGCAATGAAGCGGCGTGCGGCCGTGACGGGCTTGTGGGAACCGGTCTCGAGATTGAAGGTGGGCACGTGGGCCAGCACCCGCTGGCCGGCGAGACGACGGCGGCTGATCCGCTTGCGCTTCTTGGACATGAAGGAATCACCCCTGGAGCGGAGTGGAGAGAGGAAGAAAGGGGAGGGCTGGCCGCCCGGCAGAGACGAGACAAGCTCGTTCGGCCGGACTGCCGGGTCGCCTGGGGCGGCGGCCCACGGCCCTACGTTCTGTCGTCCGGGAGGCGATCGGGGAAGATCGCAGCCATACGCCGGGGCGGTGACCCACCCGAACCACAGAGACGTGCACCTGTCTCTGCTGTAACCTCGATTGCAAGAGCTTTGCAAGCTTGGCCGCGATGGCTGGACAACTCCTCCCGGCTGGGGACTGGGAAGTAGTGGTCGATACCAGAACTTTAAAGCTTTTTTTCCGTTTTCACCCCCCTGTAAGGTCAAGTTTTTTTAAGGTCGCCCTTACGCCTGGGCTCTGCATCCCGTGACCCCAGTCTCCGAGAGGTTTCTCCTCCTGCTGCGCAGTCAACTGGGGCAATTCGTGGACTGCCCGGATGTGGAAGCCCTGGTGGTCTACGTGACCCACCCCGGACAAGGCAGTGTGCCCACTCTCCTTCCCCTGGGCCAGTGGCCCGAGGAGGCCAGACGGCTGGCTGCCATCGGAACGGACAGCCAGCTACGGGTGCCCGCCGAAGAAAGGCGATGGCTTCCCCTCCGCGACGGGGCGGACCTGCTCGGGGCCCTGCAGGTGGAAACCCGTGGAGCAACCTGGTCACCCCTCCTGCAACAACGGCTTCAAGGGGTGGCCATCTGCCTCACGGAAGCCCTGCGGCTGGATCTGGAGCAGCAACGGCTGCAACGGAAGGTGGAGGCGCAGGAGGAGCAGCTGAAGGTGCTGGTGCACCAACTGCGCAATCCCCTCACGGCCCTGCGCACCTTCGGCCATCTGCTCCTCAGGCGGGTGAAAGAAGACAGTGACAGCCGCAGCCTGGTGGAGGGGCTGCTGGCGGAGGAACGGCAACTGAGCCGATACGTGGAGGCCATCAGCGCCCTGGCCCAGCCCGATGGCCTGTTACCACCGGCCAGCACCCTGGACCCTCTGCTGCTCCCTCCCCTGCTCTCCGGCCCCCGGGGGGAGCTGCTGGCCGATCTGGTGGCTCCGCTGGTGCAGCGGGCCAGGGCCACGGCGGCGCTGGAGGGGCGCCAGTGGCTGGGACCTCAAACGATCCCGGAGTGGCGCGGTGAGGGCAGCGCGGTGGCTGAAATCCTGGCGAACCTCCTGGAGAACGCCTTCCGCTACAGCACCCCAGGAAGCCCGGTGGGTCTGCACTGCACCTCCACGCCCTCTGGCCCCCGCCTCACGGTGTGGGATGGGGGCTTGCCGATCGCGGAAGAGGAGCAGGAACGAATCTTTGAACGGGGCGTGCGTGGGCTGCAGAGCCAGGGCAAACCAGGGACGGGCCTTGGGCTCGCCCTGGCCCTGGAACTGGCCCGACATCTGGGGGGGAGCCTGGAGCTGGTGACTCCTCCAGCCCTGGTGGACCCCTCGCTTCCCAGCCAGGGCAACGCCTTCAGCCTCAGCCTGCCGGCCTCAGCCGAGCCAGCAGGGGCACCAACGCGCTGATCAGCAGGGCCAGCACTTCCGTCCACTCCACGCAGGCCCCGTAGCTGTCACCGCTGTGCCCCCCCAGCCGCCGTCCGAGCCAACGGGGCACCACCAGGGCCGGGAGGGCACCCACCAGCCCGATGGCCGACCAGCCCCTCCAGAGACTGATCACCAGGAGAGCACCCACCGCCAGCAGGCCGGGCCGGGCCTCCGGGAGCAACCCGGCCCAGTTGCGGCGGTGAAAGCCTGCCGATCCGCGGGGATGGAGGTAGGGAAACCAGGCCACCGCCAGCAGGGGCGCCATCCGCCCCCAGAGGGCAGCCCATACCAAGGCAAGAGGTGCGGCGCCCTGCAGCGCAGCCAGCGCTCCCCCCTTCAGAAGGAGAAGCACCGCCAGGGCCTGGGCACCGCTTGCTCCCACCCGGCTGTCCTGCATGGCCTCCAGCAGCCGCTCACCGGCGGCCAGGCCATCGGCCGTATCCATCGCCCCATCCATGTGCAAGCCACCGGTGAGTAGCAATCCGGTGGCCAGCACCAGGCACACCTGGGCCAGAAGGGGCACCTGGCCCTGAAGCACCCACCAGAGCAGGGCCTGCAGCGCTCCGATCAGCAGACCCATCCAGGGCGCAAATCGGGCGATGCGCTCAAACCGTGGAAGGATTCCAGGCCAGGGGGGCAAGACGGAATAAAAGATCCAGGCTCCGGCCAGATCTTGGAGCCAGGAGGGAGGAAAGGGTGACGTGGCAGAGCGGCAGGCGGGACCGGCCCCACCCTGCCACGCCTCCGCCGCGGCGTGGAAGCCCGCGCCTAGGGTCAGATCCCCCGGCCAGGATCGTGTCCGCCCAGGCCTTTGCCTTCACCATCACGGCCCGGTGTCCCCGCACGCGAGCGCGGTGCGGACACTGGCACACCCCCCACGGTGCCGTGCAGACCCCCCGCTTCATGCCGGTGGGCACTGCCGCCACCGTGAAGGGCATCAGCACTCCCCAGCTGGAGGAAACGGGGGCCCAGATGGTGCTGGCCAACACGTTTCATCTGCACCTCCAGCCCGGCGAAGCCGTGGTGGCAGAGGCAGGGGGACTGCACCGCTTCATGGGTTGGAAGGGGCCCATGCTCACCGATTCCGGCGGCTTTCAGGTGTTCAGCCTGGCGGCGATCAACCGGATCGATGACGAAGGGGTTGCCTTCCGCTCCCCCCGCGACGGAGCGGCCATCCTGCTCACGCCGGAACGTTGCATGGCGATCCAGAGGGATCTCGGCGCCGATGTGGCCATGGCCTTCGACCAGTGCCCTCCCTATCCCGCCTCAGAGGCCCTGGTGGCTGAAGCCTGCAGGCGCACCCACCTCTGGCTGGAGCGCTGCATCAGCCACCATCAGGGGGAGGACCAGGCCCTCTTCGGCATCGTTCAAGGGGGCTGCTATGCCCACCTGCGGGAGGAATCGGCCCGGGTGGTGGCCTCAATGCATCTGCCGGGCATCGCCGTGGGGGGGGTGAGCGTGGGGGAACCGGTGGAGGAGATGCACCGGATCGTGGCCCAGGTGGGTCCTCTGCTGCCGGAGGATCGCCCCCACTACCTCATGGGGGTGGGCAGTCTGCGGGAGATGGTGGTGGCCGTGGCCGAGGGCTTCGACCTCTTTGATTGTGTGCTGCCCACCCGACTGGGGCGCCATGGCACCGCCCTGGTGGGCGGGGAGCGCTGGAATCTCCGCAATGCCCGCTTCCGTCACGACCACACGCCCCTCGATGACCGTTGCCCCTGCCTGGCCTGCCGCCTGCACAGCCGGGCCTATCTCCACCACCTGCTGCGCTGCGAGGAGATGCTGGGCCGCACCCTCTTGAGCCTCCACAACCTCACCACCCTCCTGCGCTTCACCACCGCCATGGGGCAGGCCATTGCGGAGGGGTGTTTTTCAGAGGATTTCGCTCCCTGGGAGCCCGCCTCCCTGGCGGCGCACACGTGGTAGGTTCCAGCCACCGCAACGGATTGCTTCCGGCATGGTCCTGCACGTGTTTGCCCAGCTTCCAGAGGCCTACCAGGCCTTTGCCCCCCTGGTGGACATCCTGCCCATCATTCCCCTCTTCTTCCTGCTTCTCGCCTTCGTGTGGCAGGCCTCGGTGGGCTTCCGCTGAGCACAGCCCCCATGAAGGCGGGCAAAGCCAACATCCGGCGCCAGCGGGACGGCTCTTGAATGAGGCGGTAGAGCCATTCCAGGTGGATCTTCCCCATCCATAGGGGAGCGCGTTTCTTGGTGCCAGCCCAGACATCAAAGCTGCCACCGACCCCCATCCAGAGGCCCGAAAGGGGATGGGGCAGGCCCTGGATCCAGAGCTCCTGACGGGGCACCCCCAGGGCAACCAGCACCAGATCGGGATGCACCGAAAGCAGACGCCGTTCCAGCTCGGGCCAGGCCTCGGGGTCGTTGTAGCCGTGGATCGTCATCACCAGCTGAAGGCTTGGGATCTCTGCCTTCAACCTGGGGCAGAGCCGCTCCAGCACCTGGGGGCTGGAGCCCACCAGGGCAACGCGCCAGCCCTCGGTTGCGGCATGGTTGAGAAGGTTGCGGGCCAGCTCAATGCCCGGCGCCCGGCGCACCCGAATGCCCTGCCGCCCAAGGGCCCAGACCACGCCTGCCCCATCCGGAATCACCAGATCGGCGCCACGGATGGCCCCGGCCAGGGCGGGATCGTCCAGGGCCGCCATGGTCATCTCGGCATTGAGGGTGACGATCTGCCCGCCGCCTTGGCGATGAAGGGCGATGGCCGAAGCGAGAACGTCATCGCACACGTTCACCGGAATCCCTAGCACCATGGCCTGCAAGGGGTCGGTGACGTTTGTTGCCGTGAAAGGGGACATCGCGGAGGAGAATCTGTAGCAAACGTGAAGGTGAATCAGCCCGTGGGGATGCGCACCGGTGATCCGACCATGGTGAGCCAGGGGGAACGGAACCTCTCCTTGAGGGAGGCAGCTGCTGACGCGGCCCCCGACGCTCTGGCCCTTCTCCAGCGGCTGGATCGGGAGATCGAAGCGGTGGTGCTCTCCCGCCAACATCCCCTGACAGGGTTGCTGCCCGCCAGCACGGCCAACACTGTCCATGGCAACTACGGCGACGCCTGGGT